>NZ_JACLQL010000012.1:0-55493 GCF_016648635.1 Streptococcus sp. 21.1 | reverse complement strand
CTCAAATGCAAAATTGGAGGGGACCAATAAGCTTATCAAAGATATTAAACGTCTGGGCTTCGGTTTTAAAAATTTTATCAACTTTAGGAAGCGTGTTTTCATCACTCTGAATATACAAAAAGAGAAGACCTATCTGGTCCTCTCTAGATGTTAGCTTTTCGTCACCCACTACAGTTGACAAAGAGCCAAAAATCCAAGGTCTATGCCCTGGATTGAGGAGATTATGAAAAAGAAAAGTTTTAGGATAGTTATAGCATATAAATTAAAACCTAAAGTTTTCTTAAAGTGGTAGAAATATTTTGTCTTTCCTTTTTAATTCACTTTCTCAGTAGCCACACCGTTTTCATCGATGATATAAGTTTTGCCGTCTTTTTCGAGAGTGGTATTCGTCCACATAGCCCCACTGTCTTTGTCAAAGTAGTAAGTTTTACCATCAATGTCTACTAGGCTACCTTTGACTTGCTTACCATTTTTATCAAAGTAGAGTTGAACACCATCAATGGTTTGACGGCCTGTTAGGAGTTTGCCCTCTTTGTCGTAGTAGTACCAGTTCCAGAAATCATCGCGAACAAATTGGTTTTTAGCCGTAAATTCAGTCACTACTCCCTCATTATCAATTGTGTAGGTCTTATCATCGACTTTCAAAGTGTCGTTAGTAAGGATAATAGTGGTGTACATACCAGCATATCTTTCTGTTCGATATGATTTTGTTAGACGATAGCGCTTGCCATCGATTTCTTTCCACGTAGGCTTGTTAATACTTTCCACCTTTGGTTGGAAGTAGTGAAGGTAACCATCGGAGCCTCGTTGGATGCCCTCGAGGAGGACACCGTTTTTATCAGTTCCATAGATTCCAGAGAAACTAGGCCCGCCCCAAAATGTTTTTTTTGAAAAAAGGGCTCCAAAATAGTTTTTTTCTATTTTACTATCTGTGACTAGATAAAGTTTGCTGTCATAACCTATGATACCATCAAGAACTTGACCCTTTAAAGCAAAGATATATTCTTTTCCATCGATAATTTGTTTACCAGTTAAGACTTCGCCGTTAGCATTGGTACGGTAGGTAGAAGTGTTTGCATGGAACATTGAAGGAGTTTCAACAATGCCATATTTGTTCTTGACCAATTGTCCTTGGTAATCAAAAAGATAAATCTTCCCATCAATTGTGACAGTATCATTTTTAGCCATAAGTCCGTCAGGTTTGAAATAATAACGTTTACTGTCAATGGTATGCCATCCAATAAATGCAGCACCATCTTCGCCTAAGTAATTAGTATAAGTTGTATATTGAGGTTCTGTCCTATAGCCATTGAAAATTGAAGTGTGATGCCACTGATTCGTTAATAGAGAACCATCATTCTCATCGAATCGATAGTATTTTCCACCAATCTCTCGTTCTTGTCCTTTGACTTGTTTGCCATCTTTATCAAAGTAAAGGATGACACCATCAACATTTTGCCAACCAGTCAATTTTTCACCGTTGGCAGTGTAGTAATACCAATCTTTTTGGTTGTCAGATTGGAAATGACCACCGGTCACGACCTGAGTAGGTAGTTGTGTTTTTTCGGTTAGGATACCATCAGCATCTGCTAGATAAGTTTTACCATCTACTTCAATACTTGTATCAGTTACCTTACGCCCATTATCTTTATCGTAGTAGTAATCCTTGCCATCAATGGTTACCTTTTCACCTTTTGCCTGGATGCCATTGTCATGGAAGTAGAGGTTGAAGCTGTCGATGGTTTGTGGGCCAGTTAGTTTGTGGCCCTCGCTGTCTAGGTAATACCAGTTACCTTGTTTATCAGAAGTGAATCTGCCACCTTGTGAGGGTGTTTCCTGTGAAGTAGTTACGTTGTCGCTTGTTTCAGATGAGACTTCAGCACCCCTATCAGCAATAGTTGTTTCACTAGATTGAGCGGTTTCAACCTTTTTATCGGCCTCGTTACTAGGCTGTGTAGCAGTTGTTTCTGTTGGCTGAGTAGCGACATTCGTAGGTGTAGTGTCAGTAGATACTGCTGCACTAGAAGTATTCTCAACAGTAGTGCTTGCTGGAGCTACTTCGGTTCTTGTAATAAGGCTAGCACTTGTCTCAAGATTGCTGTCAGAGACGACATTTTCAGGACTGTTAACAGCAGTCGTTTCTGGTTTGACTTCATCAGCTCCGACCTGTCCTAGTCCAATTAGTGAAGCCCCGATAGCCAAACTTGAGGCAGCGATTGTGATCCAATGTTTCTTAACTTTATGAAGTTTGAAACGAACTTTGTTTTCCATAATTTTCCCCCTTATATGGTGACTTGGTAAATTCATGCTGTGACATATAAAACATCATGAACACCAAAAATTAATTTACGATTATATTTTAATCTTATTTTCTAATAACTTCAATAGAAAACGGATACAAAAATGCCATACTCTTATAAAAAGATGCTTATAGTTGTGATAGTTATAGCCTATAAAAGAGTTTTCCTAATTTATTTATTTTTTCGTCTATAGATATGATTGAAAGGGCAATTGTCCCCATACAGTTTGGGAAATAGAGTCTTTTTTTCAAAAATCATCCTGTGTAAAATAGAGGGCATAAAAACATGAGAGGTGATTGCAATGACAAATCGTTACGACTTAAATAAAAATTTGGCACAGATGCTTAAGGGGGGCGTCATCATGGACGTTCAAAATCCTGAGCAAGCACGTATCGCTGAGGCGGCAGGAGCCGCTGCGGTTATGGCCTTGGAACGCATTCCGGCCGATATCCGTGCAGTGGGTGGTGTGTCACGTATGAGTGATCCTAAGATGATTAAGGAAATTCAGGACGCTGTTAGTATTCCAGTGATGGCTAAGGTGCGTATTGGTCATTTCGTGGAAGCACAGATTTTGCAGGCAATTGAGATTGATTATATCGACGAGAGCGAGGTATTGACACCAGCCGATGATCTTATTCATGTGGACAAAACCAAATTTGATGTGCCTTTCGTCTGTGGAGCCAAGGACCTCGGTGAGGCTCTTCGCCGTATCTCTGAAGGGGCATCAATGATTCGTACCAAGGGTGAACCTGGGACTGGTGATATTGTTCAGGCTGTTCACCACTTGCGACTCATGAATCAAGAAATTCGCCGTATTCAAAATCTTAGAGAAGATGAACTCTATATTACTGCTAAAGACCTACAGGTGCCAATTGATTTGGTCCGCTATGTCCATGAACATGGCAAGTTGCCGGTTGTCAATTTTGCGGCAGGTGGTGTAGCGACGCCAGCAGATGCTGCCCTTATGATGCAGTTGGGTGCTGAAGGTGTCTTTGTTGGTTCAGGGATTTTCAAGTCAGGTGATCCGAAAAAACGTGCGGAAGCTATCGTCAAAGCAGTGACTAACTATAATCGTCCAGATATTTTGGCGCAAGTGTCAGAAGATTTAGGGGAAGCCATGGTTGGTATTAACAAGGATGAAATTGAAATCTTAATGGCAGAGCGAGGAAAATAGATGACAAAAATCGGAATACTGGCTTTGCAAGGTGCTTTTGCAGAACATGAGCAGGTCTTGAAAGTACTTGGGGTTGAAACGGTTCAAATCAGAAATCGACAGGATTGGGAAGCTCACGCTGATTTAGACGGGCTCATTCTACCAGGGGGAGAGTCGACAGTCATGGGGAAACTCTTGCATGATTTAGACTTGTTTGACTTGATAAAGGCGAAAATTGATGCAGGACTACCTGTATTTGGGACTTGTGCAGGTCTGATTTTGTTGGCCAAAACTATAGTAGGGGACCAAACAAAACATTTGGCAAGTATGGACATCAATGTAGCCAGAAATGCCTATGGTCGCCAATTGGGCAGTTTTGTCACAGATGCTGAATTTAAAGGAATAGGGGAAATCCCAATGGTCTTTATTCGTGGGCCGATTATTGAAGCTGTTGGACCAGAAGTGGAGATTCTAGCACAAGTCAATGGGGCTATCGTGGCAGCTAGAGAGAAGCAGATGTTGGTGACCTCTTTTCATCCAGAATTAACGGGTGACGAAAGGGTTCATGCTTATTTCCTAGATATGATTAATCAGGCAAAAGAAGAAAAGAAATAGCTCAAAACCTGTGACATCGTTTATTTCTTGACCGCACAAAAAAAATCCAGGACCTAGACCCTGGATTTAGGAGATTATGAAAAAGAAAAGTTTTAGGATGGTTATAGTATATAAAGCAAAGCCTAAAGTTTTCTTAAAGTGGAAGAAAAAGTTTATTTGTGAGATAAAAAAGGAAGTTGACAGTTGGTCGACTTCCTTTTTAACGATTACTAAATCAAAGTAATTATGCGATATCAATAGTTGTTATTTGAATTATATACTTATACTTCACCAGGGCCCATCAAATGTCCATTACCGTCAGCATCGAATTTGAAGGCACCAGTGTTTGTTCTAACAATGGTATTTTCAGCGCGTGCTCCATTCTTAGCATCGTAATAGTGGACAGTTCCGTCATCGTCAAATTTGAATTCACCTCTAAGTTGTCTACCGTTTTGGTCGAAGTAAACATGGATGCCGTTTAAGGTTTGAGGTCCTGTCAGTTTATCCCCTTTAGCATCAACATAGTAGTAGAAATCTTCACGATCTAAATCTTTACTTTCTCTTGGGTACTGTCCATCCTGATCTACGAGATCATTTCCAGGAATGGTAATAGTGAAGTGGAAGATGCGATCACCATCGAGATTTCGGTAATTCCAGTTGTAGACATGAACAAAGCTATCAGTGACGAGAGCACCAGAGTCTTTATCATAATAGTGTCCATCAGGGGCGAAGCGTCCCTTGACTTGTGCCCCATTAGGAAGGAAGTACAAGTGACTATTTCCAAAGGTTTGAGGTCCTGTTAATGGCTTACCATCAGCATCGAGATAATACCAGGCAGTAGTATAGACATTTTGATTGTTGATGTCATCACGACCAATATAAGTCAAGATTTCTTTAAAAGCATTGGTTACGAGAGCCCCAGAATCTTTGTCATAGTATTTACCATTTGGTGCAAAATGTCCCTTGACTTGTGTACCAGTGAAATCATCAAAGTAGACTTTAACACCATCGATAGTTTGTTCTCCCTTGAGTTTATCGCCTTTATCATTGACGTAAACCCAGTTGCCATCTTCAGTTTCAAGATAGCGTTTTGTTGCAAGTGCACCAGAGTTTTTATCGTAATAGCGACCATCCTCTGCAAAACGTCCTTTGACTTGTTTGCCATCCTTGTCAAAGTAGACTGGAATGTTGTCAACGAAGTTGAGACCGATGAGGTTTTTACCGTTTGCATCCTTGTAGTACCAGTTGCCTTCGTTATCACTATAATAGTGACCACCAAAAACTCGTGGTGCATTGTCTAGGGAGACAGTAGGTGTAGGAGTGACGGGGGTATCTATTTCTTCGCCAGGTTTCATCAAATGTCCATTACCATTTGCATCGAATTTGAAGGCACCAGTATTTGTTCTAACAATGGTATTTTCAGCACGTGCACCGTTTTTCGCATCGTAATAATGAACAGTACCATCTTCGTCAAATGCAAACTCACCTCTAAGTTGTCTACCATTTTGGTCGAAATAGACATGGATGCCGTTTAGGGTTTGAGGTCCTGTCAGTTTATCCCCCTTATCATCTACGTAATAGTAGAAATCTTCGCGATTCAAATCATTGCTAGAAAGTGGGTAATGACTCATATCCAAAAATTGGTTTTCACCGTTAGGTCCAACGACTGAATTATTAGGAATGGTGATGACAAAGTGATTCACATGATTTCCGTCTTGATTTTGATAATTCCAGTTGTAGACATGGACAAAGCTGTTAGTTACAAGCGCACCAGAGTCCTTATCATAGTAGTGTCCGTCAGGTGCAAAACGTCCTTTAACTTGTGCCCCATTAGGGAAGAAGTACATGTTTGTACCACCAAGATTTTGAGGACCTTTAAGTGGCCGTCCGTCGGCATCAAGGTAGTACCAATCAGTAGTATAAATGTTTTGACCGTTGATATCATCACGACCAATATAAGTTAAGAGTTCTTTAAAGGCCTTGGTTACAAGAGCACCAGAATCTTTGTCATAGTATCGGCCATCCTCTGCAAAACCACCTTTGATTTGAATACCGTCTTGGCTAAAGTAAACAGGAACATTATCCACATAGTTCAGCCCGACAAGATTTTTGCCATTTGCATCCTTGTAATACCAGTTACCATTATCATCACTATAATAATGTCCACCAGAAATATGAGGTGCATTTTCAAGTGTTACAGAAGGTGTGACTGGCTTTTCATTTTCATCGATTGGGGCAGGTTGTTCACTGTTTTTTGTAGGTGTTTTTGTTTCTTCGACAGGAATAGGTTCATTGACTTTTTCTACCGAAGTTTTTGTAGTAGAGGCTTCTGAAGTTGCCGTTTTAATAGATATAGCTTTATTGGCCTCATTATCTTGATTGCTAATTTCTTGTTCAGAAGTGATTTCTACTGGTGATTCGCTTGCCAATTCAGATGATGCGACTTCACTGCTAGGAGCTTCACTAAGAACCGTACTTGTACTAGTAGGTAGCTCAGTATTAGTTGAGATAGGATTTGTAGTAGGTGCTTTGATCTCAACATTAGTTACTACAGTTTCTTGTTCGGGTGCAATAATTTCAGTTGATTGACCTGTAGCTTCGGGTATTTTTACTTCATCCGCAAATGTAGGGCGTGCGACTAAAGTAAAAGTAGCTAGAGCAGTTGCACAGGAAAGTGCTACGACATGTTTCTTTGACATTTGCCAATGATAATTCATTTCAGTATTCATAATAGACTCCCTTCAAAAATGAACACCGATGTTTAGGTGTGTAACATAAAGGAGCTAGGCCGTCAGAAAAATGTTAAAAGTGAGAAGATCTGTTAAAACGACTGAGCCCCATATCTAAATCTCTCAGGGTATGGCCATAAGACGATTTTATAGGCGAGCACGTCAAATGTGTGCAAGGAGAATATGCTTATGCTGTGTAATTTATATCTAGAAACAAGTGATTTTACTTATTTATCCTAATACTTTTATTTCTCTCTTTTCGTTTAATTATTGAATCCAACCTATGGCATGTGTCTTCAAATACAAAAAACTAGAGCTCTTAGTTTGAAGCATTCTCTCTAAAGCTCTAGTTTTATATTATAGACTGATGTGTGTATGAAAAGAGCCTTAGATTATCATGCCAAAGTGCCTAAGGACCAGTTTTCATGCATAAAAAATTATTTTGACGTTAGAAGTCTAAAGCCAAGTTCCTAATCCTAATCCCCTGTAGTACACTTTCAACGTTTTTAGTAAAACGCTTACATGTTCACCTATCTTTATTATAATACTTTTTTTATGACAAACAAGTTTTTTTACAAGATAATCGTAATTGTTTTAGAATTGTTCATAATTGGGTTCTATTTGTATGACATTTATTGATGATATGAAAAAGGAAGTTGACAGTTGGTCGACTTCCTTTTGTGTTGGGTAATTGTTCATAGTCACTTGTAAATGACTATCGAAGGATATGGCCAACCCCGTCATTATCGAAGTAATAAGTAACGTGATTGATTGTCAAGGTTACATTATCAGCACGATTACCAGAGCCAGGAAGATAATAGTAAGTCTTACCACCTAAAATGATGAGTTTATCTTTAGCTTGTATACCCTTATATTGTCCGTAATCATCATCGTAGAAGTAGACATGCTTTCCATCGATGACTCTTCTACCAGTCAGAATATTTCCCTTACTATTTGCATAATACCAGTTATTCTTATGTTCGAAGTATTTTCCGGTTACAAGGGCACCAGTCTCTTTGTCATAATAATGATCACCACGGTATGGATAATTAAACTCACCTTTCACTTTTTCGCCGTATCTAAAGTAGTACTGAATTCCGTCCAAATATTTAGTACCGTGAAACTTCTTTCCTTTTTCATCAACATAAAACTCTTTGCCGCCATCCTCAACCAATCTATCTGTTACTAAAGCACCGTTATCTTTATCGTAATAGTGATTATCAGGAGCAAAATGGCCTTTGTATTGGACACCATTGGTGCCGAAATAAACGTTGACGTTATCAATGGTGTGGGCACCAAGGAGGAGGTAACCCTTGTCATTGACATAGTACCAGTTACCTTCGGAATCACTGATATAGCGGTTTCGTTCAGTTGATTGACTTTTAATGCTGAGGACACCAGATTGGTCTGCCACATAGGTCTTACCATCGAAATCAAAAGTTGTATCTTTGACTTTTCGACCGTTATCTTTATCAAAATAGTAAACCCTTCCATCGATATCAACGAGCTCTCCCTTAGCTTGTCTATGAGTTCCTAAATGGAAATACATGTCGTAGCCATCAATAGTTGCAGGGCCAACGACAGGAAATCCATATTCATTATAGTAACGCCAGTATCCATCTTTATCTTGGACAAAATAAGCAGTCTTTTGTCGAAGGTCCTTAAAATCACTAGAAATGAATTTACCAACCCCATCATTATCAAATTCATAGATATTTGGAAATTCTCTCGTAATATAGTGTGTAGGAATATTCAATCGTTTATTTCTAGCAATAGTTCCATCATTGTAGAAGTAATAGTTATTGAAAAATCTGTGCACGACCATATTTCCATCATCTTGGAAAAAGTACTTATTACCATTGATGGTTTGCCATCCTGTGACTGGTAGGCCATCGGCACCAAGATAATACCGTTCGAGTTCAGGATGTTCATTGTTATCATAATTTGCATAAGGAGCAAAGTCAAATCTTACTTCTTTAGCATAGTTTTCTTCAGGAATGAATCGTCCAGCTTTGAAGGTGACGAGGCGGTTCGCCACAAGGGCGCCGTTATCTGGGTCGTAAAAATAGGATTTACCATTGACCTTACGGCGTTCCCCCTTGACCTGTCTACCATTTGAATCAAAGTAATAGGTCAAACCATCAATAGTTTGTGGTCCAGTCATAAGTTTTCCATCTTTATCCATATAGTACCAGTGACCACCATTATCTTGTAGAAAAGCGGGATGGTTATTTGCCACTGTAACGATACCATTAGGATCAATATTGAGTTTGAAATCACCGTTGTTGAGATGTGTGTCTTTAACTAATTGTCCTGCATTTTCTTTGCCAGCATCTCCAAACAGATAGAGCTTGTCACCAACCACGTTCAAGCCGTAGCTAAGTTGGCCGTTTCTATCAGGATTAAAGTAATAGGTTTGTCCTTTGATATCTTGTAAGCCAGAAACTCGCACGCCATCGCTACCTAGATAGTAAGTTTGACCATTTTCTTCAACAAATTCATCATGGAGCATACGTGCACTATCTGTAAAGTAATAGAGTTTTCCATCAATGGTTTCGAAACCAGGATGTTCTCGCTCTTTTTTGAAATAATAGCGTTCTCCATTAATATCTTGCCATCCCATAAGCTTATTACCGTTGTTATCGTAGTAATAAGTTACGTAATAAGGATGTCTTGTGGTAATAAGACTACCTAAATAGTTTTCTGTTTCAATGCGTTCTTCTTTTTCGGTAACAAATCCATTCCTTTTTTCAGTAAAGGCAGAACGGTCAGTTCCTCTTGTGGTATTTTCGATTGGGATATCACCGACAGGTGACGCATTCTCAGCTGTAACACTCTCACTAGTCGTTGCAATTACCTCAGAATGTGCAGTTTCAGAATGCGCTACTTCCGAACTAGCTGTACTTGTCACTTCAGAGCTTGGTTTTTCAGAGACTGTTTCTGTTGAAGGAACTTCTAAGGTAGCTACTGGTGCTTCTGATACTGTAGCAGTCTCGCTAGAAGGGGTAGCAGGTGTATTTTCTGTAGGTTTAGCTGTGGCTTCACTAGTCGCTGGAGCCTCAACGTCAATAGCGCCTTCTTTGATGATGGTTTCAACAGTCGCTTCATTAACAGGGGTAGACTGTTCTTCAGCTGAAGCATAGTTAAGGCCAGCAAAACTCAATCCCAAAGCCAGTCCTGTCACTGCAATAGTTACCCAATGTTTTTTAACTTTGTGAAGTTTAAAATGTACTTTCTTTTCCATGATAATTCTCCTTTCATTGAAAGACAAATTGGAATTATATGTGTGAAATAAATATTATTCGTAAATATATTTAATAACCCTTCCATCACCGTTTTCATCGAAATGAACAAGCTCAGCTTTCACCTTGTAACGAATTGAGTGGTTAAAAGTAATGTCAACATTTTTAGCACGTTTTCCAGTTTTTGGGTAATAATAATGGTAGTAGTAGTCATTTCCCGCCCAAATTGTTCGCAATTCGTCGTAGCCTAGTCTACCATCATCGTGGAAATAGTAGTAATCATCTCCAATCTTTTGTTCTCCCTTGTAACATTTACCATCACTACCAACATAGTAACGATTACCGTCAACGTCAACGAATTTGTCACGTCCTAAGTCAACAAGTTCACCAGTATTCTTGTCATAGTAATAACCATCATCAGCAACAATACCTTTAGCTTGTTTACCATCTTTATCAAAGTAACCCTTCACATTATCGATAGTTTTGTGTCCAGTTACCTTTTGACTATTTTCATCGACGTAGTACCAACTATTAGAATATTTTTTACCAAAATATCTAGTAATTGCACCAGTTGAGGTGTCTGCTAGACTAGGGTATCTATCGAATTGAAATACTTGAACATAATTATGGTCGATAGGCTCATTACCTAGGTCGGTGATAAAATGCCAAGGTTTTATTTGAACATAACGTTTTGTGACTAAAGCTCCGGTGTCCTTATCGTGATATCTACCATCTGGTGCGAAATCCCCTTTTAACTGTGGTCCATCAGGGTAGAAGTAGTAGTCCTCACCGTTAATAGTCTGATAACCTGACACCTTGTAGCCACTATTATCTAGGTAGTAGCGGAATGTAGTTGAGATACCATTAGCACGCCATTCACGAGCGATTCTTACAGTACGTTCTCTGAAAGTATTTCTTGCTAAGTTACCTGTATGTTTATCGTAATATTTACCGTTTTTTGCGAAACCTCCTTTTACTTGCTCTCCATTTTCATCGAAGAATACTGTTTCACCATTAATAGTATGCTCCCCTTTTAAAGCGATTCCTTCGGAACCAAAATAGTAAAATGGTTTTGTATCATCGCTAAATCCATTGTGGTTAGAAGGAACGTATAAGTTCCTAGCTAGATGACCATTATCATTCATATAATGGATATTGTGGTAGTCATCATAGAACAGTCCATTTTTTTTGATATCATCTTTCTTTTCAGTAATGACACCTTCTTGATCTGAAATATAAAGTTTATCGTTCACTTCAAAAAGTGTTCCAATGACACGCTCACCATTATTTTTATCGTAGTAGTATTTGTTTCCTCCTTGTTTAATAAACTCTCCTTTAGATTGCTTTCCGTTTTGGTCAACATAATACCATTTACCATTTATCATAACTGATCGGTTGACACCTAAATTAACACGAGCACCGGTATCTTTATCATAATAGTAACCATCGTCTGCGAACTGGTCTTTGATTTGTTCACCATAGGCATTGAAATAAGTAGCAACACCATTTATTGTTTGGGGACCGTGAAGGAATTTTCCGTCATATCCTGCATAATAGGTGACTTTTCTAATTTTAGGGTTAAGATAGTCATTCTCTAGGTGATAGATAGTAACGTATTGATTTTTAACCATCATTCCTTGGTAGTCATAATAATAGCTGTTTTCAAAGTCATCGGTAACAATTTGGTTGCGATAGTTTAAAGCATATGGTACTTCAGAGAGTTTACCTTCATTATCAGATTTATAGGTCTTACCATCGATTTGAATAAGTGAGTTGATAACCATTTGTCCATTATGCAAATCATAGTAATGTTTTGGTAGACCTGAATTTGAGTAGCTAGCTTCACCTTTTAGTTGTCGACCATTACCGTCAAAACAAACATGATAACTATCAACAATTTGGTTTCCAATGAGTTTTTGACCATTTTCGTCGACATAATACCAGTTTCCATTGTCTTCTACATAAGCATTGGTAACAAGTTCACCACTATCCTTGTCATAGAAGTGTCCATTCGGAGCGAAGTGTCCTTTAACTTGGACTCCACTATCCTTAAAGTAAACTTTGACGTTATCAATGGTTTGTTCGCCAATGAGTTTATTGCCATCGGCGTTGTAGTAGTACCAGTTTCCTTTATCATCGCTGACATATTGGTTATGGAATTTAGAGTCACCTTGAATAGTGATATTTCCCTCTTTATCTGCGATATAATATATACCGTTTAACTCAAAGGAAGTGTCCTTGACTTTACGACCATTATCTTTGTCGAAGTAGTAGATTTTATTATCAATATTAATGAATTCGCCTTTAGCTTGATGTCCCTCTGGACGAGATGATTCATGGAAGTAGAGTTCAAAGCCATCAATAGTTTTAGGTCCAGTGATAGGAAATCCGTCTTTGTTGAAGTAATACCAACGACCTTCGTAGTCCATCATAAATTGATTTTTTGGATATTCTCTATTATTTTCTGAAGGAAGAGTATAGTAAATTGGGAACGGATAAGTTACAATGTTTAGTTTTTTATTGAGATAATCTGCCACCCCATCGTGGTCTGAATAAAATACATATGGCATAGACTTCCATAGACCCTTTTCGATGATAGGAAATTGTTTGTTTTTGGCTAAGGTCCCTTTGTCGTCAAAGTAGTAGCGTTTGTGGTCTAATTCCATTAGTCTATGAACAGCAACTTGGCCATTGTCATAGATGTAATAGTCATCACCTAAAATCGTCTGACGACCTTTCTTAAGTGTATTACCATTTTTATCGAAATAGTAACGTTCTAGTCCAGGCATTACATAATAGTTTGGTTCGATATAAGCAGGTTCATTGAAGTAAACAACTTTACTATAGTTTTCTTCTGGAATATAGTGGTTGTCTTTGAATGTAATAAAACAATCTGTTACTAGCTTGCCATCGTTTCCATCGTAAAAGTGTAGTTTGTCGTCAACTTTTCTAAGCTGCCCTTTTACCATAGTGCCATCATCGTTAAAGTAATATTGGAAACCGTTGATGTCTTTTGGTCCGGTAACCAGCCGCCCTTTTGCATCTACATAATAGGTAACACCATTTGCATCTGAAACGAAACTCTCTCTTTTATCTGTCTTTTTTGTGATACCTTCCGCTTCAACAGTGATGGTGAAATCGCCATCTTTTTGTGAGGTATCTAAAGTTGTTTTATCAGGAGTAGTACTTATGATGAGGTTTTCGTTGTTTGTAGGTGTATTTGTTGTACTTACCTCAGAATGTGCAGTTTCCGGACTAGCTACTTCCGAACTAGCTGTGCTTGTAACTTCAGAGCTTAGTTTTTCAGAGACTGTTTCTGTTGAAGCCAATTCAGAGTTAGCTGCTAGTGCTTCTGACACTGTGGCAGCTTCACTTGAAGCACTAGCAAGTGTGTTTTCTGCAGGTTTAGCTGTGGTTTCACTAGTTGCTGGAGTCTCGACGTCAATGGCGCCTTCTTTGATGATGGCTTCAACAGTCGCTTCATTAACAGGGGTAGGCTGTTCTTCAGCTGAAGCGTAGTTAAGGCCTGCAAAACTCAATCCTAAAGTGAGTCCTGTCACTGCAATAGTTACCCAATGTTTTTTAACTTTGTGAAGTTTAAAATGTACTTTCTTTTCCATGATAATTCTCCTTTCATTTTAAACTGTCGTTATTGAGAAGGAGTCTCTATAACTTCATTAACTAATGAGTGTTCCGTTTCCATCCGCATCAAAGTGATAGGTTTGCCCTTTAATAGTAATGTCAATATTTGACAAACGGGCACCTGAGTTGGCATCGTAGTAGTGGATTTTACCATCGACAGTGATTAGTTCCCCTTTAGCTTGTTTACCATCACTGTGGAAGTAGACAGGAACATTGTCAATGGTTTGCTCACCGGTAACTTTATCACCATTGACATCAACGTAGTAGAAATAGTCCTCACAATCGAAGTCTTTGCTTGAAAGTGGGTAGTGACTAATGTCTACTGGTATTGTGTTATCATTGGGATCAAGAATAAAATTATGTGGGTACTGGATAAAAAAGTTATCGACAGGATTACCGTATTTATCTTGAAATTTCCAGTTATAGATATGGACGTAACGGTTTGTTACAAGTGCACCAGTATCCTTATCATAGTAGTGTCCATCAGGAGCAAAACGTCCCTTAACCTGTGCTCCATTAGGGAAGAAGTACATTTTGACATAATCAAGTGTTTGAGGTCCTTTTAGTGGTCGGCCTTCCCTATCAAGGTAATACCAGTCCTTTGCATATAAAATTTCGCCATTTATGGTACTACCAACGGAAGTCAATACTTCTTTAAAAGTATTGGTCACTAGTTCACCAGAATCTTTGTCATAGAATTTACCGTTTTGAGCAACCCTTCCTTTGGTCTGAAAACCCCAAGGATTATCAAAGTATAGTTTTTGACCATTAATTTCAACTTCTCCTGTTGCAGCTGTACCATCTTTTGTAAAATAATACCAAGTTCCAGTTCCATTACGTTCGAAAAAGCGATTTTTCAAGATTTTACCACTATGATCAACATAATAGACCTTATTATTTTCATAGATAAAACGATCTCGTAACATTTCTCCAATGTCATAGTGTTTATACGTATTTTCTGGACGGAAGTAATAGAAATCGCCATTAATTTCCTGAAGCCCAAGAACTATTTGTCCTTTATCATCAAGGTAGTAGGTTGAATCATTTTCATTAACAAAGCCTGCATGGGTTACTTTGCAACCATTGTCTTTATCATAGTAGTACTTAGGCATGTAATAATATTTGGAGATAAACTTCGGATCTCTTACAAATCCTCCTTTAATCTGTTTACCATCATGGGGATCGAACATAACATCTTGTCCATCAATAATGTAGGCCCCTTTTAGTGGGCTACCGTATTTATTAACATAGTACCAATTACCATTAACTTCAACGTAACGATTGGTTACGAGATTTCCTGTATTGATATCGTAGTAACCTTTAAGGTCATTATATATATCTAAATAGGCCCCTTTGACTTGTTGTCCATTATCCCGGAAGAATACTCTTTGTCCCTTAATGATTTGGAAACCGATAAGGTTTTCTCCGCTTGCATTCTTATAATACCAGTTACCCTGTTCATCGCTATAGTAGCCGTTAGGGTTTGGAGCATCTTTACCAATTCCATTTTCATCAAAGTTATAAGTCATCCCATTGATCGTTAGGCTTGTATTTACAACACGAGCTCCAGAATCAGGATCATAGTAACGGAGGACCCCATTATCAAGAACAAGTTCTCCTTTAGCTTGACGGCCGTTTGAGTAGAGATAGACGATTTGTCCATTAATAAGGGTTTCCCCATCTTTAGGACGAATAGCATTTCCATCATCACCGTAGTAGTACCATTTATCATGTTCTTTAATTGTTTGTTTTTTGACTAACTGACCGGTTTCTGAGTCAAAATAGTAACGACGGGTAATGTTTGTGGGCGTTCCATATTTATTAGAAGTTGGAAGAGTCTTTCCATCTTCTAGCTCTATGCTGATTCCTTTTTGCATGACACCAGAGTTGATTTCGAAATAATAAAGATTACCATCAATCATACGAGTTCCTGTATATTTAGAACCGTCATTATTGATAAAAAAGGTTCTTCCTTCTTTATCTTGAACGAGACCTTCTTTTCTAACTCTAGCTCCGGTGTTAGGGTCATAATAGTGCATCTTATCAAGATTACCAGAATACTTTTCACTAAAGTCTCCTTTGACTTGAGTTCCGTCATAATCAAAATAAACTTCTTGCCTATCAATGGTTTGTTCCCCCTTGAGAGGAATACCATCCTTGTCAACATAGTACCAGTTTCCCTTATATTCTAGATAACGTTTGGTTTGTAGTTGACCAGTATTATCATCAAAATAACGGTATAGTTTGTAATTTACGATTTGTGGTCCTTTAATTTGTTTTCCGTCCTCCCAGAAGGAGACTCTTACGTTATCAATCGTTTGGTCTCCAGTAAGTTTTTTCCCATTAGCATCTTCATAGTACCAATTCCCCTGTTTATCACTGTAGTAGTGACCGCCAGTGATATTATTTTCAGCAAAGGGAACTTGAGAATTAGGGGTATCAGTATCACTAGTTGTTGGTGACGAATTCTCAGTTGTAACACTCTCACTAGTCGTTGCACTTACCTCAGAATGTGTAGTTTCAGAATTAGCTGCTTCCGAACTAGCTGTGCTTGTGACTTCAGAGCTTGGTTTTTCAGAGACTGTTTCTGTTGAAGCCCCTTCAGAGGTGACCACTGGTGTTTCTGACACAGTGGCAACCTCGCTCGAAGCGGTAGCAGCTGTGTTTTCTACAGGTTTAGTTGTGGCTTCATTACTTGCTGGAGCCTCAACGTCAATAGCGCCTTCTTTGATGATGGCTTCAACAGTTGCTTCATTAACAGGTGTAGGTTGTTCTTCAGCTGAAGCGTAGCTGAGTCCTGCAAAACTCAATCCCAAAGCAAGTCCTGTCACTGCAATAGTTACCCAATGTTTTTTAACTTTGTGAAGTTTAAAATGTACTTTCTTTTCCATGGTAATTCTCCTTTCATTTTAAACTTTTTACATACTGCAAAATAAGGGCTGTCATGAGAGTTTATGAAAAGTGAGCATTGGGGAGGAGTCCCTAACGATGTAAGTTAATCTTTTTGTGACAATCCTTATTTCTCCAAGCCTCCTCAATTTCTATATTACGAGACTGTTCGAGGCAAACATGAGTCCTGACGAAATGATTCTAGAAAAACGAGAGCCGTTCGGAATTTTCCTCCTTTCTAAGCATGGAAGATCTCGTTTATTTTGGGCTTCTAAGACACAAAAAACTAGAGCTTACTAGTATGAGGCGTCCCCTCTAGAGCTCTAGTTTGAAATGATGCTGTATTCTTTTTATGAGCCCTAGTTTGATGGTTCAAAGTGACTCAGGAATGGTTATCCTACTATAATCCTTATTTAGGCATTAGGTAACTAATGTCAATCTTTTAGATAATCCCCCAAGTGTCCTTTAAAGCAAAATTAAAACGCTTACATATTCACCTAGCTTCATTATAATCCTTTTTTAAGAATAAATAACAGAAACTAACGGAATTATCAAAAATGTTAAAGAACTGACATAAAAGATTCTATATTTAGTTTCGTTAGTCAAATAAGAATTCACCTGTGTAAATCATTTATATTTTTAATTTTTGTTCCTCATAGACAGACCACGATCTTAGTCAGATGAAAAAATAGAGTCTTTCTATCTAAAATTTTCTTTTCAGAATTGTCTTTTTAGGGGCTACTTCTCTCATAGTTTTGCTATCTCTTAAGGTTAATTGAAGCTTGCTTTAATCTTCAAAAGCCTTTGAAGATAAGCACTTGAAGGAGTTTGAGAAGCAAAAAAACTCTATTTAGGACCTTACATATGGTGTAAGGTCTCATTTTTACAAATCAAAGTTAATAATAGGAAGCGTCCGGCAGAGATTCATGAAAATAAGATGACTTTTTCCTATTTGTAATTTGTCTGAATATATCATAGAGTAGAGAAAACAATAGAAAAAAAGGATGATTGTTATAGATGGAAAATAAGGTACGTTTTAAACTACATAAGGTTAAGAAAAACTGGGTAACTATCGGGGTGACCACCCTCTCAATGGTTGCCTTGGCGGGTGGAAGCCTCCTAGCTCAAGGAAAAGTAGAAGCCGATGAGACGAGCGCACCTAATGGTGACGGCTTGCAGCAACTGAGTGAGGATGGTACTGCCAGTCTAGTGACGACAACAACTGTTACTGAGCAAGCTAGTGCTCAAGCAAGTGTGGCAGCAGTAGCAACAGCCAGCGTAAGTCACGAAACAAGCTCTCAGGCGACGACAAGTGCGGTCGCTCAAGAGGCAACTGCTCAAGCACAAAGCAGTCAAGTTATCGATCAAGAAGTGGCAGTTTCTTCGCAAACTCAAGCTAGTGCCCAAGAGACACTGACTACGGAACAGGCCTCACAAGGTCAGGCTACGACTCAAGTAGCTGGGCAAACAAGTGCTCAGTCTACTCCAAGTGTGACAGAACAAGCAAGACCTAGAGTCTTGACCAATGCTGCACCAGCAATCGCCACACGCGCTGCTGATAGCACTATTTGTATCAATGCCAACCGTAACACCAACATCACGATTACGGCCAGCGGTACGACACCAAATGTCACCATTATCACAGGGCCAAACACTCCTAAGCCAAACGTGACGGTGACAAGTCCAAATGGCACAAGACCAAATGTGACCATTGTAACGCAGCCAAATCAACCCAACAAACCTGTTCAACCAAGTCAACCGTCTCAACCTAACAAGCCAGTCCAACCAAGTCAGTCAAGTCTTGACTATAAACCAGTAGCTTCCAACTTGAAGACGATTGATGGCAAGCAGTATTATGTTGAAAATGGCGTTGTGAAAAAGAACACAGCGATTGAACTTGATGGTCGTCTTTATTATTTCGATGAGACTGGGGCGATGGTAGATCAAAGTAAACCTTTGTATCGTGCCGATGCCATTCCAAATAACTCTATCTATGCGGTTTATAACCAGGCCTATGATACGTCAAGCAAGAGTTTTGAACACTTGGACAATTTTTTGACGGCTGATAGCTGGTACCGTCCAAAACAGATTTTGAAGGATGGGAAAAATTGGACAGCTTCAACTGAGAAAGATTATCGTCCCCTTTTGATGACTTGGTGGCCAGACAAGGTGACACAGGTCAACTACCTCAACTATATGAGCCAACAAGGGTTTGGTAATAAGACCTATACGACAGATATGATGAGCTATGACTTGGCAGCTGCTGCCGAAACGGTTCAACGAGGAATCGAGGAACGTATCGGTCGTGAGGGCAATACCACTTGGCTTCGTCAATTGATGTCAGACTTCATCAAAACACAGCCTGGCTGGAACTCTGAGAGTGAGGACAATCTCTTAGTTGGTAAGGACCACTTGCAAGGAGGCGCTCTGACCTTCTTCAATAATAGTACGACCAGTCATGCCAATTCAGACTTCCGCCTCATGAACCGCACACCGACTAACCAAACGGGGACACGCAAATACCATATTGACCGTTCAAATGGTGGCTACGAGTTGCTCTTGGCTAACGATATCGACAACTCTAACCCAGCTGTTCAGGCCGAGCAACTAAACTGGCTCCACTACATCATGAACATTGGTTCTATCCTTGGCAATGATCCAAGTGCCAACTTTGACGGGGTTCGTATCGACGCAGTGGACAATGTGGATGCGGACCTCTTGCAGATTGCTTCTGACTACTTCAAGGAAAAATACCGTGTCGAAGATAATGAAGCAAATGCCATTGCCCACTTGTCGATTCTTGAAGCTTGGTCTTACAACGACCATCAATACAACAAGGATACCAAGGGGGCTCAGTTATCCATTGACAATCCACTACGTGAAACGCTTTTGACAACTTTCTTACGTAAGAGCAATTACCGTGGTAGCTTGGAGCGAGTGATTACTAACTCTCTTAACAATCGTTCAAGTGAGCAGAAACACACGCCACGTGATGCCAATTATATTTTCGTGCGAGCCCATGATAGTGAAGTGCAAGCTGTTTTGGCCAATATCATCAGTAAGCAGATTAATCCAAAAACAGATGGTTTCACCTTCACTATGGATGAGCTCAAACAGGCCTTCGAAATCTATAATGCGGACATGCGCAAGGCTGATAAAAAGTACACCCAGTACAATATCCCAGCTGCCTATGCCACAATGTTGACCAACAAGGATAGTATCACTCGTGTTTACTACGGGGACCTCTTTACCGACGATGGCCAATATATGGCTCAAAAATCACCGTACTATAATGCCATCGATGCCCTGCTTCGTGCTCGCATTAAATATGTAGCAGGTGGTCAAGACATGAAGGTCACTAAGCTCAATGGCTATGAAATCATGTCATCTGTGCGTTATGGTAAAGGAGCAGAAGAAGCCAACCAGCTTGGTACTGCTGAAACACGCAACCAAGGAATGCTCGTCCTTACAGCTAACCGTCCAGATATGAAGTTGGGAGCAAATGACCGTCTAGTGGTCAATATGGGAGCTGCCCACAAAAATCAGGCCTACCGTCCATTGCTTCTCAGTAAATCGACAGGACTTGCGACCTACCTCAAGGATTCTGATGTGCCAGCAGGATTGGTTCGCTATACGGATAATCAAGGGAACTTGACCTTCACGGCAGACGATATTGCTGGTCATTCAACCGTTGAAGTTTCAGGTTATTTGGCAGTTTGGGTGCCAGTAGGTGCCTCAGAAAACCAAGATGCCCGCACCAAGGCTTCGACAACCAAGAAGGGTGAGCAGGTCTTTGAATCATCAGCAGCTCTTGACTCACAGGTCATTTACGAAGGTTTCTCAAACTTCCAAGATTTCGTTAAGACACCAAGTCAGTACACCAACCGTGTCATTGCTCAAAATGCCAAACGCTTCAAAGGGTGGGGAATCACTTCCTTTGAATTTGCGCCACAGTACGTGTCTAGCCAAGACGGAACTTTCTTGGATTCTATCATTGAAAATGGCTATGCCTTCGAGGATCGTTACGATATTGCCATGAGCAAGAACAACAAATACGGTTCACTCAAAGACCTCATGGATGCCCTTCGTGCCCTTCACGCAGAAGGTATCTCAGCCATTGCTGACTGGGTTCCAGACCAAATTTACAACCTTCCTGGAAAAGAAGTGGTAACAGCTTCACGTACCAACAGCTACGGCACACCACGTCCAAATGCCGAAATCTACAATAGTCTCTATGCAGCTAAAACACGTACCTTTGGAAATGACTTCCAAGGCAAGTACGGTGGTGCCTTCCTCGATGAATTGAAGGCAAAATACCCAGCTATCTTTGAGCGCGTGCAGATTTCAAACGGCCGTAAATTGACAACCAATGAGAAAATCACGCAATGGTCAGCCAAGTATTTCAATGGAAGCAATATCCAAGGTACAGGGGCTCGTTATGTCTTGCAAGATAACGCCACAAACCAATACTTCAACCTGAAAGCAGGTCAAACCTTCCTTCCTAAACAAATGACAGAAATCACAGCAACTGGTTTCCGTAGGGTCGGTGATAAGGTCCAATACCTCTCAACGAGTGGCTACCTTGCCAAGAATACCTTCATTCAAATCGGTGCCAACCAGTGGTATTACTTTGATAAGAATGGCAACATGGTCACAGGTGAACAGGTCATTGATGGTAAGAAATATTTCTTCCTAGACAATGGTCTCCAGCTACGTCATGTCCTTCGCCAAGGCAGTGATGGTCACGTCTATTACTACGATCCTAAAGGGGTTCAGGCCTTTAACGGATTCTACGACTTTGCAGGTCCTCGCCAAGACGTTCGCTATTTTGATGGCAACGGTCAAATGTATCGTGGTCTCCACGACATGTATGGCACAACCTTCTATTTCGATGAAAAGACTGGTATTCAAGCCAAAGACAAGTTCATCCGCTTTGCGGACGGACGCACACGTTACTTCATTCCAGATACAGGAAATCTCGCAGTCAACCGTTTTGCGCAAAATCCTGAGAACAAGGCTTGGTATTACCTCGATAGCAACGGTTATGCCGTGACAGGCCTACAAACTATTAACGGTAAACAGTATTACTTTGACAATGAAGGACGTCAGGTTAAGGGACACTTTGTCACTATCAATAACCAACGTTACTTCCTTGATGGTGATAGTGGTGAAATTGCTCGCTCACGCTTTGTGACGGAAAACAACAAGTGGTACTATGTCGATGGCAATGGTAAACTGGTTAAAGGTGCTCAGGTCATCAATGGTAATCACTACTATTTCAACAATGATTATAGCCAAGTCAAGGGTGCCTGGGCCAACGGCCGTTACTATGATGGTGACTCAGGTCAGGCCGTAAGCAACCGCTTTGTCCAAATCGGTGCCAACAAATGGGCTTATCTCAACCAAAATGGTCAAAAGGTAGTTGGTCTCCAGCATATCAATGGTAAACTTTACTATTTTGAAGGCAACGGTGTCCAAGCTAAAGGGAAACTTCTGACATACAGAGGCAAGAAATACTACTTTGATGCCAATAGTGGTGAAGCCGTAACCAATCGCTTTATCCAAGTTTCTCGCGGTGTTTGGTATTACTTTAACGCCTCAGGACAAGCAGTAACGGGTGAGCAAGTCATCAACGGTCAACACCTCTACTTTGACGCTTCTGGCCGTCAGGTCAAAGGCCGTTACGTCTGGGTTAAAGGCCAACGTCGTTACTATGACGCCAATACTGGAGCTTGGGTCAGAAATCGATAAGGGGCAGAAGAAAATGTGATTTTGGGACTATCCTAGATGCTTTTAGATTAAAATTCAGTAGGTACCTTCCCAGTCTCACCACTTTTAAGCACTTGAAACAAAATGTTTCAAGTGCTTTTCTTTTATTACTATCTCTTGATATGTCAAGCAGATTGTAAGTAAACAATGAATTTGATTAATAGAATCGTCAATAAACTACTTACTTTCGCTTTAAACTATACTCAGTCCTCTAATGAAGGGGGAGCTAAAATGGCTAAACATCGGATTTTCTGTGTGAGTTTAAGAAAATCCGAACATATTTTTGGTAACGTTTTCTAACATATAAAAGCTATTGGTATCTATCTTAGGCTTGTTTTTTTAAATGGATTATGGGCAGAAGGTTAGTCTTATGAGATTAGGGTTATGTATCTGTAATTGTATTCGTTTCCAAAATCCCTTAACATAGTATAGAGAAATAAAGTTATATTGAAAGGTGTATGTTATGGAAAAGAAAGTTGGATTTAAGTTGCACAAGGTCAAGAAAAACTGGGTGACTATTGGAGTTAGTACGCTGTCGATGGTTGCACTTGCGGGTGGAGCCCTTTTAGCGGACCAATCGGCACAAGCAGATGAAGTGTCACTTCCTAATGGTGACGGTTTTGAACAAACAGATGCAGGCATTGAGTCAAGTGCTTCATTGATTAATGAAAGCTATTCGCCAACCTTGACGGAAGATGCTGGCCATTTGTCAGCGGTGTCATCTAACTATGGCAGTCAAACAAGCTCAGGCTACGAGTCTTCATCATCTGTCTCAACAGGAGGCTCATCACAGACTGTGGTAGGTGGTGGATCTGGTCAAGTCAGCTCGTCACAATCTTCTCAAGTAGTAGGAACACAAACCTCTAATTCATCACAAACGGGTTCTGCTTACCAATCAAGTAGCAGTTCGGCATCAGTAAGTGCTAGTGCGTCAAGTTCTTCAAGCTCATCAAGTTCAGCTTGGTATTCTTACTCGTCTTCATCATCATGGTCATCATCATCGTCAGCTAGCGGTTTTGCGACAATTACGACAAGTTCGTCTGACTCAAACGGCATTCATTGGAATGGTGGTCGAAACACGACGATTACAATCACGGCTTCAGGTACTACGCCAAATGTGACTATTGTTTCGAATTCAAATAAACTGTTTCCAAACGTGACAGTAGGTCATTCAAATGGTTCAAATGCTAATGTCACTATCATTTCACAAGGAAATCAACAAAATAACTCAGGTTACCAAATCATCACAGGTGAGACTAAACCAAGTGTTGATTCGAACAATGCCAAGTCTTCATTTGTCCGTGTAGGCGAAAATCAATGGTATTATTACGACCAATATGGCCAAAAGGTCAAAGGTGAAAAGGTTATCGATGGTAAGGCTTATTACTTCCTTGAAAATGGTCTTCAAGCTCGTGACTCACTTGTTAAAGGTAGCGATGGCTACACTTATTATTACGATAAAAATGGTGTGAAAGCTATCAACGGTTTCTACGATTTTGCTGGTTATCGTAAGGATGTCCGCTATTTCGATTGTTATGGTCACATGGCTACTGGTCTTCTTGAAATGTGTGGCACAACCTTCTACTTTGATACACAAACAGGTATCCAA
Organism: Streptococcus sp. 21.1; assembly: GCF_016648635.1. Classification (NCBI taxonomy): domain Bacteria; kingdom Bacillati; phylum Bacillota; class Bacilli; order Lactobacillales; family Streptococcaceae; genus Streptococcus; species Streptococcus sp. 21.1. The sequence continues at coordinate 31,566 of NZ_JACLQL010000012.1, read as the reverse complement.
GCGAAAGACAAGTTTATTCGCTTCTCAGATGGCCGTATCCGTTACTTCATCCCTGATACTGGTAATATGGCTGTAAATACTTTTGTTCAAAATAAAGAAAACCAAGCTTGGTACTACCTAGATGAACATGGTTACGCTGTGACAGGAAAACGTATCATCAATGGTAAAGAATACTGCTTTGACTCAGAAGGCCGTCAAATCAAAGGTCAGATGATGCAACAAGGCAACAAGCAATACTACATTTCAGCTCAAACAGGTGAAATGGCTGTTTCACGCTTTATCTTTGAAAACAACAACTGGTATTATGCGGATGCTTTTGGTTGCCTCGTTCAAGGTGCAAAAGTGATTGATGGTAAACTCTATTACTTCAATAAAGATCACAGCCAATTAAAAGGTGGCTGGGCTGAAGGACGCTATTATGATGCCGTTACTGGCCAAGCAGTCATCAACCAATTCATTCAAATTGCGGCTAACCAATGGGCTTACCTTAACCAAGATGGTCACAAAGTGACAGGTCTTCAAAACATTAACAATAAAGTTTACTACTTTGGCAGCAATGGTGCTCAAGTCAAAGGTAAATTGCTCACTGTCCAAGGTAAGAAATGCTACTTTGATGCCCACACTGGTGAGCAAGTGGTGAACCGCTTTGTCGAAGCTGGACGTGGCTGCTGGTATTACTTCAACGCAGCAGGTCAAGCAGTGACTGGGAAACAGGTCATCAATGGCAAACACCTATACTTTGACGGTTCAGGTCGTCAAGTGAAAGGACGTTATGTCTATGTTGGTGGTAAACGCCTCTTCTGCGATGCCAAAACTGGTGAATTGAGACAGCGTCGCTAATTAATATGTACTTTAAAAAATCTAGAGCGAATTTTTCCTATTCCTATATAAATTACTATTATTATTTTCCTATCAGAACTCTAGATGCTTAATAGACAAAAAAGCCAGCATTAGCTGGTTTTTTGAGTGAAGATAAGGTTTTGCTGTTTGTTTAGGTGATTTTTCACGCTTAAATCCTAATAATTTTATCCCTCTCATATTCAAAAGAAGGAGCCATAGCCGTGTTATAATGGGTATTATAGTTGTATTTAGGAAAATAGAGTTAGGGGTAGTTATGGGGGACTATTTTCGTTAAACTCGAGGTGTAATTGACTTTCTAGAGGAGGAAAATCATGCTTATCTTAGCTTGGAGTATCATTGTCATATTATTTATCTTCATTTCGAATTACTACTTTTATAAAACAGATTTCAGACCACGAAAACCCCCATTACTCTATGCCATTATTGAAACCATAGGTGCCTTTTTCACTAGGTGGTAGTACATGGAAAATGAGTAAAAAATAGCAATCAAGCGTTTTGTGGACTACTAAATATGGAAAGCATCGCGACCTCCTAACCCATAAACCACGCATACTTTAGCAGGATTTTGCTAGTCCCCGTAACCAAGCCTTTATTTCATCTTAGAAATGAAGGTTTTTTTATTTAAAAATAAATTAATATTGTTGGATGATTCTATCGTCTAAAAAAGTCTTAGTCCTAACGATTTTAGCTGGTTTTATGTTATCCTTAGTGCATTTGTTCACAAGGTGTATTTATTAGGCAGATTATTAAAGGACGTTTTCTGAGAAAACGAAGGTAGATACATTAAACTGATATTACAGTTGTGTAATTGTATTCCCTTGTCAAATAGCTTATGATAGAAGTAATATAAGGGAAAAAGGTAAATATTATGGAACAAAAAGTACGCTTTAAAATGCATAAAGTGAAGAAGAATTGGGTGACTATTGGGGTGACAGCACTCTCAATGGTTACTGTTGCTGGTGGAACTTTGTTGGCGGATCAACAGGTTCAGGCCGATGAGCAAAATCCTGTGAATCAGTCGGGTGATAGCAGTCAAGATTTGCTTCGAGAAGCGCCTGCCACAACTAATGATGCAGCAACTACAGTAGCACCAACTATTTCAGCAGATGCTAATACTGCGAGCGTGGCTATTCCTGTCGCAGATGCGACTAGCACGACAACCGATGTTACAGATAGGGCAGCGGCACCTACTACAACTGCAACGACAGTTGATACTAACTCAGGTCAAGCTGCACCAAGTACAAATGTGCAAGCAGCTGCAGCTGATACGAGTGCTACAACGAAAGATACAAATAATGCGACTGCAACAGCTACTACAGACCGTGCAGCAACAACTGAGACGGCAAATACAGAAGCTCGTACACGTAGTCGTCGTGCCTTGGCAGAAACTCGTGAAGCCAATACCAATACAGCGACTGGTATCCAATGGATTAACGGCAAACAATACTATGTCAATAGTGACGGTAGTGTGCGTAAGAACTTCGTCTTTGAGCAAGATGGGAAGTCATATTACTTTGATGCTGAAACAGGGGCTCTTGCGACCAAGTCACAGGATGAATTTTCAACAGAACCTATCAAGGCAACTGTGGATTTTTCATCTGGAAATCAGCTCTACAAAAACGATAACAAATCTTTGGACCAACTCGACACCTTCATCACAGCAGATGCTTGGTACCGTCCAAAGAGTATTCTTAAGGATGGTAAGACTTGGACAGCTTCAACTGAAGCGGACAAACGTCCACTCTTGATGGTTTGGTGGCCTGACAAGTCAACTCAGGTTAACTACCTAAACTACATGCAAAATCAAGGTCTTGGTGCGGGATCATTTTCAACCAACTCTAGCCAGGAAAGTCTAAATCTAGCTGCTAAAGCTGTTCAGACTAAGATTGAAGAACGTATTGCGCGTGAAGGCAATACCAACTGGTTGCGTACAAGTATCGACCAGTTCATCAAGACTCAGCCAGGTTGGAATAGTAGCACTGAAAATAGTTCCTACGACCACTTGCAAGGTGGACAGTTGCTCTTTAACAACAGTAAGGGTGATACTGGTAACCGTACTAGCTACGCCAACTCTGACTATCGTTTGCTTAACCGCACACCGACTAATCAGACGGGTACACGTAAGTACTTCAAGGACAATTCTATCGGTGGTCTTGAGTTCTTGCTTGCCAACGATATTGATAACTCAAACCCAGCTGTTCAGGCGGAACAACTTAACTGGCTCCACTTTATGATGAATATCGGAAGTATCATGGCCAACGATCCAACAGCCAACTTTGACGGTTTGCGTGTCGATGCCTTGGACAATGTGGATGCCGACCTTCTCCAAATCGCTTCAGATTACTTCAAAGCAGCCTATGGTGTTGACAAGTCTGAAGCCAATGCGATCAAACACTTGTCATACTTGGAAGCGTGGTCTGCCAACGACCCATATTACAACAAGGACACTAAGGGGGCACAACTGCCGATTGATAATGCCCTTCGTAATGCTCTTACCAACCTTTTGATGCGTGATAAAAATACACGTATGCAGCTTGGGGACATGACTGCTTTTATGAATAGTAGTTTGAATCCACGAGGTGCTAACGATAAGAACGGTGAACGTATGGCCAACTATATTTTCACCCGTGCCCACGATACTGAAGCGCAAACCATTATCCAACGTATCATCCGTGATCGTATCAACCCAAGTCTGTTTGGTTACAATTTCACCCGTGATGAAATCAAGAAGGCCTTCGAGATTTACAATGCGGATATCAATACAGCTCACAAGACTTATGCGTCTTACAACTTGCCATCTGTCTATGCCCTCATGTTGACCAATAAGGACTCTGTAACACGTGTTTATTATGGAGACCTCTACCGTGAGGATGGTCACTACATGGCCAAGAAGACGCCTTACTTTGATGCCATCGATACCCTTTTGCGTGCCCGTATCAAGTATGTAGCTGGTGGTCAAGACATGGAAGTGAAGAAAGTCGGAAATGACGGCCTCTTGACATCAGTTCGTTATGGTAAAGGTGCCAATAACAGAACTGATTGGGGAACTGCTGAAACCCGTACGCAAGGGATGGGTGTCATCATGACCAACAACTATGATTTCCGATTGGGTAGCAATGAAACCGTAACGATGAACATGGGTAGAGCTCACCGTAATCAGCTTTATCGCCCATTACTTTTGACAACAAAAGATGGTATAGCAACCTACCTCAACGATTCTGATGTGCCTAAAAACCTTCTTAAACGTACCGACTGGAATGGGAACTTGACCTTCAATGCCAACGATATTTTTGGTGTGGAAAATGTGCAAGTATCAGGTTACCTCGGTGTCTGGGTACCAGTCGGGGCTAAGGCTAACCAAGACGCACGTACACAGCCAAGTAACCGTGCCAATAGAGATGGTCAAGTTTACAAGTCTTCAGCAGCCCTTGATTCGCAAGTCATGTATGAAGCCTTCTCAAACTTCCAAGCTTTTGCGGACGATCAGCCAGAACTCTATATGAACCGTGTCTTGGCTAAGAACACTAATTTGCTCAAAGCTTGGGGTGTTACGTCTGTTGGACTTCCACCACAGTACGTTTCAAGTAAGGATGGTACCTTCCTTGATTCAACAATTGACAATGGTTATGCCTTTGATGACCGTTATGACATGGCCTTGAGTCAAAATAACAAGTATGGCTCACTTGAGGACCTCCTTAATGTCCTTCGTGCTCTCCACAAAGATGGTATTCAAGCCATCGCTGACTGGGTGCCAGACCAAATTTATAACCTTCCAGGAAAAGAAGTAGTTAATGCCACACGTGTTAACGGCTACGGTTATCACCAACAAGGTTATCAAATTGTGGACCAAGCCTATGTGGCAAATACCCGCACAGATGGCACAGACTATCAAGGCAAGTACGGTGGTGCCTTCCTTGATGAGCTGAAAGCTAAGTACCCATCTATTTTCAACCGTGTGCAAATCTCAAATGGTAAGCAATTGCCTACGAATGAAAAGATTACCAAATGGTCTGCTAAGTACTTCAACGGAACTAACATCCTTGGACGAGGCATCAACTTTGTCCTTCGTGATGACAAGACCAACCAGTACTTTAATACTTCAGCCAACGGCCAACTCTTGCCAACACCACTTCGTGATACAGGTGCCATCACAAGCACTCAAGTCTTCCAACGTCGTGGACAAGATGTTTACTTCCTTCGTGATAATCAAGTCATCAAGAATGAATTTGTTCAAGACGGTAACGGTAACTGGTATTACTTCGGTGCTGACGGTAAGATGACCAAGGGTGCCCAAAACATCAATAGCAAGGATTACTATTTCTTTGATAATGGTGTTCAATTGCGTAATGCCCTTCGTCGTGCTAGCAACGGCTATACCTACTATTACGGTCTAGACGGTGCCATGGTTAAGAATGCCTTCGTTGATTTTGACGACAAGCGTAAGCAGGTGCGTGCCTTTACGACTCAAGGAACCATGGTAGTGGGTAACCTTCATTGGAGTGGCCACCATTTCTACTTTGACCGTGAAACTGGCATTCAGGCCAAGGATCGTATTGTCCGTACAGATGATGGCAAATTGCATTACTATGTTGCAGAAACTGGTGACATGGGACGCAATGTCTTTGCGACTGATAGCAGCACAGGTAAACGTTATTACTTTGACGCTGATGGTAACACTGTGACTGGTTCACGTGTCATTGATGGTAAGACTTATTACTTTAACCAAGATGGTAGTGTCGGTACGGCCTACAGCAACCGAGCTGATTCTATTATCTTTGAAAATGGTAAGGCTCGTTATATCACACCAGCAGGCGAAATCGGACGTAGCATCTTTGTCTACAATCCAGCGACTAAGGCTTGGAACTACTTTGATAAAGAGGGGAACCGTGTCACTGGACGTCAATACATTGATGGTCACCTCTATTACTTCAAGGAAGATGGTAGCCAAGCTAAGGGTGAAATTATCGAGGAAAACGGCATCAAGTATTACTATGAGCCAGATTCAGGTATTCTCGCTAGCGGACGCTACCTCCAAGTAGGTGATGACCAGTGGATGTACTTTAAACACGACGGTTCAATGGCTATCGGCCAAGTTCGTGCTGATCATGGATACCTTAAGTACTTTGATGAAAATGGTATCCAAGTCAAGGGGAAAACTGTTGTCGAAGATGGTAAGACTTATTACTATGATGCTCACAGTGGAGCTCTTGTAACAAGTAGCTTTGCTGAGATTGCACCAAACCAATGGTCTTATTTCAATACTGAAGGTCAAGCCCTTAAAGGCAGGTGGACTATCAATGGCAAGGAATACTACTTTGACCAAAATGGTATCCAATACAAGGGCAAAGCCGTTAAGGTCGGCAGTCGTTACAAGTACTATGACGAAAACGATGGCCAACCTGTAACCAACCGCTTCGCTCAAATCGAGCCTAATGTCTGGGCTTACTTTGGAGCAGATGGTTATGCAGTGACAGGGGAACAAGTCATCAATGGCCAACACCTTTACTTTGACCAATCAGGTCGCCAAGTTAAAGGAGCCTACGTCACAGTCAATGGCCAACGCCGTTACTACGATGCCAACACTGGCGAATATGTCCCAGGAAGATAAGTAGTAGTAGCCCCAGTGACTGCTCAGAGAACACACAGACGAGAATGAGGGAAAATTCTCAAGAAAAAAAGATCGTGAAAACGGTCTTTTTTTGTATCTCTATTTCGATTTTTTCGAAATAGTCTTGACAGTAGTCTATGAAAAGCGTAGAATCTTTTTCAAAAAAAGAAAATAGGTGTGCTCACCAAGATAGCATTTCTTTCCGAATTCGATGATAGTATAAATCAAATGTTTACCTTGAGAAAAGCAGGATCTATTTAGGGAGTGTTCTAGTTGACAAAAAGTGATAATATCCAAATTGAAGATATCTTAAACAATATCTATAATCTCATTTTAAATCCAGAAACAACTGAAGAAGAGAGAAACTTACTCGTAACGTTTAAAAACGAAATAGAAGTTGGAAAGAAGGACAATGGTGAACTTCTTGCAGAGTTACGCAGAGCTATTCAAGTTCTAGCTGTCGACAATCTTTCTAAAGGGATTTCACTGAGTTCAGGATTGAGTGAATTGAGTAAGACACTCACAGAATTCCAAAATGAATCAGAACGTAACGCTAATCTAGCAATAGGATTGTCATCAATCGCCATGTTTTTTAGATGATTTATCTGTTTGTGATGCTTAATAATTAAAATGACAAAAAAGATCAACTGAATTGAGCCAAATAAGTTGGATTCTGTTGATCTTTTGTAGTTCTAATCTTGAGTGTCTTGATACCCAATTTTCGATATTTAAGTAAAGGATGTAAGAATGACGTATAAACGCGATCTGATCGGGTAGTTATTCTGGGGCAAATTAAAATGATTTATCGTGCTGAAAATTTAGAAATATCAGTACAAGTTTTGGAGGACTTTATCGCTGAATGGAAGCCAAAGTATAGGAAAGTCATGGAAAGTCTGGAGAATACGGATAATCTTTTAACTTTTTATCAGTTTCCCTACCAGATTTGGCATAGCATTTATTCGACAAACCTCATTGAGTCTCTCAATAAAGAAATCAAACGTCAAACGAAAAAGAAGGTTCTTTTTTCCTAACGAGGAGGCTCTGGAACGTTATTTAGTTACACTGTTTGAAGATTATAATTTTAAGCAAAGTCAACGCATCCATAAAGGGTTTGGCCAATGTTCTGACACACTTGAAAGCTTATTTGATTAACACTCTGTAACTCTACTTGAGTGTTTACACATAATTATTGACACTATCTTTGATTGGTACATACTTAATTTTAAAGATTCCAGAATATTATTTTTGAAATTAAAATCTGCCCAAAATTCTAATCCTTCAATCATGATGGGAGATTTTAACATAAATAAATTAGAACTTTCATCTTGTTGAAGATAACCAGGTATTAGAAGAATATGACTGTATTGATAAAGTTAGGCAAACTAATTATTATTTTGATACTGAGGATTTTATCCTTACACAGGACAAATTGACTATGAAATTGAAATAGAGTTTACAACAAATACTCTACCATATGCTATAGATGTAATAGACACTTTACAATTAAAAGATAAAAAGTCTAATTATGGAAAGAAAAAACGATTATTAAGAAGTATCAATTACAGAACAAGAGAAAGGAAAGAAAATTAATGGAAAATAAATTAATAGCACATAGTTTGATAATGTTAAAAAATAAATATCTTGTAATAAAACGTAGTGATATTAAACGAGGAGAAAAAAATTATTATCCCTCTTATTGGGATATTCCAGGTGGGAGTGTAGAAGATGGGGAGCTTCCTAGACAAGCTGCAATCAGGGAGTGTCAAGAGGAAGTTGGCCTAGTTATTTCATTAGAAAACATTATTCATGAAGATAGTAATATAGATAATAATAAGATATTTACAAGACTTGTCTATAGTGCCAACTTACTTCAAAATGAAAATATCAATATTAAATTAGATCCAGAAGAACATGTGGAGTATAAGTGGATAAAAAATTTAGCTGATTTAGACGGGGAAAGTATAGTACCATACTTATATGATATTATGAAATAGTCATTTAGAAACGATAAAAATTGAAAGTAATTAAAGCAATGAATAAATGGTAGGATTGTCATCAATCGCCATGTTTTTTAGATGATTTATCTGTTTGTGATGCTTAATAATTAAAATGACAAAAAAGATCGTTTTCACGATTTTTTTTGTGATTCTATTTCGATTTTTTTCGAAATAGAATTGACTGTAGTCTATGAAAAGCGTATAATCTATTTCGAAAAGTATAGAAATAGGTATTCTCACCAAGATAGTATTCTTATTCCGTCTCAATGAAAGGATAAATCAAATGGAAACACTCCTTTTTATGACAATTCTTGCCATGTTAGTTATCGCCATCATAAGTTTTATCGTCCTGAGGAAAAGATGGAAGTTTTCGCTCAAGCTCTTTTTAGTGGGACTGATTGGCTTTGCCTTACCAGTCATGATGATTGAAGGACCTATCAATGCCTTGGTTTTATCTGGTTTTACTCACTCTTCTAAGTGGTTTACCATTGTTTATGGAGGACTTATGGCTGGTCTTGTTGAAGAAACAACACGCTATTTGGTTTTTAAGATTCTCGAAAAGAAAAGAAGTTTGATGACGTCTGATATTGTAGCTTACGGTTTTGGACATGGTCTTAGTGAATTTATCTTGCTTGGAGTGATGGGCTTACTCACTAACATCATTGTTTTACAGGCCGTCCATTCAGGTCAGGCCAGTCAGTTACCTTCATTTCTAGTAGGTCAGGTCAATCAATTAACAGGCTTTGCTGTTGTTATGTCTCTCTTTGAAAGACTAGTTGCCTTACTACTACAGGTCTTGCTTACAGCTTGGGATTTTCTAGCAGTCACTAAGCATAAGCTTTCATTCTATTTTGGGGCGATATTACTTCATGCTACCATCGATTTTTTGGCAGGTGCTTATCAACAAGGAATAGTTAGCAATCTCTTACTAATCGAAGCCATTTTAGCTATTTATGTGCTAGGTGTAGGACTCCTGACAAGCAGAATTTGGAAGAAGGAGGGAAGTCATGGGATTATCAGAAACACTTAAAGCTATCTCTGCCCCTGTGAGGAGAGAAATTTTAAACTATCTAAAGTCTGGGCCCAAGTCTGCAGGTGAAATCAGCCAGCAGTTTGACTTGGCTCCCGCAACAGTTTCTCATCATTTGTCTACCTTGCGAAAAGCAGGTCTTATTGAGGAAGAAAAGCAGAAGAATTTTATTTACTATAGTTTGAACTTGACCGTTTTTGAAGAAATTCTAACCTGGATTCAGTCACTTGGAGGAAAAGAAGATGAAAAATAATATGCAAAGAGTCATTGGTAATATAGTGATACTTACACCGGTTATTGTCGGACTAGTCTTTTACAAACAACTACCAAATCAGATTGCAATCCACTTTAATGTGGAAGAGCAAGCCAATGGTTTTATGAATCGCAATTTAGCAATTGTTGCACTTCCTTTTCTTACGTTAATCATGTATAATCTCTGTTTTTCATTCTTTAAACAAATAACGATCCCATTCTTAAAAGAGTTTATGCTATGGTTAGTCCCAATTTCTGCTGTGCTTATCCAAGGTCTTATATTGATTGTTGCCTTAGGAGGCCATATTCAAGTTCGATTGACTGTTATCTGGTTGGTGGCACTCATTTTTCTAGTGATTGGAAATTATCTTCCTAAAAGTATTGGCTTGGCCACAAAAAATCATAACCAGAGCAGTGAGTCAGTAGTGAGAAAGTTGGGATACCTAATGATTGGAATAAGTCTTACCTTGCTAATAAGTCTCTGCTTTAATCCCTATACTACAATTATGGTTTTGGGCATTTTTATAGTTCTTATCTTGAGTATCTTGTTACCCAATTTTCGCTATTTAAGAAAATAATGAGAAATTCATCTCAGCTTTCTTTGTGATAGTCAAAGCGAATGACTTGCTCCGTTGCATCTACATACGCGTGAACTCCAAAGGGAACAATTGCTCTTGGTGTGGCATGGCCGACATTCAGATTATAGACAATCGGGATATTGCTATCAATGATGTCCATTAAAGCCTCCTTATAGTCGTCATAGAAGGTTTCATCCATAGGTTTCCCGACCAAGAGTCCACTGATGACCTCAAATATCCTAGTTTCTTTTAAAGTTTGCAACATTTTTTTGAAATCATCAGGTTCAGGCTTTTCTTCACTTGTTTCTAGCAATAGAATCTTTCCTTCCCAGTCGGATAAGTCAGGGAAAAGTTTGTATTTTTGGCAGAGGTCTGTGCTATCTGCGTGTAGTGAGTTGTCAAAAATATCATAGAGAGACTCAAGACAACCACCGAGGATTTCTCCCTCAAACTGAGTATTGCCTTGTAACAAGTCAAAACCTGTATTTGCATGGCTGACACGAGGTGTTCCCAGAGCCTTGGGACTATAATCAGTCCGTTCCTCATACCAAACGTTACTAGGGCGGATTTCTGAGATTCTACCAGTCTCAATTAATTCTTTAAAGTAGTGAAAGCTATAGGGCAACATCTCCTTGTCTAATTCACAAATGTCTGCTAAAAAGGATTGGCCGTAAAAAGTCTTGATTCCTAGTTTATGCAACATGAGATGGTTCATAGTGGTATCCGAGAAGCCAAGAAAAATCTTTGGTTTGATAACCTTTTGTAGTTGGTCATTTTCAAAAAGATAAGGTAGCAAGCGATAGGTATCGTCTCCACCGATGGCGCATAAGATCATGTCGATGCTATCATCAGAAAAGGCCTGAATCAAATCCTCTACACGAGCTTCGGGATGTTCTTTGATAAAGTCTAAGCCTTTTAGTGAATGAGGTAAAAAGATAGGATTGAGTCCGAGGTCTTTGAGTCGTTGGACTCCCAAGTCCACTTCGTGTTTGACAAAGTCTTCACCGATAATTCCACTAGATAAGCTCACAATACCAATAGTAGAAGTCATATATTATCCTCCTAAAAATAAATTGATGCTATTGTATCATAAAGAATGATAGAAAAATATAAGGAATAGCGTTAGACATATGATTTTATGTCAATAAATCAATAGAAAAATAACTGTTCGATGTGCTTACTTCAGAATATAGGCAAGCCCTTTTAAAAGTTGGTTACCACGTAGTTAAATCTCTTAGGAATATTGATGTAATAGAATTTATAAGAGTTTTTCACTTTATACTCTAAAAGAAACAGATTGAAGAAAGTTGCCTAAAATGGACTTTTTCTTCAATCTGAAATAAGTAATCGTTTGATTACTTATTTTTATCTGTTTGTGCTAAATTTGGACCATTTGTGGCAGAAGGATATTTTTGTTCTTGAATTTGATATGCTAGATGTGTATAATGATGTCACATCTAGCTATTAAAAGAGGTCGTTGCTCATTACAAAACAAACAATTAACCAATTTAATTCACTTGCTCGACCTAATCTTGCTACAGGTTATAGGAGGTAATCTAGATGACAAAAAGTAACAACAACCAAATTACGGATATCTTAAACAATATCTATAATCTTATTATAAATCCAGAAACAACTGAAAATGAGAGAGAGTTGCTCGTAACGTTTAAAAATGAAATCGAAGTTGGGAAGAAGGATAATGATGAACTTCTTGCAGAATTATGTAGAGCTATTCAGGCTCTAGCAGTCCGCAATCTTTCTAAAGGCAAATCACTGAGTTCTGGAGTGAGTGACTTGAGTAAGACGCTCACAGAATTCCAAGAAAAATCAGAGCGTAACATTAATCTAGCAAGAGGATTAGCATCAATCTGCTTGTCATTTAGATGATCTTTTATGTTTCTTATCTTGAGTGTCATGATACCTAATTTTAGCTATTTAAGAAAATAAAGAGAAGTAATCGTCTGATTACTTCTTTTTGTCTCCCAAAAACATCTTGCTAAAATCAGTGTTCTAATGATATAATACAAGTATATTAATCTAATTTTCTAAGGAGTATTTATGAAAAAGCGTAAGAAAATTATTCTTGGTTCCATAACGGGAGCTTTGGCCTTGGCTCTTGCTGGAGGCGGTTTTTGGGCCTATAAAACCTTTGTCCCACAAGAGACGCCGATTGACAAGAATGCTACGATAGCCTCAAATTTTTATCAGGCTGTCAACAAGGAATGGCTCCTAAAAGCAAAAATTCCTGTTGATTCTCCAAGCATTGATAGTTTTTATACATTAGATGAAGATGTCAAAGGGAAGCTAAAGAAGGATATCAAAAATTTAGGGGAAGGAAAGGAATCTTCAGACATTACGGGGATGTCTGAGTTTATCACTTTCTACAAGGCTGCTAGTGATTACAAGCAGCGTGAGAAAGATGGACTAGAACCTCTCAAACCTTATCTAAAAGAAATTGAGGATATCAAGGATCTAAGTGATTTGGCCAATAAATCTGCTAGCTTAACTGATAAAGGGATTCCTATTCCATTTGGTTATGACGTAGGAACTAACGCAGAGAATACCAGCCAGAAACAAATCCAATTGACTCCCCCAAGTATCTTATTGCCAGATGTGTCTATTTATAAAGATGAGGCGAGCAAGAAACAATATTTGACTCCAATCGAGACAGCCACGCAAAAAGCCTTGGAAATGCTTGGATATAGTGAAAAAAATAGTAAACGCATTGTCAAAGAAGCACTGGAGTTCGACGAAATCATTGCTAAGTATAGTCTCAGTAACGAAGAGATGTCTGAGAGTAAGAATCTGGTTCATCCTAAAACGGCAGAAGAGATTAATGCCTACTCTGGTTCCTTCAAATTATATGATGTCATCAAAGGCATTATGGGACGTGATTTAGAAACCATCAATGTCCCTAATACCAAGTATTTTGAGAATTATAGTAAGGTCGTTAATCAGGACAATTTTTCTAAAATAAAATCATGGATGTTGATGCAAGAAGCTATGGCAGCATCAAATTCTCTAACCGAAGATTACCGCTTAAATTTTCAATCGATTAGCATGGCTATTATGGGCACACAGAAGCCAATTTCTAAGGAAGATACGGTTTACGAGATGAGTGTCAATCTGTTTAGCGATGTTATGAGTGTCTATTATGGACGTAAATACTTTGGTGAGGAAGCCAAGACTGATGTGACAGGCATGATTGATAAAATCAAAAATGTCTATCGTGGCCGTCTCCAACAGAATGATTGGTTGACGGAAGAAACACGTAACAAGGCCATCGAAAAGTTGGATAAAATGAAGGTTTTTGTAGGTTATCAGGAAGATGTGGATCCTGGAACCAAAGAATTACATCTTGACCCTAACAAGTCCTTCTTTGAGTTGTCAGAAGACATTGCCCAGTTCGGAAAACGTTATACCATTGACCATTTTGATGAGCCTATTGATAAGAATAAATGGTCTGGTTCTGCTTTTGATATCAATGCCTATTACAACCCAGAAAGCAATAGCATCAACTTCCCAGCTGGCATTTTGCAAGCTCCATTTTATGACAAGAACCAAAGTACTGAAAAGAACTATGGTGGTATCGGTGTCGTGATTGGACATGAAATTACCCATGCCTTTGACTCCAATGGTGCCGACTATGATGAGAACGGCGACATGCATAACTGGTGGACAAAAGCAGATAGTAAAGCTTTCGACAAGAGGATCAAAGCCTTTGAAGATCAGTGGAATGGTTTGGAAATTTACGGGACTAAGGTAAATGGAAAACTCACAGTCACTGAGAATGTCGCAGATGCTGGCGGTCTCTCATCCACACTACAAGTTCTCAAAACAGATATGACAAAACCTAACCTCAAGGATTACTTTGAGAACTACGCAGATATCTGGAAACAAAAGGCCAGCCTACAGTACAATAAATATACCATGGTACAAGACGTCCACGCACCTAACGAACTGCGTGTTAACCAACAACTTAAGAATCTTCCTGAGTTTTATGAAGCTTACCCTCAAATCAAGGAAGGCGACGCCATGTATCTAGCACCAAGCAAACGCATTAGTTTGTGGTAAAAAGTCTTGCTGCTTTGCTAATCAAGAATAAGAGAATTTGGAATGTAAACATCCCAGATTCTCTTTTTATGTTGTAGCTTTGGGGAATCATTTTCTAGTGTTATAATGGTGCTATTAAGGAAAGGATTCAAGAATGATGCATAAAAGTAATCTGATAGAAGATAATAAAAGAGGTGAGAATCAGAGCTTTCTCTACTTCCTACACGAGGAGAAAAAATTTGACGTAAAAGCACTTGATGATTTGTGTCACTACATCATAGAACTGGATACAATCAGCCTAGAGCAGTTGAGAGATATCCATTATATTGAAAATCAAATACTACGTCATCTCGTGTATCATTTTGATGATAATGATCTAAGTAAGATTTCCAATCTCCCTTTTGAGTATTGGGAGTATATAGAGCCCTTTGAACGCTTGGTGGCATGTTTGTATGAGGGTGATGGTGAGGAATGACAATTATCCAGGGCATAACAAAGACTTAATCGAGCGTTTAAATCAACAGTATGGCTATGCTAAAGATGTCAAGAAATATTTTGACTTGAAGTAGATTGATGATAGAGATTTTGCCGGTAGCCTTACTAGGTTTTAGACAAAAAGAAAACACCAGAAAAAATGATTTCTGGTGTTTTTGAATACATTTTGGCAAAAATGAGGTATTTTTAAATGCTTACAGTTGTTAGTTTGATATTAATCCTTTTTCTCTGTAGCTACGCCATTTTCGTCAATAATATAGGTTTTTCCATCTTTTTCAAGCGTAGTGTTAGTGGTAATTGGAGAACCTTTTGAGTATGGACTAACTGATATCGGCATTTCAAAATGATAAAGTTTACCATCAAACTCTGCCCATTCGCCACTAAAAGGAGTAGTCATATAAATTTCAGGGTTGAAATAATAAAGCCTATTATCTTCTAACCGAATGACACCTGTTTTTACAACTCCATTTTCATCAGAAACACAGAAATTATCCCAAGAGATGTCTGTAGCTGTATTCCGTAGAAGTCGTCCTTTAGGGCCCAAAAGATAGGTCTTTTCATTGATATTTTGTAGATATGTTCGGTTTTCAGCTCCCCATGGTGGGCTGATATAGTAGGTTTCATTATTATGAGTAACCCATCCGAACTGTAGATGACCGTCCTTATCAGCATAATAGTATTTGTAGTTGCCGTCAATATCATTAGCAAGCATACTACCGTCTTTTTTGAAGAAATAATCGAAACCACCTATCTTGTATGTATCATTTCGAACTTGGTAGCCATCTTCTTTAAAATAAACACGTTTACCGTCAATAGTTGCCCAACCAAATATCTGGCTTCCATCCTCGCCAAAATAAGTATATTTTTTAGAAAAGTAATCGCCTGTTTCATGGAATTTATTTACGAACATAGCACCAGTATCGTTATCGAAGAAATAGTACTTTCCATCAAGCAGAAGTCGTTTTCCTTTGGCTTGTTTTCCAGTTGGATCAAAGTAGTATTTTTGATGATTAATAATTTGAAGTCCAGTGGCTAACTGTCCGTTTTCTTTAATATAAGCCCAATCACCATCTTTATCTTGAATAAATTGTCCAGGTTTGTTCATCGTTACATAACCATTTTGGTCAATGATATAACGAATACCATTAAGTTCAAGTGTTCGGTTAGTCCACATAGCTCCGCTGTCTCTATCGAAATAATGTGTTTGACCGTCAATTTCGACAAGTCTTCCCTTAGCTTGTTTGCCCTCTTTATCAAAGTATAGAGTGACATTATCTATTGAATGGAGTCCGGTGACAGCTTTTCCCTCGTTATCAAAGTAGTACCAATTCCATGCATCATCGTGTTCGAAACGATTTGTTAGTTTAGTTTCGGTCGCTACTCCTTTATCATCAATGAGGTAGGCTTTTTTATTGTAAACTAAGGTCTTGGAAACTGTGAGAGGGGAAGTTTCGGAAAGCGAACTTGTTCTATTGAAAGCATAGAATTTATTGTCACTTTGAATTACAGTTTCTTCAATTTTAGTTAAATCTGTGTTTTCTGGAAGTAGATGTCCGATGTAAAAATCATTGTTTTCATCAAGATAGTATAGATTACCAAAATCATCATCAATAATACGTTTAATCTTATCGGTCTTTGTTCGTACTCCGTGGTTAATAATGTCTACTTCTTCTCTGACGGTATAGGTTCGGCTTCTTCCAGATTTGTAAGTTCTGTTTATGCTAGGTTCTAAGTGGTATAGCTTACCATCAATCGTTTTCCATGTAGGTGTTGTAACTGTAACCATTTGGGGGATATATCTTTCATGGTAAATATCTCCCTTATTTTCAAAATAATAGAGTTTACCATTATTTGCAGTGCTAACACCAGTAAGTACCCTCCCATCCTTATCTGTACCTACGATGCCATGGTAGTAAGTATAATCATCCATATACTGACGTACGAGTAAAGGTCCGAGATAGTTTTTCAGAAGTTTACCTTCAAAATAATAATAATCCTTGCCACCTTTTGTGACAATAGCAGTGACTGCTGAACCAGAATTTGAAAAATAGTAGTCATCACCATTAATATGATGTTCTCCGGTTAGTACTTGACCAAATTTATTGGAGCGATAACTAGTATTTAAAGTTCCAGCAAAGACACGTAATGACTGAATATAAAAGGCATCTTTTACCAATTTTCCATGATTATCAAAGAGGTAGTCTTGTCCTTTGAAGGTAGTAAGAGCATTTTCAACTCGACCAGTATGATCAAAATAATAAAGTTGATCGCCAACTCGATGCCATCCATAGTAACGTCGACCATCAGAACCATAATAGATGTTATACGTTTTTGCAAATGGTTCCCATCTTCTGATTTCAATAGACCAAGTATGCCAATAGTTGGTTTTTACAGCACCTGAATAGTGACTAAAATAGTAATGGAAGCCGTCTATGATTCTTTCGCCATCTTTCGCTTGACGACCTTCTTCATCAAAGTAAAGAGTTACTCCATCTACATTTTGCCATCCTCTTAGTTTCTCTCCTGTTGCGGTGTAATAATACCAGTTCCCTGAGGAATCCTCTTGGAAATGGCCACCAGAAACAAGTGGAAGTTGTGGAAGTTTCTGCTCAGTTTCAATCAAAAGACCATTAGCTTCTGCGTGGTAAGTTTTTCCATTAATAGTGATGTCGGTATTTATAACCTTATGACCACTATCCTTATCAAAGTAATAGGGTTCGATACCTATTGTAACGATTTCACCCTTGGCCTGAACACCGTCTGGGTAGAAATACATGTCGAAGCCATCTATAGTCTGTTCGCCTGTTAGAAGTTTCCCTTCTTTATCACTATAGTACCAGTTGCCGTCGTCATCCGACCAAAAACGGTCACGAACCAATTGGCCAGTATCTTTTTGAAAATAATAGGAATTTCCATCTAGGACGACAAAGGCATCTTTAGCTTGGACACCATTAGGGTAAAAGTAGAGTGGTATATTGTCAATAACTTGTTTACCGATAAGTGCTTTCCCATCTTGGCCTAAGTAGTACCAATTTCCATTCTTATCAGATGCAAAAGCATTGCGAGTAAGTTGTCCGCTATCTTTCTCAAAGTGATATGTTGATCCATTAACGTAACGGGTGTCTCCTTTGACTTGCTTACCATCGGCATCGAAGTAGACATTCACATTATCAATATTTTGCATACCAGTAAGTGTTTTCCCATCCTTAATATAGTACCAGTTGCCCTGATCATCGCTAGTGTAATGACCGCCGGATATTACGGGACTTTCTTCTACTTCATGGGCTGTATTTGTTTCAGAATGTGATGTTTCAGAGCTTACGACTTCACTGCTAGTAACAGTAGAGACTTCCGAACGAAGAGCTTGTTGAGAGTTAATTTCAGAAGTACTTGTTTCTGGAACAGTTGCTTCAGTGGTACTTAGGTCAGATTCAGTAGAAGTAGTTTCAGTGATGTTTTCTCTTGTATTGGGGGCGTCGAAAGATTTGTTTTCTTCTGGTTTAGTAATAACTTCATTAGTTGATGAGCTTACGACATCAATTGCGTTTTCTTGTATGCTGTTTTCAACAGTTGGTTCTGAGGTGGGGTGAGTCTGTTCAGCTGCGGACACATAGCCCAAGCTTGCAAAACTAAGTCCTAGAGCTAGACCAGTTACTGCAATGGTTACCCATTGCTTTTTTACTTTGTGAAGTTTAAAGTATACTTTCTTTTCCATGATAATGCTCCTTTCATTAAACTGAACAATGTTAGCAAGGATATGGTTAATTCATGAGTAAAATTAAGTTAGTATTATGGCTCTATTACTTACATATCAAGTTTATCATCACATTTTAATAAAATCAAAGAATTGTGTAAGCGTTTTTATTTTTTGTATAAACTCTTTCCAACTCTACTCTAAACAAAACTGATAGTATATGAATGATGAACTTTCATTAAAGAGTGTTAATGATGTATTTGCTTTAAGTTAGCAGCGGATAGATCCTTGAGTAGGGTATTTTTGATATTCATAATATGCTATTCACTGATTTTAGAACGCCACCAAAAAAGCCACTGGCATATAAAACCACTGGCTTTTAACAATCTATTTCTTCTTCCCTAGTACAAAATAGCGGCTAGGGATTTGTTGTGTCAAACTGACGGCGATGGCGATGGTAAATGAGGCCAGGAAACAAGCTCGTAGGAAGCTGAGTCCGAGGTCTGCATTTCCAATCAAGAGGAAGTAGACAGCACGATAGAAGCTCATCCCAGGGATGAGTGGGAACATGCTTGAGGCTAGGAAGACTGTAGCTGGACATCTACGGTAGTGGGCCAAAAAGCGTGAGGTGATAGTGACTAATAGGGCTGGGAAGAGGATGGCGAGGACCTCGTGATGGGTATTATTCCAAATCAAGAGGTAGAGGAGCCATGAGCCGGCACCTAGGGTCCCAAGGTCTAAGAAGTATTTCTTAGGCACTCGGTAAAGCACGGAGAAGGCTGCTGTCCCAAGTCCTGCCATGAAGGTCTGAATCAAGACCCCCAGCCATGAGGTTGACGGTGTTGAGAATATGCCTGATAACTGTTCCGCAAAGGGGAGGATGGAAATCATGGCAAGAACACCGACAGAGATAGATAGACAAGTGGAGACCCCTGACAACATCAGGGCCAGACCGCTATAGTAGTTGTTCTGGGTGAATTCTCGAATGGCATTTACAAAGTAAGCCCCAGGAATCAAAATCATCAAGGTGCCCAGAATAATCACGCTACGATGTTGCCCGATACCCAAATAATAGAGAATGTTAGCTGATAAAGCGGCAATGGCACTAGAAAGGATAATCTGCAAGAAACTGGTATGAATAAAACGGGAAAAGAGTTGCATGCCAATCCCTACAAAAACTCCCGATATAGCCGCAGCAGTTCCATCAATCCAGCTACTTCCAAGGGCTAGCGAGAAGCTCCCTGCACCAATGACACAGGCTATAATATCCTCTAAAGGACGATAGAAAGTCTTCTGCTCAATGGTTTTCAGCTTTTGGAAAATGCTAGATACAGGCTGATTTGGCTGTTCTGCCAGTTCTCGAGACAGGCGGTTTACTTCCTCTAGTTTACCTAGATGGATAGACGGGACTGAGGTAGCTAGGACACGAGACTCTTTAAGACCTGAGCGGTTGAGTCCAGAAATCATGACTCCTCGATTGACCACATAAGTGGAGAAGTCTCTGATACCAAGAGACTTGGCCATGTGTCCCATGGTGTCTTCGATACGGTAAATCTCGGCACCGCTCTCCATAAGGACACGGCCTGCCTGAAGGACGGCATCCATTTCATTTTTGGTTTCTATTTCTGTCTCTCTTGGAAAATCGATGGTCATTTGAACCTCCTTATCACTTAATTCGTCATTCCATTATAAGGTTTGAATGATGGTTTTTCAATAGCTTTAACGACTAAAATAGGACTTTCTATGAGATTTTTCTTCTACTTAATGATAGGGGGCAGGAAAATGGAGGGCTTGCCTTTTGCCTTGCTATTGGTAGAGGCAAATGCTACAATTAAATTATAAAATGTATGCGTTTACATGTTTTTACGCTACCTTTCCTAAAAAGCCTTGCAGTCCTTTATTTATAGAGGTCTTAGCAATTAAAGAAGGGAACAAATGTAAGTGCAAATAGATGATACCTTTGAAAAGGAGGCAATTCCATGAAAAAAATTATCAATAAACCTGAAAATGTTGTGACAGAGATGCTAGATGGTTTGGTTTATGTTCACAGTGATTTGGTGCATCGTGTTGACGGCTTTGACATCATTGTAAGAAATGAGCAGGCTGCTGGTCAAGTTGGTCTCATTTCTGGTGGTGGAAGTGGTCATGAGCCAGCCCATGCTGGCTTTGTAGGTGATGGTATGCTTTCAGCAGCCATCGCAGGTGCAGTGTTCACATCACCAACACCTGATCAAATTTTGGAAGCCATCAAGGAAGCAGATCAAGGGGCTGGTGTCTTCATGATTGTTAAAAATTATTCTGGGGACATCATGAATTTTGAGATGGCTCAAGAATTGGCTGAGATGGAAGGTATCGAAGTTGCCAGTGTTGTTGTGGACGACGATATTGCTGTGGAAAATAGCCTCTATACTCAAGGTCGTCGTGGGGTTGCAGGTACCATTTTCGTGCATAAGATCCTAGGTCATGCGGCTCGCGAAGGTAAGTCTCTGGCTGAAATCAAAGACTTGGCTGACAAGATTGTTCCTAATATCCACACTATTGGTTTGGCCCTTAGCGGTGCGACAGTTCCTGAGGTCGGCAAGCCTGGTTTTGTCCTAGCAGAGGATGAAATAGAGTACGGTATTGGTATCCATGGTGAACCAGGCTATCGCAAGGAGTCTATGCAACCTTCTCGACAGTTAGCTGAAGAATTGACAGGGAAGCTCCTTGAAGCCTTTGAGGCTAAGTCAGGCGAACGCTATGCCCTTCTCATCAATGGTATGGGTGCGACACCTCTCATGGAGCAGTATGTCTTTGCTAATGATGTAGCAAGCATTCTTGGAGATGCCGGACTAGATGTGGCATATAAAAAATTAGGTAATTACATGACATCTATTGATATGGCAGGCCTCTCATTGACTCTGATGAAGATTGAAGATGAGGCTTGGCTTGAGGCTTTGGAGAGTCCAGTTAAGACTATTGCTTGGTAGTCTGACGTGAGAACTAGAAATTAGGTATATTATGGATAAAACAGTTGCAGTAAAATGGATGCAAGGCTTTAACCAAAAAGTTGAAGCAGAAAAAGACCACTTGTCTGAATTAGACGGTCCTATTGGAGATGGTGATCATGGTGCTAACTTGGCGCGTGGTATGGCGGCAGCCATTGAGGCTATTAAGAGCACGGAACCACAAAGTGCAGCAGAAGTGTTTAAGGCAGTCTCAATGGCCTTGATTAGCAAGGTTGGTGGTGCCTCAGGTCCGCTCTATGGGTCTGCCTTTATGGGCATGATGAAGGCTGAACAAGCTGGTCAAGATTTGGCAGGAGTGCTTGAGGCAGGTCTCGAGATGATTAAAAAACGTGGTCATGCACAAGTTGGTGAAAAGACCATGGTGGATGTTTGGCACCCAGTTGTTGAAGCTGTCAAACAAGGTCAATTAACCAATGACCTTATTGATCAAGCTGTTCTTTCAACCAAGGAAGTTGTGGCTACCAAGGGGCGTGCCTCTTATGTAGGTGAGCGTTCTATTGGTCACATTGATCCAGGCTCTTATTCGTCTGGTCTACTCTTCAAAGCCTTGCTAGAAGCGGAGGGCTAGGATATGCCAGAACTTGGAATTGTGATTGTGTCCCACTCTGCGGATATTGCTAAAGGTTTGGTGAGCCTGATTCGTGAAGTCGCTCCAGATATCCCTTTGACGGCTACAGGTGGTCTGGAAGATGGTGGCTTGGGATCTAGTTTTGACCATGTCCAAGTGGCTGTGGACAGTCAGCCCGCCAACCGACTCTTGGCCTTTTACGACCTAGGCAGTTCCCGTATGAATTTGGAAATGCTTGAGGAATTTTCAGACAAGGAAATCCTTATTCAACAGGTACCTCTCATTGAGGGGGCCTATGCGGCTGCAGCCTTGCTTCAGGCAGGAGCGAGTGAGGTTGAAATCTTATCTCAGATTAATGAATTGACCATTCAAAAATAGAAAAAGGAAAATTATGACAAATCAAATTAAGTATAACTGGGCTAGTCTTGGAACTGGCGTAATTGCCAACGAATTGGCACAAGCCTTGGAAGCTCTTGGTGGGAAACTCTATTCCGTTGCCAATCGTACCTATGACAAGGGTGTAGCCTTCGCTGAAAAATATGGCATTGAAAAGGTTTATGAAGAGATTGACCAAGTATTTGAAGATCCTGAAGTGGATATTATCTATATCTCAACGCCTCATAATACGCATATTAATTACCTTCGCAAGGCCCTCGCAGCTGGCAAGCACGTCCTCTGTGAAAAATCTATCACTCTAAACAGTGAGGAATTGACAGAAGCTATTCAACTCGCCGAAGAAAATCATGTCAAACTGGCAGAAGCCATGACCATTTTCCATATGCCTATTTATCGGAAACTTTCTGAAATCGTGGAAAGTGGTAAGTTGGGACCTCTCAAGGTTATCCAGATGAACTTCGGTTCTTATAAAGAATATGACATGACCAACCGCTTTTTCAATCGTAACTTGGCTGGTGGAGCTTTGCTTGATATCGGTGTCTATGCCCTTTCCTTTGTACGTTGGTTCATGACGTCGCAACCAACTGAGATGGTTTCACAGGTTAAATTAGCTCTAACTGGTGTTGATGAACAAGCGGGTATTCTCCTTACCAATGCAGAAGGGGAAATGGCAACGGTGACGCTAAGTCTTCATGCTAAACAACCTAAACGTGGCACCATCGCTTATGACAAGGGCTATATCGAACTCTATGAATACCCACGTGGACAAAGGGCGGTCATCACCTATACGGAAGATGGCTCACAAGAAGTCATCGAAGCAGGAGAAACCGCTAAAGCCCTCCAGTATGAGGTTCTGGATATGGAAGCAGCCGTTGCAGGAGAGAATGATTATACCTACCTCAATTACAGCCGAGATGTCATGGAACTTATGACACAACTCCGTAAAGACTGGGGTTTGACCTACCCAGAAGAAGAGTAGAAGTTTTGAAAACAGAGTAAAAAATTAGACTTATGTACTGACTCTAAATAGATATACTGTCAATTAAAGTGAGGGTTTAGCTCTGTATCCCATAGAACTAAGATCATTTAATTGATTCTATATAAATACATTTATATCAAAGGAGAAAGACTATGAGAAATTTTGCAAGTCCGTCACGTTACATTCAAGGTGAAAATGCCTTATTTGAAAATGCAAAAACCATTTTGGAACTAGGAAGTCATCCTGTACTATTGTGTGATTCAGTAGTTTATGACATTGTGGGTCAACGTTTCGAAGAATACCTCGTTCAAAATGGACTTACAGTTGTTCCAGTCTTCTTTAATGGTGAAGCTTCAGATAATGAAATTAATCGTGTGGTAAGTTTGGCCAAAGAAAAGGGCTGTAATTTAGTCATTGGTTTAGGTGGTGGTAAGACTATTGATAGTGCTAAAGCCATCGCAGATCTTCTTAAATCACCAGTAGTGATTGCTCCTACCATTGCATCTACAGATGCTCCGGTTTCAGCCTTGTCTGTTATCTATACGGACGAAGGTGCCTTTGAACGCTACATCTTCTATTCTAAGAACCCAGAATTAGTTTTGGTTGATAGTAAGGTTATCTCTCAAGCGCCAAAACGCTTGCTTGCTTCTGGTATCGCAGATGGCTTAGCAACTTGGGTAGAAGCTCGAGCAGTTATGCAAGCAAATGGTAAAACCATGCTAGGCAAACACCAAACACTTGCTGGTGTTGCCATTGCTGAACGCTGTGAAGAAATCCTTTTTGCAGATGGTTTACAAGCCATGGCCGCCTGTGAAGCAAAAGTTGTAACGCCTGCCCTTGAAAACATCATTGAAGCCAATACCCTTCTCAGTGGTATTGGATTTGAAAGTGGTGGCTTGGCTGCGGCTCACGCCATCCATAATGGTTTCACAGCTCTCACTGGCGATATTCACCATTTGACTCATGGTGAAAAAGTAGCTTACGGAACTCTTGTACAATTGTTCCTAGAAAATCGTCCAAAAGAAGTTTTGGATAAATACATTCGTTTCTATCAACAAATTGGCATGCCAACCACTCTTAAAGAAATGCATCTTGAAAATGCAAGTTACGAAGATCTTCTCAAGGTTGGTCAACAAGCAACAATCGAAGGAGAAACTATTCATCAAATGCCATTTGAGGTGAAAGCTTCTGATATTGCGCAAGCCATCGTTGCTGTAGATGCTTATGTTCATGGATTAGCCTAAGTAAATTTGCTCTTTTGTAGGGAAAGTGCCACCATTCCCGTATAGGAATATTATCCCCCTCAGGCACTTATCCCAACAGGATAGACAAATTCTTATAGGAAAGGGTTCAGTTCTGTATTAGATAGGACTGTGCCCTTTTTACTATTTAAAATCCAATATTTCCAAAGTCCCTCAAAGCGTTTTAAGAACTTTTGAAAACATAAACCATTTTCAAGAAATCCTGATTTAACAGTCATTTCACTTGTGTAAGCGTTTTAAAAAGTGTATAATATAGGTGGAAAGATAGGAAAAGGAGATGGCTAGTGGCTAGTATAACAATTGAAGCGAGCAAGGTAGCTAGAAAGAGTCCTATTCGCGTAGACAGTAGTCTTGTGGGGACAGTTTCTGGAGTGGAAGACGTGAGCGTTTCCCTACCATCGTCGAAAGCTCGTTTGAGTGTCGGAAAGTTGGGTTACAAGTCTAACACCATTACCGTTGAGGACGGACAAACCGTTCGTGTTACTAGCAATTTTCTAAATCGTTTCATAGCGATAGCGCCATTGTTACTCTATCTTGTTGGAGGCCGTTACCTCCCACTTGTGGCAGTCCTATCTACTATAATTTTGCTTTTTAGCTTACCTTTTCTCAAGTTAGAAATCGTAGGCTGATTAGAATCGGGAGTGGCTTAGCCCTCTGTTTGATACCTTTAACTCACTTTTTCATAATAATGCTAGGCCACTCCCTTTTCATTGGGAACGGGTCGAGACGAAAGAGTGGGTTATCAAAAAGGGAACTCGATAGAGTTTCCCTTTTTTCTTTCTCCAACTAAATGCAATTCTAAAAGACCTCAGTTAGTAAAACTGAGGTCTTTGTTGTTTCTAGTCATGCATTATTTACGATACAATTTGTCGTATTGATAGTAAGGGTCGAAGGTCACATTGATACCAAGCTTACGGAGAACATTTTTATCTTCATCAGTAAGGATGATGGTTGAGTGGGCTTCAGACCCCTTGAGGTTACCTAGTTCCTCCATGGCACGCGCCGCATCCGCATTGTTAGCAGCTGTGATGGCCAAGGCAATGAGGATTTCGTTTGAGTGGAGGCGAGGGTTACGGCTACCTAAATGGTCAATTTTCAGACCTTGGATAGGTTTAACCACCTCAGGCTCGATAAGTTTATTATCCTTATCAATACCTGCAGAAGTCTTGATAGCGTTGATTAAAGCAGCCGCAGTTGGACCAAAGAGTTCTGAATTTTTACCAGTGACAATTTGGCCATTTGGCAATTCAAGCGCAAGGGCAGAACCACCTGTTTCTTCAGCCTTAGCGCGTGCTGCAACGACCACTTGGCGATCTTCAGGAGTAATGCCAAGATCGTTCATGAGCAACTCAATCTTCTTGACAGCGGTCTCAGGAACACGTTCATTTTTGAAATCAAGTACAGTTTGATAGTAGCGACGGATGATTTCTTGTTTAGAAGCTTCTTTGGCGGCCTCATCATCCGTAATGGCAAAACCAACCATGTTAACACCCATATCCGTAGGTGAAGCGTAAGGAGACTCACCAAGGATACGCTCAAGCATACGTTTGAGGACTGGGAAAATCTCGATGTCACGGTTGTAGTTTACTGTAGTCTTGCCATAAGTTTCCAAGTGGAATGGGTCAATCATATTGACATCATCAAGGTCGGCAGTGGCAGCTTCATAGGCCAGGTTAACTGGGTGATGAAGCGGCAAATTCCAAACTGGGAAGGTTTCAAATTTAGCATAACCTGACTTGATACCATTGATTTGGTCGTGGTACATGTTAGACATACATGTCGCCAATTTACCAGAACCAGGACCAGGAGCAGTAACAACGATAAGGTTACGGCTAGTCTTGATATAGTCGTTTTTCCCCATACCCTCAGGAGAAATGATATGATTCATATCCGTTGGGTAGCCCTTGATAGGGTAGTGGATGTAAGGCGTGATGCCATTTTTTTCCAATTGGTTACGGAAAGCATCGGCTGCAGGTTGACCAGAATACTGCGTAATAACAACAGAACCCACATAGATATTGAGCTCGTTGAATTTATCAATCAGACGAAGCACCTCTTGGTCGTAGGAAATGCCAAGGTCACCACGAGCCTTAGAATGCTCGATATTGCTGGCATTAATAGCAATAACCACTTCGACCTGATCTTTGAGCTCTTGAAGGAGCTTGATTTTATTGTCAGGTTCATAACCAGGGAGGACACGGGCAGCATGGAAATCTTCCAACATCTTACCACCAAACTCCAAGTAGAGCTTGCCGTCAAACTGGTTAATACGCTCCAAAATATGGTCGCGTTGCAGATTCAAATACTGTTCAGAACTAAAAGCTTGTTTCTTCATAAATAAAAATACCTCTGAGAAAAATTATATCAAATGCCGAGGGTAAATGCTATTGGCGAAAGACGATTTATGGGAGAAAAAGAGGTGAAGTCAATCATGAAACGAATTTTTTATGATAGTCCTTTAGAGTTATTATTTAATTGGAGTTCTCATCTCAGCAGTTAGATTTTTAGATAACAATCACTTCAGAATATTGAATTTCATAAAGGTTTCACATTTGTCGTCTATAATTAGGATAAGAAAATGAAAGCGTCCTCACCTATCTTTGGTGTAGCTGAGGGCTAATGTCTTAAATGGAGGTGGAAGATGGTTCTCTTACAACAGGCAGTTGCTTATATTTTTCGCAAAAAAACGCGGAATATTATCCTTTTTCTCATTTTGTTTTTGATATTATCTTGCTTGTATTTTTGTTTCTCTCTTATGCAAGTTGGTGGAGGAATGAAAGCACAAATCAGGAAGTCAAGTGGGGCAAGTTTTGCTCTGGTAAGTAAAGAAAGAGGCAGTGCATTTTCCTGGAAAGAGGGGGAAAAGATTAGTCATCTATCTGATGTGATGACAACGATACCTGAATATATAAGCCCAGTGCGACTTATCGATAAGGAGGTCGTTACAGGAAAACAAACGGTGGAACGTGATGATCTTGATAATGAGGCTAATCAAGCCTTGGGAGCCACTTTTACTAAGGAAACAGGCCAAAGTGTTGATTTTAGGAGTGGTGCTTTTCAACTCCTTAAGGGGAAGCACATATCTGCTAAAGGTCAAATTATGATTCATGAATCGCTTGCTAGGAAAAATAAGCTAAGCGTCGGAGATAAGCTGACCTTGTCCAATTTCCAGATGACTGAAAGTGGAGCTAGGGAAATGGGCTTTGATATCGTTGGTATTTTTTCTGGCAAGAAGGAGGAGACATTTACTGGAATGTCCTCAGATTTAAGTGAAAATCAAGTCTTCCTCCATTATGAGGACTCTAGCCAGCTGCTTAATTTGACTGATAAGTTAGTGACAAAATTATCCTTTGGTATTAAGAATCCAGATAGAATCGACCAAGTCATTAAACAAGTGGAACAATTAGATATCGATTGGTATCGTCTACGTTTGGACCAGGACCGAAAGGCTTTTGACTCCTTGAAGGAATCGTCTCAAGCGCTACAAGAAATAGTCAGAACGATGATGATTAGTTTAATTGTTACAGGAGCAGGTATCCTCTCGTTTTTAATGGCACTATGGACGCGTGAGAGAAATCATGAGATAGGTATTCTTTTAGCAATTGGGAAGAGCAAGGGACGCATTTTTGCTCAATTTCTTATGGAGATATTGTTGGTGTCCCTTATGTCTTTGTTACCAGCCCTTGCTATTGGACGACTACTAAGTCGACTGTTTTTGCAAGAATTTATAGGACAGCAAGGACAGCAGCAGGCTCTTCAGTTATTAGATCAAATTCCTCAGGGACTACCCTTAGGGCTATCTTATCTATGTCTTCTAGTCTTGGTAATATTATCGCTCGGTGTGACAACAGGTCTCATTTGGCGCAAAACTCCAAAAGAAATCTTATCTAATATGAGTTAAGGAGAAAGGAACACTATGTTAGAACTCAAAGATGTTACGTATAGTTATCAAAATAAAAGTGAAGCTATCTTCTCGAAGGTGAATTATCGTTTCGAGAAAGGTAAATTTTATAGTATTATTGGGCAATCTGGAGCGGGAAAAACGACCTTACTTTCCCTTTTGGCAGGTCTTGATTATCCCAAGAAGGGGCAGGTCTTGTTTAACGGAGAAAATATCAAGAAAAAAAGCTCTAGTTATCATCGTAGACACCATGTTGCGCTTGTTTTTCAAAATTACAATCTCATTGATTATCTTACACCTTTAGAAAATGTACGACTTGTTAATAAAAATGCTGATAGGAAGATACTTTCTGAATTGGGATTAGATGAAAAACAAATTAATCGAAATGTCCTGCAACTTTCAGGTGGGCAACAACAACGTGTAGCTATTGCGCGAGCTTTGGTTTCAGAGGCTCCAATTATCTTAGCAGATGAACCGACAGGAAATCTAGACGAGGAAACTGCGAAGGATATTATTGCTATCCTTAAAAGAATGGCCTTAGATCGCCAAAAATGTGTCATAGTTGTTACGCACAGTAAGGAAGTTGCTCAGGCATCTGATGTGGTTTTAGAGTTGAAGAAGAAACAACTCATAGAAAAGAAAAAATAAAGAAAGGACTCTTATGTTTCGAAACGCTTTTGCATATATTACACGAAAATGGTCAAAGTCACTATTACTGTTAATTATTATTCTTTTGATGAGTACCCTTAGTTTGTTAGGACTTGCTATGCGAAGTGCAACCCAAGAAGCTGCATCCAAGAGTCTAGGGTCAATTACCAATAGTTTTTCAATGCAGATTAATCGTAACACGAATCCTGGAACTCCTCGTGGGGCTGGAAATCTTAAGGGAGAAGATATTAAAAAGATTAGTGAGACTAAAGGGATTGTTTCGACTATAAAACGGATAAATGGTATTGGTGATTTACTAGATTATGAGATTATCGAAACAGAGCAAACGCTACAAAATCAGTCTCCAGAACGTGCTAAAAATTTTAAGTCTACCTTGATGTTGACAGGAGTTAATGACTCATCAAAAGAAGACAAATTTGTTTCAGGTGCTTATAAACTAGTTGAAGGAGAACATCTAACCGATAAGGATCATAATCAAATCTTGATGCACGAAGATTTAGCTAAAAAGAATGGTCTTAATGTAGGAGATAAAGTAAAGCTTAAATCTAATCTCTATGATGCTGATAACGAAAAAAGGGCTGATGAAACAGTAGAAGTGACTATCAAAGGTTTATTTTCTGGTCAAAATAAAGCAGCCGTTACCTATGCTCAGGAGTTATATGAAAACACCCTCATCACTGATCTAGATACAGTAGCAAAACTCTATGGTAATACTGTAGAAACTGCCACTTATGAGGATGCCACTTTCTTTGCTAAAGGCGATCAAAATCTTGATTCCTTGATAGCAAAGATTAAAAAGTTGAATATTAACTGGTCCCTCTACGATCTTGTTAAGAGCTCGTCAAATTACCCTGCTTTACAGAAATCTATTCTTGGGATGTATCGTGTGGCAAACCGTATGTTTATTGGAAGTCTCATTTTTACAAGTTTATTGCTAACTCTTCTGTTAATTTTATGGTTAAATGCTCGTCGTAGAGAAGTTGGTATCTTTTTGGCCTTGGGACTTAAAAAGACACAGGTTGCGGGTCAATTTTTAATAGAATTGCTGATGATTGCCTTACCAGCCTTTCTTTTGTCATATGGTTTAGCTAGTTTCTTTGCCGAAAAAGTTGGTAATACAGTCCTTTCCAATGTAACAGAAGGTATCAATAAGCAAATGACCAAAGAATCTCTAGCTGCAAATCTTGGTGGAGGGGCTGAGGCAGAGAGCTTCAGTAAGACTCTGACTCAGATTCATATGACAGTCCAACCTAAGCAACTTTTAGTAGTTATTCTAGTCGGTGGCTTTATCTTAAGCTTGGTATCCTTAATTTCTTCACGCTGGCTTCTTCACAAGAAACCCAAAGACCTCTTAGTTGATGTTGAATGATAAGTTTGCTGCACCTATAAAAAACGGTATAATGAAAGAAAGCGACTATATATAGATGAAAAGGATAATGTATGAAGATACTAATCGTAGAAGATGAAGTCCTGATTCGAGAAGGGATGAGCGACTATCTCATGGAATGTGGCTATGAGGTCTTTGAAGCAGGCGATGGGCAGGAGGCCCTGGACCTCTTTCACAAAGAAGCGCCGGATCTAGTCTTGCTGGACATCCAGCTTCCTATCCTCAATGGCTTGGAAGTCCTCAAGACCATTCGCAAGACCAGCTCAGTCCCTGTCCTCATGCTAACGGCCTTCCATGACGAGGACTATAAGTTGACAGCCTTTGGAGAGTTGGCAGATGGCTACCTGGAAAAACCCTTCTCCTTGTCCCTCTTGAAGGTCCGTATCGAAGCTATTTTTAAAAAGCTTCAACCTTCACGGGTCTTCACCTATGGAGAGGCACGGGTGGATTTTGAGAGTTATACAGCCAGCCTAGCTGGGCAAGCTATTTCCATGAATGCCAAGGAGTTGGAAATCTTGGAATACTTGCTCCAGCATGAGGGCAAGGCCCGGACCCGCTCTCAGATCCTCGATGCCGTCTGGAAGGAGACGGAAGAGATTCCTTTTGACCGGGTGATCGATGTCTATATCAAGGAACTACGAAAAAAACTGGAGCTAGACTGTATTGTTACGGTACGCAATGTCGGCTATAAATTGGAGAGACCATGACCAAACGGAGTATCTTTGCAAAAATCTTTCTGATCACCTTTGCCCTTTTTCTACCATTTGTCAAGCATATCAAGGCATTTGATAAAAAATAGATTGAATTCCATAATCAAACTAAGGAATT
>NZ_JACLQL010000011.1:0-76816 GCF_016648635.1 Streptococcus sp. 21.1 | reverse complement strand
CTCAAATGCAAAATTGGAGGGGACCAATAAGCTTATCAAAGATATTAAACGTCTGGGCTTCGGTTTTAAAAATTTTAGCAACTTTAGGAAGCGTGTTTTCATCACTCTGAGTATACAAAAAAAGAAGACCTATCTGGTCCTCTCTAGATGTTAGCTTTTCGTCACCCACTACAGTTGACAAAGAGCCTACAAAAAGTCCTCCAGAGCTTAGCTCTAGAGGATTCATTTTTATTTCACAACAATATTAACGAGTTTATTAGGGACACTAATCACTTTCACGATTTCCTTGCCATCAATCTCTGCTTTGACTTTTTCGTCAGCCATAGCCACTTCTTGCAATTCTTCGCGTGAAAGGTCTTTCGCAACCATGAGTTTAGCACGGACTTTTCCTTTGATTTGGACGACGATTTCGATTTCGTCTTCAACCAATTTGCTTTCGTCCCATGTTGGCCAAGCTACATAAGAGATTGACTCACCTGTTGCTGCCACTGTTTGCCAGAGTTCTTCTGCCAAGTGAGGCTCAAATAGAGCAATCAATTGGATAAAGCCTTTAGCGTAGTCTACCAAATAAACGTTAAAAAATTATAACAAAGCATATTCCCTTCACTTTGGAAAGAGGCACACTAGGAACTCTACTGCCTATCCAAACAGAAAGCCCCACTTTTCACATTTAACAGATTACTTTTTAACGTTGATAAACATCAGTTGGGTACGATATTCCAAATTCTTCTGAAAATTGCTCATCAGAGATTTTTATAAATTCCTCATCAGAAACATCTATTCCCTCAACTGATTCTAACACACTAGTGATGTGCAATAATGGAGTCAATGCCGATATACGCGCATAATGTACAATATCCATCTCAATTTCCATTACTCTTAGAAAGATATCCTTATATTTTTCAAATAATTCATCTATATCTCCTATAGTCTTTAAGCCCAATCTTTTTACTCTCTGGACTACAGTGGATAGATAAGAACTGTTAATATTAAAATCTATGGACACATATAACGGTTTAATCTCATCCAGTAACTTAATGTAATTTGGATCTTCCGTTACATAAGTCATAAGTGTACTACTATCTATTGGTAATTCTTCTTTTGAAGTAGGTAATTTTTCTCTTACCTTCTTCTCATAGTTATTAATATTATTTTTTAACTGCAGAAAATTTTCATCAGCCAATTCAATTAGTCCTGCTAATCTGGAGAATTGTCTCCTGTATTGATTAGGTATATCTTCCTTGCTTTTATATCCTAAATCATGTTCGATTTCAGCCCAAGCATGTTGCATAACTGTCCTAATTTGTATTTCCAATTTTATATTTTTAAATCTGCTATATAAAATAGGAGAAGAGTTCTCTTCTTTTAAACTTACCACGTAATGAAGTGAAACATAACCAAATTTTGTTGGATCCTCACTCTTACGTTTATCAATAGTATTCTCTACATCAACCTCGAACTCTTGACTGATTAATTCAGCTATTCTATCGACATCATCACTAAAATACGTTATGATACGAATGCCGCATAAATCGGTAATCTCAGTCAAATTAGAATAGTCTTTCCTTTTTACTTTGCCTGAGAGAGACTCTTCAGTTTTTACTCTCCCTATTATTTCATGAACATTAATAGATTGACTTTTAATAATATTCTTTACAGTATTCTCTACATAATTTAGGCAATCTTCATAACTCCCCCGTGAAACAGAATATTCTTCAACAATCTCCTTATGACTTTGAATCCTCATTAATACCTCCCAAAAAGTGAACAAAAACTGTCTCTCTTTTTAATTTATTATGTCAATTTTTTATTTCACAACGATATTAACGAGTTTATTAGGTACCGCAATCACTTTCACGATTTCCTTGCCATCAATCTCTGCTTTGACTTTTTCATTAGCAAGAGCAACTTCTTGCAACTCTTCGCGTGAAAGGTCTTTCGCAACCATGAGTTTGGCACGGACTTTTCCTTTGATTTGGACGACGATTTCGATTTCGTCTTCAACCAATTTGCTTTCGTCCCATGTTGGCCAAGCTACGTAAGAGATAGATTCGCCTGTTGCTGCCACTGTTTGCCAGAGTTCTTCTGCCAAGTGAGGCGCAAACGGAGCAATCAATTGGATAAAGCCTTTAGCATAATCCACATAAAGTTTGTCTTCCTTATTCGCTGCATTAACAAAGACCATGAGCTGAGCAATGGCTGTGTTGAATTTCATCGACTCGATTTGCTCTGTGACAGATTTAACGGTTTCGTTATAAACCTTGTCAAGAGCGCCATTGTTTTCCGCAACGATTTCTTTACTTGTAATCAAACGGTAAACACGGTCAAGGAATTTACGGCTTCCTTCCAGACCTTCTTCAGACCAAGCGATTGAAGCATCGAGTGGTCCCATGAACATTTCATAGACACGAAGGGTATCAGCACCGTATTGTTCCACCACATCGTCTGGGTTAACCACGTTCTTGAGGGATTTAGACATTTTGGCTGGTGCTTGCTCCAACTCTTCCCCTGTTTCCACATGGAAGAAGGAACCATCACGTTTTTCAACCTTATCGGTCGCCACGAGAGCACCACGGTGGTCACGGTAGCTTGTTCCCAAGATCATTCCTTGGTTAAAGAGTTTTTGGAATGGCTCTTTAGTCGGTACAACACCAAGGTCATAGAGGAATTTGTGCCAGAAACGAGCGTAAAGCAAGTGAAGCACGGCGTGTTCTGCACCACCCACATAGATATCTACTGGCAACCATTGTTTGAGGAGATCCTCATCAGCCAATTTCTCTGTGTTGTGTGGATCGATATAGCGAAGGTAGTACCAGCTTGAACCCGCCCATTGTGGCATAGTGTTGGTTTCACGACGACCTTTCACTCCATCCTCACGAGTCACTTCAAGCCAGTCTGTCAAGTTAGCCAATGGGCTTTCACCAGTACCTGAAGGGCGGATATCCTTGGTTACTGGCAAGACAAGTGGGAGTTCACTTTCTGGAACAGCTGTTGAAGTACCATCTTCCCAATGAATGATTGGGATTGGTTCACCCCAGTAACGTTGACGGCTAAAGAGCCAGTCACGAAGACGGTAAGTGATTTTTTCTTGACCAAAGCCTTTTTCTTCTAACCATGCCACAATTTTGGCGATAGCTTCTTCCTTGTTAAGACCATTCAAGAAATCTGAGTTGACGTGAAGTCCATCTTCTGTGTAAGCAGCTTCTTCAACGTTTCCACCTTCAAGCACTTCTACGATTGGAAGGTCAAATTGTTTAGCAAATTCCCAGTCACGCTCATCGTGGGCAGGAACAGCCATAACAGCACCAGTACCGTAGCTAGCAAGAACGTAGTCCGCAATCCAGATAGGGATTTCTTTACCGTTTACAGGGTTGATCGCATAAGCTCCAGTCCAAACCCCTGTTTTTTCCTTGGCAAGATCTGTACGAGCCAAGTCTGATTTAAGGCTGGCTTGGTGTTTGTAGTCAGCTACAGCCTCAGCTTGTTCAGGTGTTGTAATGGCATCTACCAAGTCATGCTCAGGAGCCAAAACAGTGAAGGTCGCACCAAAAAGAGTATCTGGACGTGTCGTAAAGACTGTGAATTCCTTGTCAGTCCCTTTTACTTTGAAAGTTACGTTAGCACCAGTTGATTTACCAATCCAGTTGCGTTGCATGTCCTTGATAGACTCTGGCCAATCAAGGTCATCCAAGTCATTAAGCAAGCGCTCAGCATAGGCAGTGATTTTAAGCATCCATTGACGCATTGGTTTGCGGACAACTGGATAGCCTCCACGCTCAGAAGTGCCATCAGGAAGGACTTCTTCGTTGGCGATAGCTGTTCCTAGTTCCTCAACCCAGTTTACTGGCACTTCAGCTTCATAAGCCAAACCTTTTTCGTAAAGCTTAGTGAAAATCCATTGCGTCCACTTGTAGTAGTTCGGATCTGTAGTATTGACTTCACGGTCCCAGTCGTAAGAGAATCCAAGCGCATTGATTTGACGTTTGAAGTTGGCAATGTTTTCCGCCGTGAATTCTGCTGGGTCATTACCAGTATCCATAGCGTATTGCTCTGCAGGCAAACCAAAGGCATCCCATCCCATTGGGTGAAGGACGTTGTAACCTTGCGCACGTTTGAAACGGCTGAGGATATCAGTCGCTGTGTAACCTTCTGGGTGTCCTACGTGAAGACCCGCTCCAGATGGGTAAGGGAACATGTCAAGCGCATAAAACTTAGGTTTTGAGGCATCTGTTCCTGTCTTAAAAGTGTGATTGTCAGCCCAGTATTTTTGCCACTTAGGCTCGATTTCTTTATGATTGTAAAAACTCATGGTTTCTCTCCAATATTCGTAATGCTTCTATTATAGCATTTTTGAGGGATTTTTAAAGATGATAAGGGAACTTTAAGAGGCAAATTCGCCTGAATCTCATTTGCATTTTTTTCTTTCTTTTTAAGTTTTTTTGCGCTTTTATATTAAAAAAAAGCAAAAAGATGCTATACTAGTATCAGAAAGAAGGTGACTCATGTATCAGGAACAACGATTAGAGAAAATATTAACACTTTTGGAGGAGCGAGGAAACCTATCTGTTAAGGAAATGGTTGACGCATTAGGTGTTTCCAAAGACACTGTCAGAAGAGATTTCGACTGCCTCAGCCATAGGAATCTGGCTCAGCGTACCCATGGTGGCATTCTTCCAGTTAAAAATACCACTGTTCTTGGCTTCCAGGAACGTCAGAAAGGACTCACTGAAGACAAGAAAAAAATGGCAGACCTAGCGCTTAGCTTGGTCAAGGACCAATCTCTACTCTTCTTCGATGTTTCAACCTTGATGCTTGAAGTCTCACAAAAATTGACTAAGAAGGTCATTGTCTACTCTCACTCTTTGGACAATGCCTTGGTCCTAAGCGGTAAAGAAGGCGTCGACTTTCATCTCTTGGGAGGAAGATTTTACAGCAAAAACCGCTTCTACTATTCGCTTCACGAAGCCCAGCTCTTGCAACATCTACAGTTTGACTTAGCCTTCTTCGGAGCGGCTAGTCTCAGTCAAGGAGTGGTCAGCTATGAAGATGAAGAGGACGTTGCTGTCAAACAACTAGCCATGCAAGCTGCTCGAACCAAGATACTTATTGCTGAATCTGATAAATATGAAAAACATTCCAAATATATCTTGGGCAAGATTGAAGACTTTGACTACTGGATTACAGATAAGGAACCAGATCCTGATTTGGTCGAGTCTCTTAAAGATAAAGTAACGATTTTATACGATGGAAAGGATAGCGATTATGAGTAATATTCGTTTGATTATCAGTGACATTGATGGTACTATTCTCACTAGTAACCACCAGGTGGATGAGCAACTGATTGAGGTAATGCCAGAGCTTGAAAAGGCAAATATTCCCTTTGTTTTAGCTTCTGCCCGTTCGCCACTGGGGATGCAACCAATTGCTCATAAACTAGGACTTCATGACAATCCTATCGCCTGCTACAACGGTGCCTTAGTACTTGAGGGTGATCGTACTATCATACAGCACCCTGTGGATAAAGCTGAGATTCAAGACCTTCTTAACTACTTATCCACAGATTATCCAAGTGTCTCTGTGAATATCTACTCTGGCAAGGACTGGATCACCAACGAACTAGACAAATGGTCTCAGTTAGAAGGAAGTATCACGGGTGAATCTCCTATCATTAAGGAACTGCAAGACACGGTCTCAGACTCAGAACCACCTATCCACAAGCTATTGTTGATTGATGAGGCTGAAGTTATCCAAGACCTCCACCAAAAACTCCTAAGCATGGATTTTCCACAGACAGCCTTCTACTTATCTAAAGATAACTACCTTGAAGTCACAGCCAAACATGTTTCTAAAGAACACGCTCTCCTTGAAGTTGCCAAATATTATGACCTTCCTCTTGAAGAAGTCATGACCATCGGAGATAACTTCAACGATAGTCCTATGCTAGCTCTAGCTGGCCTAGGAATTGCTATGGGCAATGCACCTGAAGGGGTTAAGGAAACAGCAAACTTAGTAACGGCTTCAAATGATGAGCATGGAGTCGCTCAAGCTATTAGAGAACATGTCCTAAACTAAGCTAATATCTAATGGTGGGAACAGCCTCTAATTGCCAACTCGAATTTTAGAACAAAAGGAAAGGTGCCCTAGAGGTGCCTTTCCTTTTTTAACGAAAAAAGCCTTCCTCTCTCGAAGAAGACCCAAATTTTCTAAAGATAAAGAAGGAGACCTACAAGAATCCCAATGGCATAGCCTGCCATAACATCACTAGGATAGTGAACACCACCTAGCACGCGCAAAAAAGCTAGAGCCCCCGCCAGAAAAAGCATAGCCCCACCTAGCCATGGGTTAAGCATCAGTGCCAACATAGCAATGACAGTCGCTGAGAAAACATGCCGACTGGGAAAGGACTTACCCAGACTGTCCTTCTTAATAAGGGGTTGAATAGCCCAGGTCTGGTATGGACGCGGTCGATTGTAGAGGCTACGACCAAGAGAAAGAAGGAAAAAGCCTCCCCCCATAATAAGCACCGTCGTAGAGAGAACAAACCAACCATTCCTTAGCCAAACCCAAATAAGAAATATAGGAAAAAGCAGGTAAAAAGTCCTAGTTATAAGCCTGTTCAACCCTTCTAAAACCTTAGCGTAAGAACGCAAAGGACCGCTAATCCTATCGTAAAATCGTTTGTAATTCATCATCATCCGTTAGAAAAAAAGGGAGTGACACAGAACTAAATTTCAAAAATCTAGCTTCTAGCCTCTCCCCTCAAGTTTAATGAGATAGTCTTCCAAGGTTGAAGTCTCTTAGCCAACCTCTTTTTGTCTATCTTAAAGTTCAGCGATTTGGTAAAGTTCAAGTTCAGCAGCTGTTTCTGAACCAAACATATTAATCATGATTTTAACCTTGTTGTTTTCAATTTCTACAACACGGCCTTCTTGACCCATAAAGGCACCATCGATGATTTGAACCACGTCACCAACCTTGATATTAGTATCAAAGACATCAACGGTTTGACCCATTGAAATCAAGATCTGACGGATTTCTTCTTCCAAAAGTGGTGTTGGTTTAGAACGGTTACCGTGAGAACCAACGAAACCAGTAACGTTCGGAGTATTACGGACAACGAACCAGGCTTCGTCTGTCATTACCATCTCAACAAGAACGTAACCAGGGAAGCGGTTTTCTTCTACTTCTTTAACTTTACCGTTTTTCTCAACATTGACCGTTTGAGTTGGGATTTCAACACGCAAGATATTTTCAAGCATGTTATAAGTTTGGGCACGTTGCAAAAGGTTTTCTTTAACTTTGTTTTCGTATCCTGAATAGGTTTGAAGGACGAACCAGCCCTTGTCGAATGAATCTAGCATTTTAGGATTCCTTTCTTTTTTCTAAGTGACATTTAAACACCTTTGGCTAGCTATCTTCTAGCTTCGAGTGTTAAATGTCAATGAATGTCTGAGGTTTAATTCAAAGCGTAATAAAAAAGCCTGGTGGCCCTTCTTCTCGCTTTTATCTGCATTTATTATAACAAAAAAGAGCAGGCATTCCCACTCTTTTTGTGTTTTCTTTAGAAAAAGTTAATCAGTGCTGACATAGCGCGACTCAACAATTCATCAAACGCATAGATGATGACAGTGAAGAACGCGGTATACTCAAGAACTGAAATAAAATCGTGCCAGCGTTGTTTACGGTCTGGCCAAGTCGTGTCTTTCAAGACTTTGAAAATACTTCCAGTTTGTCTCACGGTGTCTCCTATCTTGTTTCCTTATGCAAGGTGTATTTTTTACAATGTTTACAAAATTTGTTAACTTCTAGTCGTGTTGGTTTGGGAGTGCTACTCACATTAATTGAGTAGTTTCGGCTCCCACATTCAGCACACGCTAGGCTTGCTTTTTTCTGTGCCATAACGCCTCCGTTCTTTTTATCTTACCACTTTTAAATGCAATTGACAAGCTATCTGAATAGACCTGAGAAGGAGTCTGTAATCTTATCCCAAAGGCTGCTTGCCTGATCTTTAACGTCATTCACAACGTCTGATGCCTTGTCTGTCCATGACTTGTTACTGCTATTGCGCGAGTCATTTGGATCTGCCGTATAGTCTAGTGTTTGACCATCAGCTGCATAGGCATTTTCAACGGTAAACTCAGTACCTGGTGTATTTGGCAAAACATCCGCAGCGATGTAGCTGAAAATCGTCGAAGCTGTTCCCGAGCTAGCCCCTGTTAGGTAGTGACTCTCGTCAGTCTTATCAAAACCGATCCAGGTCGTCATAACCACATCAGGAGTATAACCAATCACCCACTGGTCACTAGTCAAATCCTTGTTAAATTCAGCCTGAACAGTACCTGTCTTACCTGCCATAGTATAACCTGTGTAGTTGGCATTCACAGCAGAACCATTTGAGAAGGTACCAAGCATCATGCTGGTCATCTGGTTAGCTACTGACTGGCTGATAACACGTTTAGACTTCTTACTATGGGTAGCAATAATGTCACCACTGGCATTTTCAATTTTAGTGATGAAATAAGCCGTGTTCATCTCACCACCATTAGCAAAGGTCGCATAAGCCTGAGCCATTTGAAGAGGACTAGCTGTCACACCACCACCAAGTGAAATTCCCAGTTCTTCTGGAACATTGTCAAAGTTGAGACCGAATTTTTGACCGTAACTGATCCCTTTTTGAATACCGATTTGATTAAAGAGGTAAACTGCTGGGATATTGTAGGAGTTGGCCAAAGCTTGATACATGGGCACATCCTCTGTCTCAACACCACCGTAGTTGGTTGGGGTATAGCCATTATAGTCGATTGGTTTATTCGGAAGATCCTTATTGATGCTCCATCCTGAAGCCAGAGCTGGTGCATAGACCACTAAAGGTTTGATAGTTGAACCAGGACTACGCTTCCCTTGAGTTGCATAGTTAAAGTTACGGAAGGTTGTATCACTGGTACCACCTACACGACCTACCAGACCGCGGACAGCTCCAGTTGTTGGATCAAGTGCCACACTAGCTGACTGAGCTGTACTACCATCACTTTCTGATGTAGGGAAGAGATAGGTATTTTCGTAGGTTTGCTGCATGTTAGCTTGTGAGTTGGCATCCATCTCTGTGTAGATTTTGTAGCCATTTTTAACGATTTCATCCTCACTCAAGCCATAAGTTTTCGTAGCTTCTTCAATGACGGCATCAAAGTAAGACGGATACTTGTAGTCATCGCCAGTCCCTTGATAGGTATCATCCAGACGACTAGCCATATCAACTCCAGCCGCACTGTCGGCATCTGCCTGACTCAACTTCTTGTCATCAACCATATTGGCGAGGACAGTGTTTCTACGGTTGGTCGCATTTTTGATATTATCAATTGGGTTGTAAATTTCAGGTCCCTTAAGCATACCAGCGAGGGTCGCTGCTTCATCAACGGTTAGATTGGCAGCACTTGTCCCGAAGTATTTTTGACTAGCATCTTCAACACCCCAAACCCCATTGCCGAAGTAGGCATTATTGAGGTACATGGTAAGTATTTCTTGCTTGCTGTATTTCTTGGTTAATTCCAAAGAGAGGAAGAATTCCTTGGCCTTACGAGTGACTGTCTGTTCTTGTGTCAAGAAGGCATTTTTAGCCAACTGTTGGGTAATGGTCGAGCCACCACCAAAGCGTCCCATAGATACAATGGCCAAGAGGAATCGCTTGACGTTAACCCCGCTATTTTCATAGAAGGTACGGTCCTCAGTTGCAATAACAGCATTCTCCAGGCTATCACTAATGGCATCCAGCTCCACATAAGTCCCTTTTTGCCCTGACAAAGAACCAGCTTGATTGCCTTCTTTGTCATAGATAACCGTAGTTGCTTTCAAGGCATCTTGAAGATCTGAAACATTGGTCGTCTTGGCAATATAGAAAAGGTAGGAACCTACTGTCAGAACCAACATAGCTACCAAGATAAAGAGAATTTTACCAATATGATAACGACGCCAGAAACGACGAATAGGATTTCTTGGCGAAAGTGTAAACTTGCTCAAGAACGCCTGAACCTTACCTAAAGGTTGGGTCGTATCAATAGGTTTCTTTTGCTTAGAACGTTGATAACGTGACGTCTCTTGACTTTCCTGAGACATATCTAAGTCTTCAACGGCTTGTTCAACCTCATCAGGTTTCTTAGCAAAGAGTCCCTTTATCTTATTTTGTAAATTCTTCGATTTTTCAGCAGGCTGGGAATCCTTGCCCTTTCCGCTATTTTCTTCTTTAAAAAGTTTGTTTTTTAGATTATCAAAAAATGTCATAACCCTATTATACCAAGTTTTTACAGATTCTGTCCTCTTTTAAACGTTCATGATATAATGAAACCATGACTTTACACGTAGAAATTATCAATCCCTATCCTGTAACAACCGT
The DNA here is from genome assembly GCF_016648635.1 of Streptococcus sp. 21.1. Lineage (NCBI taxonomy): Bacteria > Bacillati > Bacillota > Bacilli > Lactobacillales > Streptococcaceae > Streptococcus > Streptococcus sp. 21.1. The sequence goes on along the minus strand of NZ_JACLQL010000011.1, from coordinate 66,429 downwards.
CAAAGACTTGCTCGAAACTAAGCTCCTCATTCCTCGTAAGATTCGTCATTTCCTACGCACGAAAAAGCACGTCCTCATCAATGGAGAGACTATTAATTGGCAGAGTCCTGTTGAAAAAGGTGATAAGATTAGCCTGACCTTTGATACAGAGGACTACCCTGAAAAAATTATCCCTATGGGAAATGCCAGTTTAGTAGAACCTCTCTATGAAGATCAGCATCTCATCGTGGTCAATAAACCTGAAGGAATGAAAACACATGGTAATGAACCCACAGAAATTGCTCTACTTAACCATGTTTCGGCCTATTGTGGGCAAACCTGTTACGTCGTTCATCGACTAGACATGGAAACTAGTGGGGCTGTACTCTTCGCAAAAAATCCGTTTATCCTGCCAATTCTCAATAGACTCTTGGAAGATAAGAAGATTCAGCGTCAATACTGGGCTTTGGCTGAAGGTAAATTTCAGACCAAGGAGACTGTGTACAAAGACAAGATTGGACGCGACCGCCATGACCGTAGAAAACGAGTGGTTGATCCTAGAAAAGGGCAGGTTGCCTATACAACCATCACGCGCCTCAAAGCCTTCAAAGGAGCTAGTCTGGTCAACTGTCAACTAAAAACCGGTCGGACCCACCAAATTCGTGTGCATCTGGCCCACCATGGGCATGCCATTCTGGGGGACCCTCTTTATAGCCACCGCCCCGCATCTCGACTCATGCTCCACGCTCACACTCTTAGTTTCACCCATCCCTTAACACTCGACAAAATCACTGTTAAGGCCAGCTCAGACAGTTTTGAACAAGGGTTAAAAAATCACAAATAATAGAAGTAGGCTCATTCTCAAGCATAGTGCGAAAGGATTATCCTAATGATCCTCTAGTTATGACACAGTGGAAGCTTGCAAATAAGTTGCTTTTATTAACTTCAAAAGCCTTGACCGCCTTGAATCTCCCTTTACAATATGTTATCCTTTACATATCATTTAAAATTTGAGGGGTATTTAATTTATGAATCCAGTCGATCAATGGCTAGCAATTAACGCCAAGTATTTCCCAACAGAACAAGTTCAGTACATCCGCCAACGTCTTGAGGCACTTCCTGAACAACAACTTTCAATGCTTTACTCAATCAGCTTCCAAGATCCTACGATGATGCTTGTCATCTCACTTTTTGGTGGTTCTCTTGGAATCGACCGCTTTATTTTGGGACAAGTTGGTCTTGGTGTTGGTAAACTTTTGACATGTGGTGGATGTGGTATCTGGTCAATCGTTGACTGGTTCCTTATCATGGATGCTACTCGCCAATCAAACGCTCAAAAACTCTTTGCAGTTATTGGCTAATGAAAAACTATTTTACACGCTTGTGGGCCTACCACCAGCGTTTTTTTAGATTATATCTCTTAGTTTCAGTGGCAGTTTATGGAGTCTACCTTTTACATCTTCCAACACCACTCAGTTTAATCCTAAGACCATTTGGCCTTAAAGGTTGGAGCGCAGGCCTAACACGCGCTAGTGTTAGACTCTTACACCTAGATTGGCAAGGAGCCTGGGACTATAATCCACTGATATATCCTCTAGTGGTCTATATCCTAACCTATTTCTTTCTCTTTCCCATCTTCAGTGTAAAGAAGATTATAAGGAAATAAAGTAAAGACTCCCATTGCGGTCCCCTTACACTATTGATATAATTGTAATTGTCAACATTTTTATAATCAAGATCTCTGGAGGTTATACACATGAAGCAACAAGATTGGATCGATTTTTTCCAAGCAGTTAATGGTCGTAATCCAAGTATTCAAGAAATGGCTGAAGCAGCTCAGAAAGGCGAGTTTGTCCGAGAAACTCCCAAACAAACTGTCGAAGTAACAGAAACTGTCTCACAAAAAGAGACTGTAGAAACTAAGCAAGATTCAAAGGTTGTTGAACCAGTAGAATCTGCACCATCAACAGAGGTTGTAGAAACTGCCGAAAAAGATGTTGACAGCTATGATGTTGCTGAAGAGCCACTCACTAACTCTATGGTAGATGAAGAAGAGACTTTCCAAGCAACTAACCTAGCTCAAGAAAATCAATCAAAGACCTTCCAGGAACAAGTTAAACCTGTTGTAGAAACTGCCAGTCAGACTGTTAACCAATTTGCGAATCAAACTGGTGAAACTTTCCAACAAGCAAGCAAAAATCTAAATGAAACTTGGAAGAAACAAGACAAGAAAACCCAAACAAACCTCATCATGTTAGCCGTCGCTTCCATCCCAGCTATCCTCTGGGCTCTTGGAATGATACTCTTAGGAATTGCCAGTGATGATCTTAGTGCCGGATTGATCACGGCTCTTCTCTCCGTCATCATTAATTTCCCCTTGGTTGTACTTCTTATATTACCAGCTCTTCTAAATAAAACAGATAAAAAATGGCCAATCTTTATCCTATCCTTTCTTCTAGGCTGGACATTCATCGGTTGGATCATCCTTCTTGCTGTTTCTATCAATACGAATAAGGAAGCAGAACGCATTAGACAACAACAAATGATGATGCAAATGGCAGGTCAACAAGGAAGTTCTGATACATTTAACCCTTTTCAGTAATTAACAACAAATAAATGAAAAAAAGAAAACCCAGAAAAAGTTTCTCAACTTTTCCTAGGTTTTTTCTTTTGCTTTTTAAACTCTTAGTAGCCCATCATTCCTGGATCCATAGCTGGTGCTGCTGGAGCTTCTGGTTCAGGTTTGTTGGCAACGACTGCTTCAGTTGTCAAGATAAGACTAGCTACAGAAGCGGCATTTTGGAGAGCAGAACGTGTGACCTTAACTGGATCAATGATTCCTGCTTCGACCATATCTACCCATTCACCGTTAGCAGCGTTAAAGCCTGTACCAACTGGGCTGTTCTTCAATTTATCGATGATAACTGAACCTTCATAACCAGCGTTATAAGCAATTTGACGAACTGGTTCTTCCAAGGCACGGAGGACAATGTTACGTCCTGTAGCGTCGTCACCTTCAAGATCAAGTTCAGCAACCTTAGCAATGACGTTAACAAGGGCTGTACCACCACCTGCTACGATACCTTCTTCAACAGCGGCACGAGTAGCGTTAAGGGCATCTTCGATACGAAGTTTCATTTCTTTAAGGGCTGTTTCAGTGGCCGCACCAACCTTAACAACTGCAACCCCACCTGACAATTTAGCCAAACGTTCTTGAAGTTTTTCACGGTCAAATTCAGATGTTGTTGTTTCCAATTGAGACTTGATGAGGTTAACACGGTTAGCAATCGCTTCTGTGCTTCCTGCACCTTCAACGATAACTGTGCTATCTTTATCCACAGTTACTTTCGAAGCTTGACCAAGTGCTGCCATAGTTGCATCCTTAAGTTCAAGACCAAGATCTTCAGTAATGACAGTTGCTCCTGTCAATACGGCAATGTCTTCCAACATGGCTTTACGACGGTCACCAAAGCCAGGTGCCTTAACAGCAACGACATTGAAAGTTCCACGAATCTTGTTAAGAACAAGTGTAGGAAGAGCTTCACCATCCACATCATCAGCAATGATCAAGAGTGGACGGCTTGTCTTAAGCACTTCTTCCAAGAGTGGAAGGACATCCTGAATATTTGAAATTTTCTTGTCAGTCACAAGGATAAATGGATTTTCAAGGTCAGCGACCATTTTTTCATTATCAGTAACCATGTACTGAGAAAGATAACCACGGTCAAACTGCATACCTTCAACCACTTCGAGTTCAGTCTCCATACCACGAGACTCTTCAATAGTGATAACACCGTCATTACCAACGCGTTCCATAGCTTCTGAAATGTATTCACCAACTTTTTCAGAACGTGATGAAACCGCTGCGACTTGGGCAATGGCTTCCTTATTAGCAACTGGTTGTGCAATAGCTTTAAGCTCTTCAACCGCTGTAGCTACAGCTGCTTCAATCCCACGACGGATACCGATTGGATTAGCACCAGCCGTTACATTTTTAAGACCTTCACGGACGATAGCCTGTGTCAAAACAGTGGCTGTAGTTGTTCCGTCACCTGCAATATCGTTCGTTTTTGAAGCCACTTCGCTGACAAGCTTAGCACCCATATTTTCAAAGTGATCTTCGAGTTCAATTTCTTTAGCAATTGTCACACCATCATTAGTGATAAGAGGTGAGCCAAAAGCTTTTTCCAAAACCACGTTACGACCTTTAGGACCAAGCGTTACCTTAACTGTATCAGCCAAAGTATCAACACCACGGACCATTGCTGCGCGTGCATCTGATGAAAATTTAATATCTTTTGCCATAGTTACTCCTTCTTTATCTTACTTTATATCTGATTAGCATAGACCTAAGCTAGGACTGCTAAAATATCTGCTTCACGGATAATTGAAACGGAATCATCTCCGTCTTTAACATTGACACCTGCACCATTTTCAACAAGAACTTTATCGCCTGCTGCAACACTAAGTGCAATCAATTCACCAGTAAGAGTACGGATTCCTTCACCTACTGCCAAAACCTCAGCAGTCTTTGTAGCTTCATGACTAGCTCCTGCCAATACAAAGCCACTAGCTGTTTTTTCTTCTGTTTCTTCAAAATGGACAACGATACGATCGCCCAATGGTTTCAATGCCATACCAATTACCTCCAAATGTTATTTGTTATTAGTAACGTGTGAAACGTTATTTTTAGCACTCATAAACTATGAGTGCTAATCCATATATTTATTTTAGCACTTGGTCAAAAATAGTCAAGAAAAAACTACCCAAAATCTGAACTTTGGATAGTTTCTTTTTTTGTTTATTAACCGAGCACCAAGGCATCGTCATTGAGGACTTGTCCACTATTTTTGTGGAAGAGGTCCATAAGTTCTGCAACAGTGAGGTTTTTCTTTTCCTCACCTCGCACATCGACGACGATTTTTCCGTGATAGAGCATGACTAGACGGTTCCCATATTCGATAGCATGTTCCATATTATGGGTAATCATAAGGGTTGTCAATTCTTGTTCTTCAACGATCTTACGTGTCAAATTCATGACCATATCACTTGTCTTAGGATCTAGGGCTGCTGTATGTTCATCCAAAAGCAAGATTTTTGGACGCACCAAGGTTGCCATAGCAAGTGTCAAGGCCTGACGTTGTCCACCTGACAAGAAATTAGCATCAGTCTTCATACGATTCTCAAGACCAAGACCAAGATCTACCAAGGCTTCCTTGAAGACTTGACGTTCGCTTTCAGTGATAGACTTTTTAAAAAAGCTACGTTTCTTACCACGACGATAGGCAATCGCCATATTTTCTTCGATAGAAAGGTTTGTCGCTGTCCCCATTCGAGGATCTTGGAAAACACGACTAATGTCTTTAGAGCGCTCATCTACAGATGCTTTCTTAATAGATTGCCCCTCCAACAAGATATCCCCCTCATCAATACTAAGAACACCAGCAATTGAATTCATCAAGGTTGATTTACCAGCACCATTTCCCCCAATGACAGAGATAAAATCTCCCTGCTCAATGTCGAGATCCAAACCACGAAGGACGTGATTTTCATTGACTGTGCCTTTTTCAAAGGTTTTGTGAATCTGTTGTAAACTAAGTAAAGCCATTACTTGTCACCTCCTGGAGTCAAGGATTTATTAGGTCTGATTTTCAATTTTTGTCGTACTTCTGGCACATAAAGGATGATTGCAAGCAAGATGGCTGAAGCCAATTTCAACATTTGAGCATCAACATTCATGGCAAGGATAATAACCAAGACCAAACGGTAGAGAACAGCACCTACGACAATTGACCAGAGGCGTTTGCCAAGTGGTAGATACTTGACGATAACTTCAGCCAAGATAATTGCAGCCAAGCCATTTACGATTGTACCAGTACCCATATTCATATCCGCATAGCCATTGTTTTGAGCTAGGAGGGCACCTGATAGGGCAATCAAACCATTGGAAATCATGTAGCCAAGAATCTTCATACGGTCAACCTTGATACCATTGGCTTCACCCATGGCAAGGTTATCACCTGTCGCACGAAGGGCCAGACCAACCTGCGTATTAAGGAGGACAACCAACATAAACACTACCAGACTAACAAAAATCAGTCCTAATAGAATCACACCATTCAGCTTAGACAAACCAAGCCCCGTCACCATAGTTACTAGCGTATTATGTCCTGATAGAGAGACATTGGCACTTCCAAGAACCAAAAGGTTAACGGAATAGAGCCCCGTTAAGGTAATAATCCCTGTTAAAAGTTCTGGTATCTTCATTTTCGTATGCATAAAGCCAGACACAGCTCCAGCAAGCATACCAGCCACAAAACCACCTAAAGTCGCAAAGATTGGGTTGATTCCACGGATAATCATGATAGTTGTCGTAGCAGCACCAAGTGGGAAAGCCCCTTCAGCTGTCAAATCAGCAAGGTCCAAAATACGGAAGGTAATGAAGACCCCAATAGCCATAATAGCCCAGAGAAGTCCCTGAGAAATGGCTGTTAGCACCACATTTGAAAATCCTTTTTTAGATGACTTATTAACCTTAAGCTTAATGACACCCTTATCTTTTTTAGCAATTGGTTTGTCATCTTGTGTTGATGCCTTAGATTCCTCGTCACTAATACTAGAAACATCAATGCCAAGTTCTTTAGCCATGTCATGGTTAACCACAACATTTAGGGTTTTAGGATACTCGGCATCGACATCCTTGACCTTCTCACCTCGGAGAACACGGCCTGCCAACTTACCTGTTTGACGTCCAAGCGCTTCATAGTTAGTTCCATAAGTGAACAGGACACCTTTTTCTACACTACCAGCGTCACTACCAACAACTGGAACCTTAGTCTCTTTAGAAAGATCTACCAAGGTATTAATAGCACTAACAATGGTATTGTCAGTTGGGATGAAGATGACTTCGGTCTGACTCATCAAGCTCTTGGCTGTATCTTGGATATCATTGGTTGATGAAATTCCTTTGATAACCGTTTCAATACCAGCTTCCTTGAAGTATTTCTTGGCTTCTTCAACCTGAACTTCTGAGTTACGCTCGCTGGTCGTGTACATAATCCCAACTTTTTTAGTGTTTGGAAGGACCTTTTTCAACAACTCGACTTGTTTGTTGATTGGTGACATGTCGCTTGTCCCTGTCACATTTCCTCCAACATTGTCCATAGACTTAACCAATTTAGCTGAAACTGGATCTGTAACAGCTGTAAAGAGAATTGGCTTGTCCTTTGTCAAACTACTCAAAGACTGGGCTGCTGGGGTTGCGATAGCTAACATGACATCATTATCTTCAATAAGCGACTGAGAAATCGTCTGCAAGTTAGACTGATCTCCTTGTGCATTCTGATAATCGATTTTGATGTTCTTACCGTCGACGTAACCTTCCTCTTTGAGTTCTTCAATGAACCCTTTACGTGTCGCTGACAAGGAAGGATGTTCCACATATTGGAGCACACCGACGTGAACCAAATCTTTATTAGAAGCATTGGAACATGCTACCAAGAGGACAGCTGTAATAACAGCCATCATACTGACCAAGAATTTCTTCATCTTGTATACCTCTATTTTTTATTCTATCTATTTCCAATTTTCTTTCATCTTTTTTCCGAGACGATAGGGTCAAATGAAAATTAAAAATAGACCACGGTATGAAAAAAACCAGTTAGGACAGGCCCAACTGGTTTTATGCATCTTGACTAGCACAGGCTAGCTTATGTCACCGGTTAGACCTATTCATCTAATCGGCTAATCCATCACAAAATGCTTTAGCTTCATAGATACAAACTGACTGACGCTTGTATCCTGAAACACAAACGTCCTATCTAAAGAAACTAAAGTAATAAAAAGCTTTAAGATTTCCCAAATGGGTCGCTTTGTTAAGCATGTGATGCCTCCGTAGTTATGATAGTCTTAAGTTTACACTATTTAGACAATTCTGTCAAATTGGAATTTACTCTCTTTTCTCTCAATTTATCATTGTCACTACAAAAGAAAAATCTCTTCTTGCTCCTGCAAGAAAAGATTTTTTATATTAAGCATTTTGTTCTGTTGTTAAGATAGCAAGTGTCTCAATCAAGTTATCGGCATTAACTTCAATAGTATCACCTGTTGCCTTGATTTTAACTTCGACAACACCTTCGCTGGCTTTTTTACCAACTGTCACACGGATCGGAAGTCCGATAAGGTCACTGTCAGAGAATTTAGAACCAACACGCTCATTACGATCATCTGTCAAGACATCATAGCCTTCAGCCATAAGAGCAGCTTCCAAACGTTCTGTCAAAGCATTGGCTTCCTCATCCTTAGTGTTAACTGTAATCAAGTGAACATCATATGGAGCCAATTCTTTAGGGAAGTTAATTCCCCATGCATAGCGGTATTGACCTTTTGGGGTCTTGTTAACAAAGAGACGTGCATGTTGTTCGATCACAGCTGACAAGATACGGCTTACACCGATGCCGTAACATCCCATGATAATTGGAACAGCACGGCCATTTTCATCAAGAACATTAGCACCCATACTTTCAGAGTAACGTGTACCAAGTTTAAAGATATGACCAATCTCGATACCACGCGCAAACTGAAGGACACCTTGACCATCTGGTGAAATTTCACCCTCTTTAACTTCACGAATATCCACGTATTCTGCCTTGAAGTCACGCTCTGGGTTAACCCCTGTCAAGTGGTAACCATCTTCATTGGCTCCAACAACCGCATTAGCCACGTCTTGAACCTTACGGTCCGCAACGATACGAACATTTTCAGGAAGGTTAACTGGACCAAGAGAACCGAAGTTAGCGCCAAAGACTTGACGTGCTTCATCTTCTGTAGCTGGTTCAAGGAAATCAGCAGCAAGGTAGTTTTTCAACTTCACATCGTTAACCTGATCATTACCGACAAGAAGGGCCACCACTGGTTCATCATCAGCAATGAAAAGCAAAGTCTTGATGGTTTGTTCTTCTGGAACATTCAAGAAAGCAGCAACTTCATCAATTGACTTGCAATTTGGCGTTTCAACTCGAGTCACTTCTTCTTGAGTCACAACCTTGGTCGCTGGTGTGTAGGCGTTTGTTGCCATCTCAAGGTTAGCTGCATAGCTTGACTCTGTAGAGTAAGCAATTGTGTCTTCACCAGATACCAACCATGATGTCAATTCTTTCTTGATTTCTTCCATGACATCTTCTGGAATCTCATCCAATGAAGCAATTGACTTGTCAAGAACTACCCAACGGTTGAGATCTGTACGCTCAGGAGTGACCGCCATGAATTCTTGAGAATCCTTACCACCCATGGCACCACCATCACCGATGATACCCTTAAATTCAAGGCCAGCACGTGTAAAGATAGCCTCATAAGCTTTACGGTAGTCTTCATAGGTTACATCCAAATCTTCATAGTTTTGGTGGAAACTATAAGCATCCTTCATGATAAATTCACGTGTACGAAGAAGACCGTTACGAGGACGTTTTTCATCACGGTATTTTGATTGGATTTGGTAGAGATTAAGTGGCAATTGTTTGTATGATTTAACCGCATCACGAACCAAGGCTGTAAACGTTTCTTCGTGAGTTGGACCGAGGATAAAGTCAGATTTATCACGGTTTTTAAGTTTATAAAGGTCTTCACCGTAAGTTTCATAACGGCCTGACTCACGCCACAAATCTGCTGTCAAAAGCGCTGGCGCCAACATTTCAACCGCACCAATTTTTTCAAACTCCTCACGCATGATGGTTTTGAATTTCTCGATAGCACGATTTGCCAATGGCATATAAGCATAAATACCAGCAGAAACCTGACGCACGTAACCCGCACGTACCATAAGGGCATGACTGATAACTTGAGCATCACTTGGCATTTCACGAAGTGTTGGAATCAACATTTTACTTTGTTTCATCATTTACATACTAAGGAGGCTGGCCCTTGGCTCAAGTCCCTTAGACTTCCTTTCGTTTCTTTGTTTCTAATTAAAAGAAAGCACGCATAATATCATTCCAAGTAACTGCAATCATAAGAACAACCATGATAGCAACACCTGCAAGTGTAATATAGCTTTCAATTTCTTGATTAAGTGGTTTACGACGAATGGCTTCAATAATATTCATAACAATTTTTCCACCGTCAAGGGCTGGAATTGGGATAAGATTGAAAATTCCCAAGTTAATTGAGAGCATCCCCATAAGGTTAAGAATGGAAATCAAGCCATTTTCTGAAGCCTGGGCAGACATCTGGAACATAGCAACCGGTCCACCAAGTTTATTCAAACTAAAGTTGGTGATAAGCCCCTTAAGTGCTACGAGAATTTTGAAGGCCCCTTCCCAAGCCATTTGGAAACCACCAAAAATCTTATCTTTAAGACTTGTTTTTAAAGCAGGAGAAACACCCAAAAAATAGCTACCTTGGTTCTCCTGAGGTTTAACAGAGATTGTTTCTTCCTGACCGTTACTTCTCTTAACTGTCACAGAAAGGCTGTCACCTTTGGAGAATTTTTGGGTATTCTCTGTCAATGCTTCCTTCAAGCTGTCCCAATCAGTAACCTTGTCCTTATTGATAGCCTCGATAGCATCACCATTTTTCAAGCCTGCCACCTGAGCAGCGCCTCCATCGGCTACCTGGATACGGTTGGTCGATGTATCTTGAACACCACCTTGAACAAAGGCTAAGATAATAAAGACAAGCACCCCAAGAATGAAGTTATTCATAGGACCAGCAAAGTTGGTAATTAAACGTCCCCAAATGCTTGCATTTTGATATTGGACATCCTTAGGAGCGATACGAAGTTCTGTACCATCCTCCTCAACGATAGTGGCATCATGATCAACCTCATAGGTCTTGGTCTCATCTAGGACTAGACCTGTAATGGTTAACTTATCCTCCAAATCATAGGCAGTGACGTTCATAGGCAAAGCCGTCTGATCAATCTGGCGATCCGAAAGGTTGATACGTCTTACCTTACCATCTGATCCAATCGTTAGACTGGCAGGGCTACCTGTTTTAATCTCAGTTGTATCTTCACCCCAACCAGCCATACGGACATAACCACCTAAAGGGAGGATACGGATAGTATAAACGGTACCATCCTTACCAGTGTGTGCAAAAATTTTCGGTCCCATACCAATGGCAAATTCACGAACCAAAATTCCTGAACGTTTGGCGAAAAAGAAATGACCAAACTCATGGAAAACGACAATCACACAGAAAATCAGTAAAAAGGTAATAATAGCTTTCATCTAGACACCCCCACTCTTAAAAAAGTCCTAGGAAGTGCATGATTGGGAAAACGAAAATCCAGCTGTCACAACGGTCCAAAATACCACCATGCCCAGGAATGAGATTGCCTGAGTCTTTAACGCCAAAGTGACGTTTAATAGCTGATTCAACCAAATCACCAAATTGACCAAAAATACTAAAGAGAATCGTACAGATAAGCAACCAGAAGAAGTTATGAGGGGCATAAACTCCGTGGTTAATCAACCCAAAGATAAGAGCCACAATGATTGCTGATAAGATACCACCGACACTACCTTCAATAGTCTTATTTGGTGATACTTTTGGCAATAACTTATTCTGACCAAATTGACGACCAAAGAGGTAAGCCCCAATATCCGTTGCCCAAACAATAAAAAGGGCAAAAAGAACCTTTTCCCAACTATCCAAACGTGCTGCAATGAGATTTTGTAAACCAAAACCAACATAAAAGGCAGATGCGATTGGATAAGCTGCATCATCAAAAGAATAGTGGTCGCTATTAAGGACAGTCCCTGCTAGAATCAAAAATGAAATAACAGCGAAACCTGTCACACTAGCATTTGTTGGAAGACTGATAAAATACCGATCAATCGGTACAGCCAAGATAAAGGCTGCCACCATTGATAAAATACCCTCGATAGAGAAAATCTCCAAGTGCTTCATGCGAAGCATCTCAGACACCGCAACCATGGCCATAGCCCCAACTAAAAGTTGGAAAGGAAGACCGCCGATAAAGAGCAATGGGAGGAAAATGGCTGCTGCCACACCCCCACCAATTAAACGTTCTTGCATGAGAGGTCCTTTCTAGACACCACCGAAGCGACGGTGACGTTTATTGTAGTCAGAGATGGCTTGACGTAGCCCCTGCTGGTCAAAGTCTGGCCAGAAAACATCTGTGAAGTAAAACTCACTATAGGCAGATTGCCAAGGCAAGAAATTACTAAGACGAAGCTCGCCACTCGTACGGATAATCAAATCTGGATCACGGTAGAGGTAAGGCAATTTATCTGTCATCAAATGCTTAGCAATGAGATCTTCATCAATAGCTTCAGGACTGAGTTTGCCTGCTTCAACCTCTTTAGCAATCGCTTGAACTGCAGATACAATCTCCGCACGACCACCATAGTTCAGTGCAAAGTTGAGAACCAAACCGGAATTATGTTTTGTCTGCTCAACTGCCTTTTCAAGAGCATCTAAGGTTTCCTTAGGCAGACGACTGTTATCTCCGATTGTCAAAATACGAACATTGTTTTTGTCTAATTCTGGTACATACTTGTTAAAAAATTCAACTGGTAAATTCATGATGAATTTCACTTCATCTTGTGGGCGTGACCAGTTTTCAGTTGAGAAGGCATATACTGTCAATACCTTAACTCCAAGTTGTGACGCTTCGATAGTTACCTTTTGCAAGGCATCCATCCCAGCCTTATGCCCCATCACACGTGGTTGTAGACGCTTTTTAGCCCAACGGCCATTTCCATCCATAATAATACCGATATGGTTGGGAATATTATCTAGAACCTCTTGATGAGATTTTTTTCTAAATTTAAACATGGAATATCCTCTAAATATAGTTTACCCTTTATTTTACCACATTTTCAGGGGTTCTGAACAGCTTTTAATACCGATAAGATTAGAAAACGCAAAAAGACCAGGATTTAACCTAGTCTTAAATACACATCTTAGTTTTCATCAGCAGACTCAATTGCTGAATCTTCTTCTATAATTGTCTTTTTAGTTGTTTCTGCTGTTTCTGTAGTTGGTGCTGGTGTGATTACTTTCATGATTGAACGACTCAAATCAAAGGTCAAGAAGACACCTTCTGCATCCAAAACAATACGGTTATTTTCTTTGTCAATCTCATCGACAATAGCAATCAAACCACCGATTGTTTCAACCTCAGCACCCTTAGCAAGACCTGCAAAACGATCTTCCTGTGCCTTTGCTTGGCGACGACGGCTGAAAGCTACATAAGCAACAATTGCGACCACATAAATGGCCAAAACTAGCATCATATTCATATTTCGTATTCCTCCAATAATTCACTTGGCTACTACTATATCAGATTAAGTCAGGACAAGCAAGACAAATCCTTAGACAGACCACATAAAAACACTTTCCATGAGACGGAAAGTGTTGAATAAGATTACATATCTGCTACGTTGTGATATACCTTTTGAACATCATCGTCTGCTTCAAGCGCATCAATAAGTCCTTCGAAAACTTCAAGGTCTTCACCTTCAAGAGTAACCTCAGTTTGTGGAATCATTTCAAGTTCAGTTACTTGGAACTCTTCTTGTCCGTTAGCACGGAGAGCTTCCAAAGCTTTGTGAAGATCTGTTGGCTCAGTATAAACAGTGATAGTACCATCTTCTGCTTCCACATCTTCAACTTCTACATCTGCTTCAAGCAATTGTTCAAAGATAGCATCTGCATCTTCACCTGCAAATACGATAACACCTTTTTTATCAAACATGTATGAAACAGAACCTGAAGCACCCATGTTACCACCGTTTTTACCAAAGGCAGTACGTACGTTAGCAGCTGTACGGTTAACGTTTGAAGTCAAAGTATCTACGATAATCATAGAACCATTTGGTCCAAACCCTTCATAACGTCCTTCAACGAAAGTTTCATCAGTGTTACCTTTAGCCTTATCAATGGCCTTATCAATAACGTGTTTTGGCACTTGCGCTTGTTTAGCACGCTCCAAAACAAATTTCAAAGCTGAGTTTGATTCTGGATCTGGTTCACCTTGTTTAGCAGCCACATAAATTTCGACACCAAACTTAGCGTAAACCTTAGAGTTTGCACCATCTTTTGCAGTTTTCTTAGCAACGATATTAGCCCATTTACGTCCCATGGGATTCACCTCTTCTAAGAGATTTGTATCTCTGATTTGTTTTTTCTTTTTTGAAAATAGCAAAGCTTGCTAAATTCACAATCCCTTACATTATAGCACTTTGACTGCCGTTAGTAAAATTGAAATAAATCCTAAGCATTTATCATATGAAACATTTACTCAGTGCCCTCTCCCAAACGAATAATCTCATCAAAATATGGTTCATTTTCCTTTATTAGATGGTGGGTAACCGTGATATAAGTGATATTAGGATCACTTAATAATAGGTGCTCAATACGAGTAGCATTTTTATGGTCAAGATTTGCAGTGGCTTCATCAAAAATCACAACAGAACTTCCTTTTAAAAACGCTCTTATCAGGCCTATTCTTTGTTTTTGACCCTCCGAAAAGCTACCGTCACTTACTTGCTCATCTATACGGCTTAAGAAAGATAAAAGATTAACCCTTTCAAGAACTTCCTTGATGTGCGTATCAGTAACGGCTTCATTCCAAAGAGTTAGATTGTTCCTCAAGGTATCATTATAGATATGAGTTTGACTCCCAACATAGGCACAATTAGATACAATTGAGTTCTCATCAATCTCTTTTAACTCCAATTTCTCAAACAAGATTTTTCCCTCATAATCTTTAAGATTTCCTAGGACCATATTAAGCAGGGTGGACTTCCCACTACCTGAGCATCCAGTAATAGCGTACTTTCCTCCTTTTTTAAAGGTTTGAGTGAATCCCTTAATAATAGCATTTTCTCCAAAATGATAACTTACATTCTCAAAACGAACATCCTGAATAGTCGCTATGCAAGTCTTTGGTTCCTCTGGAAAATCGTGAAATTTTTTTAAGATAGGATCGACAGACTTAATTGTCACTTGCAGCTGATTAATGGTAGATAGAGAGTTAAAAATATTACCTGAGATCTGACCCACAGAAGCAATGGTACCTACGGCAATATTTCCAAAAATAATTAACAAGCCAGTTAGAAGAAGTATCAACATCTGGGCGGCAACTGAAAATAAAGCCATCAGCGTCTCTGTGCTAGTATTTCTTTTTGTAAAAATAATTTTTTGTACAATATATTCCTCAACAATGGACCTCACTTGTCTAAGAAATATCTGTTTACGACTGGCGTAATAAACATCTGCATATCCATATAACTGGTCACTTATTCCTGAGACAAGTTCCTCATTCGCTTGGGAAAATTTCTCCATTGATTTCTGCATTTTATTGGTAAATGGTTTGGGAAGATAGGTCAGACACAAAGTTAAAAAAATGGCTAACAGAACAATCCTTACATCATAACTTAATAAGGCAATAATTGAAAACAAAGTTGTGAATACTGTTAAACAAAGGGTATAAATACTTGTAAAGCCATTTGATTCAATCAATTGGATATCATTATTTAATACTGAGAGATGCTCTCCAATATCACTCTTTCTGAATTCACTAAAAGAATGGTGAATAATTTTACTAAGATAAGACTGACGAATAGACAAAGTCATTTTCTGGATTAGTTTTGTTTGATTTACAGCAATAATATAATTCAAAACTAAATAAATAACGTAAAGCCCTACCTCTAAACCTAATAAAGCTAAAAAGGATTGGATTCGCTTCGATACCAGCTGATTAGTCATTAAAGCCAAGGTTACCGAAGCACTCACGAAAATAGCAGCATTCAACGCTAACAGTAGGATATGAACTAAATTTTCATATTTGTATTTAAGAATATAGGTTCTCATAGATTTCCTCACAATCTAAATCACCTTGGTATTTAGTCAGTTGGATAAATTGAAGACATTGGAACTCCATATATCCATTGAAAATTAAAAACCATAGTGATATTGTACTATGGTTTTAGTTTATTCTATTTTTTAACTCACTCTATAAAATTATCATATAGTGGAATTTAGTAACTCTTGATACTCTGATTCCTTAGTAAGCAATAAATTTTCCGCACCTAAAGTCCTAAGAGTTTCTAAACACCCCTCAATTAGATTTCTCCCTTCAGTAACTTCACCTGACTTTATCAAGTAGGTTCCCATTACAAATATCAACTCATGTCTTTCATATAATAAAACCTCAGGAATTCCACTATCATTGACTAAATCTAAGTAGTATTTCGCAGAATCTAGTTCATCACGCCGTAAAAACTCATAAGCTGCATTAATAAGAAGACTAAGTCGAATTCTTTGATTTGAGTCGCTCTTTCCAAAAAGGCTAGTTCTATACACGATCTCCTTGGTCAAAACATTAAGTGTCTGGGTGGAAATAAACGACATACTATTTCCTAATATGATTAACTCTCTTTTTCCCCATTGTTCAATGCTAAAAAGATAGTCTGTTAATTCCCTTACCTTATTTTCATCAACTTCTTTATTTGAAACACTTACCAAAAAAGATTCTAGCATAATACTGTTATAGAGAAATGTTTTGTCTTGTGTGAGCTCAAATTTATGACGCTCTTCTCCAGCGTACTTCTGTAACAATAAACTATCGTTTTGATAATAAGCCTTACTAGCACTTGCTAATAACTTTTCAGTATGAGTTGGATTATCTTGAGATAAAATACCATAGAACTCTTCAATACTGACATCCAATTTATCTAACAAAAGAAAAAATCTAGATAATGAGATATCAGATTCTCCACGTTCAAATTTTGATAGGAAAGATACTGATAAATAATCACTAGCAAGTTCTTTCAATGTCAAATTCTTTGATAAACGAATTTTTTTCAACAAAGCACCCATTTCAACAGGTCCAATCATGATCCATCCTCCTATGCTTGAACTAATTATAACAGCAATCATTTCTAAATTAAAGAGCCACAAAGCCCAACTAGCCAGTCCAAAACGTTTAAAATAAAAATTCGTAAATTAACCTACAAGAAATAATCAATGGAAAGTTTTAGCTTACAAATGGATAAAAAAAGACCAGCCAAAGCTGATCTTATCTGAGAATTACAAGCGAGCGTTAAGTTCTGCTCCAAGTTCTTCAAATCCTGGTTTACCAAGAAGGGCGAACATGTTTTTCTTGTATGCTTCTACACCTGGTTGATCGAATGGGTTGATAGCATTCAAGTAACCTGAAAGGGCGATAGCAATTTCAAAGAAGTAGATGATGTAACCCAATGTAAAGGCATCTTGTTTAGGAAGAGTGATGAACATGTTTGGCACATCACCATCTGTGTGTGCAAGAAGAACACCGTCTGTTGCTTTTTTGTTAACAAAGTCAACATCTTTACCTTGGAGGTAACCAAGTCCATCAAGATCTTCTTCCAATTCAGGGATAATCACGTTCTTACGTGGTTTTTCCACACGAACAACTGTCTCAAAGAGGTTACGTGTACCTTCTTGGATAAATTGTCCAAGAGAGTGCAAGTCTGTTGAGAAGTTTGCTGATGTTGGGTAGATACCTCTTTGGTCTTTACCTTCAGATTCACCAGCCAATTGTTTCCACCATTCTGAGAAGTATTGAAGTGATGGTTCGTAGTTAGCTAAGATTTCAGTTGTGTAACCTTTACGGTAAAGGATGTTACGAAGTGCAGCGTATTGGTAAGCTTCGTTTTCAGAGATTTTAGATGAAGAATACTCTTTACGTGCAGCGTTAGCACCTTCCATAAGGGCTTTGATATCAGCACCTGAAGCTGCGATTGGCAAGAGACCTACAGCTGTCAATACTGAGAAACGTCCACCGATGTCATCTGGAACAACGAAAGTTTCCCAACCGTTAGCATCTGCTTCAACTTTAACTGCACCTTTTTGGCGGTCAGTTGTTGCGTAGATACGTTTGTTTGCTTCTTCTTGACCGTATTTCTTAACAAGGAGTTCCTTGAAAACACGGAAAGCGATAGCTGGTTCAGTTGTTGTACCTGATTTAGAGATAACGTTAACTGAGAAGTCTTTATCTTCAACATACTCAAGCAAGTCTGCAAGATAAGTTGATGAAATTGAGTTACCAGCGTAAACAATTTGTGGTGCTTTGCGTTCTTCTTTTGTTTGAAGGTTAGCAAAGTGATGATTCAAGAAGTCAATGGCTGCTTTGGCACCAAGGTAAGAACCACCGATACCGATAACAACCAAAACATCGCTTTCTTCTTTGATTTTTTCAGCAGCTTTCAAGATACGATCAAATTCTTCACGATCGTAGTTTTCTGGAAGGTCACGCCATCCAAGGAAGTCTGCCCCTGGGCCAGTTCCTTTGCGAATCATTTCGTCTGCTACTGTTACTTGTGCTTGAAGGTTGTCCACTTCGTGTGGTGCTACAAATTTATCCAAAACTTTTGAATAATCAAATGTAATATGAGCCATTAGTCTCTCCTTATAAAAATTCAATTATAGCTTCTAGTTTACTCTTTTATTTGTCTTTTGACAATGTTTTTTACCCTTATTAGGTCATAATAGGATACAGTTCTACTTAAATGTTAATTCTGCTTCAAGACCGTAGTGGTCACTTACCAAAGGTTGATTATTGCCGTCAAAAATCACACTAAGGCGCTCTACTGTCCAATCTTGGCTTGCAAAGACATAATCGATACGTAAAGGCTCTTCATTGCCCTTCCAGCCATCGATACCTGGT
This sequence comes from Streptococcus sp. 21.1, assembly GCF_016648635.1. NCBI lineage: Bacteria > Bacillati > Bacillota > Bacilli > Lactobacillales > Streptococcaceae > Streptococcus > Streptococcus sp. 21.1. Next base: position 47,774 of record NZ_JACLQL010000011.1, on the reverse strand, counting down.
CCAACTGTATAGCTACCAGTTGTTTCTTTAGCTACTTCAAAACTATCTTGAAGATTGAGCGAGCTAGCCAAGATGGCTTGATGCCCTTCGCGACCTGCTGGGTTATTAAAGTCACCTGCTAGGATGAGCGGTTTCCCAATAGCTTTGAAACGTTCCTCAATACGTGCCCACTCTTCTTGGAAACCTTTGTCCCACCATGAAAGGTGAACACTAGCAACAGCAACTTCTCGCCCATCTACAGTAGTTTCAGCAACTGCTACACGGCGTGTATGGTAGTCAGTTGGATCATCAACATCTGAAACCAAGATTTCACTCGCTGTCAATGGTTGACGTGACAAGACGGCAACCCCTTCATTAAGGTGATCATAACCAATGTGATTATAGGCCCAAGTCCAATGGTATTGAAGCCCTTCTTCAGCTAACTTTTCCACAAGAAGACGGACAAAGTGATCTTGGTGGATTGGTGTTGCTGATGGAAGTGCATGATAGTAAGCATCCGTGTCTACAACAGAAGTCTCTATTTCTTGGTTAACTTCCTGGAAGCAAATAATATCATACTTAGCCTTTAGGATCTGTTCCTTTAAGGTTTGGAATTTTCCTTCAGCATCTTCTTCCATCCAACTGTGGGTATTTAAAGTTAGAAATTTCATAAGTTTATCCCTCTTCTGACTTGCATCTAGAAATGACATAGGGTCATTTACAAACAAAACAGCCCAAGGGCTGTCTGCTTGTTTATCGTTTAGCAAATTAAAGTTCTACTTCTGCAACTGGAGCGTTAGCAGCCAATTTACCTGTATGTTCTACTTTAACTGATTTGATTGCATCTGCATTTGTAAAGACAACAACTGTAGATGTTTCACGACCTGCTTCACGGATAGCATCAAGGTTTGCTTCAACCAAGAGATCACCTGCAGCAACTGTTTGACCTTCAGTAACTTTAACGTCGAATGGTTTACCTTCAAGGCTAACAGTGTCAAGTCCGATGTGAACCAAAACTTCAAGACCATTATCTGTTACCAAACCAAGAGCGTGTTTAGTTGGGAAGATGCTTGTCACTTTACCAGCTACTGGTGAAACGATTTTACCGTTTTCTGGTTCTACAGCGAAGCCGTCACCCATCATTTTTTGTGAGAATACTGGGTCTTTAACATCTTCGATGTTGATAACTTGACCATCAGCAACTGAATGCACTTCATCAGTCACACCTTTGAAGTTAGCTTCTGCTTTTTGAACAGCAGTCATTTGACTTGGAAGTGTTTCAGGAATAACTTCACCTGAATCAAGAACGTCTTGGATATCAGATTTCAATACGTCTGCTTTAGGACCATAGATAGCTTGAACCCCTTGTCCTTTCATGACAAGACCCATAGCTCCTTCAGCTTTCCATTGTTCTTCAGTTCCGACTTTTTCAGCGTCTTTAACAGTAACACGGAGACGAGTCATACATGCGTCAACATCGACGATGTTAGCACGTCCACCAAGAAGGTTGATAATGTTGATAACTTGTGAACTTGCTGAACTTGTTCCAGCACCTGCTGATCCAGCAGATTCTGCAGGAGCATCATCGTTTTGTTCATAGTTACCGTTACGTCCTGGTGTAGCATAATCAAATTTCTTAATCATGAAGTTTGCGATGAAGAACATGATAACACCAAAGAGTACAGTTACCCAAATGAAGTTAACGATATCCATCGCCAAACCAGCGTTAATAGCGAGTGGTGTACGTGTCAAGAATTCGATAGAACCGAATGAGTGAACACGAAGGTGAACGATATCAGCCATTGCAAAGGCAGCACCTTGTACAAATGCGTAAATAATGTAAAGTGGAGTAGCTACGAACATGAACATATACTCGATAGGCTCTGTTACCCCTGTCAAGAATGTTGCAAGCGCAGTTGCAGTCAACATACCTTTGTACTGATGTTTCTTATCATCATCAACGTTACGGTAGATAGCTACCACCATACCCATCAAGATACCAAATGAACCAATCATTTGACCAACTTTAAAGCGGGCTGGTGTAACGGATTCAAGAAGGTGTTTGTATTGTTCTGGGTGTGCACCTTTAAGGTTTGCAAGGTCAGTAACCCAAGCAAGCCAGAGTGGGTCTTGACCCAATACTTCAGTACCTTTAGCGGCACCAGTCAATACGTGGTAAGTACCACCCAATTGAGTATAGTTAATTGGGATAGTCAACATGTGGTGGAGACCAAATGGCAAGAGAAGACGTTCCAAAGTACCGAACAAGAATGGTGCCAAGATTGGAGCAGTTTCTTTTGAGTTGGCAATCCACATACCAAAGCCGTTGATTCCTGATTGGATAACTGGCCATACGATAGCAAGAACGATAGCTGCGATAGCTGAACGAAGAATAACTACGAATGGTACGAAACGTTTACCATTGAAGAAAGACAAAGCTTCTGGCAATTTACGGAAGTTATAGTATTTGTTGAAGGCAGTAGCTCCGATGAAACCAGAGATGATACCTACGAACACACCCATGTTAAGGGCTGGAGCTTCCATAACGCTGATAAAGTAATCAGATACCTTGATTGATTGACCAAAAATGGTGTGGACTGTAGCAGCCTTATCAGCAAGAATATCTGAAGTAACACCAAAGATTGAACCAGTCAAACGGTTAATCAAGATAAAGGCAAGACCTGCCGCAAAGGCACCGCCTGCACGTTCCTTAGCCCAGCTACCACCAATGGCAAGGGCGAACAAGATGTGAAGGTTACCGATAACCCCCCAACCAATCTGCTCAAGAAATCCACCAGTAATAACGAGTGGTGCCATGTTTGGATTAATCATGGCAATCGTTTTACCGATAGAAATCATGAGACCTGCTGCTGGCATAACCGCGATAACAACCATGAGGGCTTTACCGAATTTTTGCCAGAACTCAAAGCCAAATTTTTCTTTTAGCTTATTCATTTCATTTCCTCCTACGTTTTGATGCAAACGTTTGCATAACTTATGTAATTATTATAGCATCTTTTTACGATTTGTAAAGCGTTTTCGTAAACTTTTTTTGAATTTTTTTACAAATTTAAAAAACCCCAGAAAAACCGGGGTTACTTGATTATTTTTAAGCCATAAGGACCAGCAAAATTGGAATTACAATCATGGTAGCAAGGGTAGTCTCAGTAACCATGACAGCAGCGTAATCACTATCAGCCCCATATAGTTTAGCAACGACTGGAGCATTGGTCATGACAGGCATAGCCGACTGGATGATAAAAACTTGCTTCATCAAAGTTGGGAGGGGCGCCCAATATACGATGGTAGCCATTAAGATAGGAGCAACCACAAAGCGTCCCAGCAAAATCAGTAACTGGTCCTTTTTAAGAACCAACTGCTTGACACCTGCATTGGATACTGACAAACCGATGAAAATCATAGATAAAGGAGTCGTCAAACTACCTAAATACTGCAAGTCACTGGCTAAAAAGCTTGGTAATTTAATATGGAGGATAACAATAAGAAGGCCTAACATGAAGCCCATTAGAGGGGGGGAGAAGATTTTTTTCAGACTTGTTCTTAAATCAAATTCAGCCTCTCCTTCCCCATCACGTTGGATGAGGTAGGTCCCCAAGGTCCAGAAAAAGGTCGTATTGCACATATAATAGATAAGAACATAGGGGATACTAGCGTCGCCAAAGAGGGCTTGATTGATAGGGAGCCCCACAAAAATGGTATTCGAATTAAAAAACATGGAAATAAAGAGACCACGACGCTCCTTTTTCACTGCAAAAATTCTAGCCACTGCTGTCGCAATCCCGAGTAAAATCACCATAGAAAGTGTAGGAAAACGCAATTCCGGCAATATTTTAAGTAGGTCTGCCGCTGTGAAACGCTGTGTAATCGTATAGAGCATATAACAAGGAAGGGCAATTTGAGTGACTAGCTTAGCTATAAGACCACGTGACTTGTCGTCAAACCAGCCTTTTTCACCCATTACGAATCCCACTAAAATCATACCCAAAATGACTAGGATTCCCGATATACTCGTTAGAAAGATTTCCATGTTTTCTCCTTTTTGTTACTATTACAAATGATAGTGGATACCAGAGAAATATAATCATCATTTCTGCCTAGAAATCTACCATTCTTATTTTAACTTCTCTCAAAAACCACTTTAGTATATCACAAAAAGAGCTCGATTTCTCAAGCTCTTTTCTTCTATATTATCTACTCTGCTTTTAAGAGAGGTTCAAAGATTGATACCAGACCAAAGAAGGCGATAAAGATAAGGGTAATAGTGGCACTAGCTGGTGTTTCCCAATAATAGGAAATAAAAATACCAGAGAGCATGCCAACCAAACCAATACCAATAGCCCAGAAAATGACAGATTTAAAGGTTTGACCTATTTTCATACCAATAGCTGCTGGAAGAATCATGATGGTGGAAACCAAAAGTGACCCTGCTGCTGGAATCATCAGGGCAATCGCTATCCCTGTCACAATATTGAAGAGGAGAGACATGAGACGAACTGGCAAGCCATCCACATGAGCGGTGTCCTCGTCAAAGGTTAAAAGATACATAGGACGAATAAAGAGTAAGGTCAAGACCAGTACAATAGCCGCAATAACAAAGAGAGCACGCACCTGCTCTGGGCTAATCGTGATGATAGAACCGAAAAGATAGCTATCTAGACTCATGCTACTGCTACCTGCCTTGTTACTAAGAATAAGAGCCACTGCCAATCCCATTGACATGAGGATAGCCGTTGAAATCTCCATATAATGCTTGTAACTGACCCTGAGATATTCCAAAACCAAAGCGGCAATAACCACAACCACAAGGGTCATCCAAGTGGTTGATTGTCCCAAGAAAATCCCAACAGCCACCCCAGCTAGGGACACGTGACTCAAGGTATCGCTCATCAGACTCTGACGACGAAGAATTAAGAAGAGCCCTAAAATCGGCGAAAAGATGCTGATAGCAATCACGGCGAGAATAGCACGTTGCATAAAATCATAGGCTAATAATTCACTAATCATGTCTGTGCTCCTCTCCATCCTTTTCATGAACATTGAAACAACGCCAAGGCAATTTCTGATTACGAACCAGATGAATATTACGGTCTGTGTACTCTTTGACTTCCTCTGGGTCGTGGGTAATCATCAAGACCGACTTGCCATGCTTGTGAGCCGAGTGGTGCATGAGTTCATAGAAAGTATTAGCTGTCCCTGCATCCATACCCGTCGTTGGCTCATCCAAGACAAAAATATCTGGATCTGAGGCAAAAATACGAGCAATAACAGCACGTTGCTTCTGGCCACCTGAGAGACGCCCAATTTGCTTGTGACGATTTTCCCACATACCTACAGACTCAAGGGCACGTTGAACGTGTTCCAAGTCGTGCTTCGTCAAACGACGAAACCACCCCTGACGAGGATAACGGCCAGACTTCACAAACTCGTAGACCGTGCTCGGAAAACCTGCATTAAAGCTGGCAATTTGCTGGGGAAGATAGGCCATACGAAGCTTTTTACCATCTTTATTGGTTTCAGAGATGGTTACAGTTCCCTTCTTAGGCTTGAGAATTCCGAGGGTAGCCTTGATAAGCGTTGACTTGGCAGCTCCATTTTCCCCAGTCAGGGTTACAAACTCCCCAGAATCCAAATGATAGTGAATATTGTCCAGAACGGGCTCCGCATCATACTGGAAGCTCAGTCCTTCAACTGTAATATAGCGCATCTTATTCCTCGATTTTTTCTGCTAATGTTGTCAAGAAACGTCCAATAACCTGACGCTCTTGATTATCAAACTGATCCAATACAGACCGATAAACCCCCAAGGTCTCTTGGTGGTGTTCCTCATGCTCTTGAGCTATGGGTTGAGCCTCTTGTGTCAAGACAAAGTAGGTCACGCGCCCATCATCCTTGTCTTTCTTAGCCTCCAACATACCCTCTTTGACCAAGGTTTTAACAGCCTTGGTAACAGCAGCCTGACTGACATTTAAGGTCTTTGCCAACTCCGAATTGGTCTTGCGACCCTCAGCCAAAAGCATGAGAATATGTTCCTGAGTATTAGTCAATTTGACTTGACTACGGCACTGCCCAATAAGGAGCTCATGCTGATTTTCAGACTTGAGCACGATTTGATTAATCAATTGATTGACTTGTTCTTCTAGTTCTAGCATTGCTTTCTCCATTTACTTAACCAGTTAATTATATCGAAAACACAGAGATTTTGCAAGGGAGGACAAAGAAAAAGATTGGCAGTGTGTTGTCATCAAGATCAAGGAAGAATAAGAGTAAAATAAAAACCTAACCAAGCTGGTTAAGTTTTTATAAGATATAGAGTTATCGCAAAGTCGCAAAGATTTCTTCGACCTGAGCGACAGACTCGGCACGTGAGACTTCACCACGAACCTTAGCTGCTCCTGCTGTTCCACGAAGATAGTGTGGTGCAAGACCACGGAATTCACGGACAGCAATCTTTTCACCTTTAAGGTCCACCAAACGTTTGAGGTGGTCTTCAGCGATGTCCAATTTTTTATCAAATGGAAGCTCTGGCAATTCCTCTCCTGTTTCGAAGAAGTGATTGATTTGCGTGAAGATGTATGGATTGTTCATAGCTGCACGCCCCACCATAACGGCATCGACACCAAGTTCTTCAATCATGAGTTTAGCGTCTTGAACGCTACGAACATCACCATTTCCGATAAATGGAATCTTAGTGATAGCCTTAGCAACACGAGCCAGAGTCTCATGATCACAGCGACCTGTGTACATCTGCTCACGGGTACGACCATGCATGGCAAGGGCAGAAACACCTGCAGACTCAGCTGCAAGAGCATTTTCCACAGCCAAATCACTGTCTGACCAACCCGTACGCATCTTAACGGTCAGAGGAATATCAAGTACTGACGTTACTTCCTTGACGATGTGGTAAATCTTATCTGGATCCTTGAGCCACTTGGCACCAGCTTCATTTTTGACTACCTTATTGACCGGACAACCCATGTTGATATCAACGATATCAGCCTTGGTATTGGTCTGGATAAAGTCAGCCGCACGCTTCAAACCCTCAGCATCACCACCGAAAAGTTGGATAGACATTGGATGCTCATTTTCATCAATATGAAGCATGTGGAGGGTCTTCTCATTATTGTAGAGGAGACCTTTTTCAGAGATCATCTCCATAACCACAAGACCAGCACCAAATTCCTTGGCAATGGTACGGAAGGCCGAGTTGGTCACACCTGCCATAGGAGCTAGTACTGTACGATGAGGAATCTCTACGTTTCCAATCATGAAGGACGAATTAAGTTTAGTCATTGATGAGTTCCTCCAAGTCAGCTTCTGAAAATTCATACTTGTTTTGGCAGAATTGGCAGACGATTTCAGCCCCATGGTCCTCGTCTTTCATGGCTTGAAGTTCATCCTTACCAAGTGTCAAGAGGGCATTTTCAAAACGTTCACGTGAGCAATCACACTCAAAACTAAGCTCCTCTTCAGACAAACGTTTGAAAGGTTCATCCCCATAAATGGCATTCAAGAGAGCTTCGATATGGTCATCAGACTCCAAAAGCGTTGAAATGGCTGGCATCTCTTGGATGCGTTTTTCATAACGAGCGATTTCTTCCTCGCTAGCTCCTGGCAAGACCTGAAGCATGAAGCCACCAGCAACCTTGACCTTGTCCTCTTCGTCAAGAAGCACATTAAGACCTACAGCAGATGGCGTTTGCTCAGACTCTGTTAAATAATAGGCAAAATCTTCACCAATTTCACCAGAAATAAGTGGTGTTGACGACGTGTAAGGATTACCAGTTCCATAATCGATGATAGAAACAAACTGCCCTTGTCCCATGAAAGGACCCACCAAGACTTCACCAGTTGCTGTTTTCTTGATGTCCACACCTGGATTTTGGATGTAGCCCTTAACATGTCCTTTGGTATCAGCTACAGAGATGATATGCCCAAAAGAGCTGTTTCCGATAACCTTAACCGTAATTTTGCTTTCACCTTTTTGGTTAGCAGCCAAGATTTGGTTGGCAATAAGGGTACGCCCCAAAGCAACTGTCGATGATGATAGCGTATTGTGTTTTTCTTGTGCGGTTCTAACAGTTTCTGTGCTATCAAGAACGTAAGCACGGAAAGAACCTGATTCTGAAATTGTTTTAATTAATTTATCCATAGTGATTCTATTATAACACAAAAAAGAGGGTGGAAAAATCGTAAACGCTCGGTGTTTCGCTTCCACACTCTCTACCAAATTACCATGAAAATTCGGACAGTTTTTCCCTCAAACTTGCTATTTTTCTATCATCAAAATGGTGTTTTTGCCTTATTACAGGTGGCAAATTCTCCAAATACTCAATATAGACGCTGACAAGGAGATTATAGTCATTAGTTGTCAAACGTTTGAGTTGACTATGAATGAAGGTAGTTGCCTGATCATACTGTTCATGGATTAACAAGTCGTCAATATAGTCATTACCATCAATCGTGTGACCTTGCTCGTCCTCCACCTGACCTAAATCAATATCCAGAGTCTCAAATTTAAAAGCCTTACTGACCACATTAGCTGTCCCACGAATTTGATTGAGTAGCCAGTCACTGTTATACACTCCCATATTAGTCCCCTCCATTACTTGCTATTCAAATCTATTATATCTTTTTAAATATCAGTTGTAAACGCTTTCCAAACATTGCAATTGCGCTTCACTAACATTAAGCTAGAGCTCATTTCCTCATTTTTCAACCAAAACAAAAAGGACCATCCGGTCCCTTTAGATTATCAGAGTTCTTACCCAACTGATCCTTCCATTTCATAACTAATTAAGCGGTTAAGTTCAACAGCATATTCCATTGGAAGTTCTTTGGTAAATGGTTCCACAAATCCCATGACAATCATTTCAGTTGCTTCTTGTTCTGAAAGTCCGCGGCTCATGAGGTAGTAGAGCTGTTCTTCAGAAATCTTAGAAACTTTAGCTTCATGTTCAAGCGCAACTTGTGAATTGTGGATTTCGTTGAATGGGATAGTGTCTGATTTAGACAAGTCATCCATCAAGATGGTATCACATTCGATGTGAGATACCGATTTCTTAGAATCCTTGTTGAAGGTTACTTGTCCACGATAGTCAACCTTACCACCATTACGAGCGATTGATTTAGAAACAATAGATGATGATGTATGCGGTGCATTGTGAATCATCTTAGCCCCTGTATCTTGGTGTTGACCAGCATTGGCAAAGGCAATTGAAAGCATAGTACCACGTGCACCTTCGCCATCAAGGTAAACAGAAGGGTACTTCATGGTTACTTCAGCACCCAGGTTACCATCAATCCACTCAACAGTTGCGTTTTTCTTAGCCGTAGCACGTTTAGTTACCAAGTTGTAGACGCTATCTGACCAGTTTTGGATAGTTGAGTAGCGCATGTAGGCACCATCAAGTGCAAAGATTTCAACGATAGCCGCATGAAGGCTGGCAGTTGTGTAAGTTGGCGCTGTACATCCTTCAACATAGTGAACGCTGGCACCTTCATCAACGATGATAAGAGTACGTTCAAACTGAGCAGTTGCTTCGTTATTGATACGGAAGTAGGTTTGAAGCGGAATATCCACCTTAACGCCTTTAGGTACATAGATAAAGGTACCACCTGACCAGAAGGCTGAGTTAAGGGCTGCAAATTTATTATCTGTTGGCGGAACTAGTTTTGAGAAGTACTTCTTGAAGAGTTCTGGATGCTCTTTAAGAGCTGAATCCGTATCTGTAAAGATAATCCCCAACTTGTCGTACTCTTCTTTCATATTGTGGTAAACCACTTCTGATTCATACTGAGCTGAGGCTCCAGCAAGATAAGCACGCTCTGCTTCTGGGATACCAATACGTTCAAAAGTTTCCTTAATTTTCTCAGGAACATCTTCCCAGTCACGAGCAGGTTTGTCTGATGCCTTTTGGAAATAAGTCAGGTCATCAAAGTTAATACCAGAAAGGTCTGGTCCCCACTCTTGCATAGCCATTTTGTTAAAGGTTTCCAATGATTTTAAGCGGAATTCAAGCATCCACTCAGGTTCCCCCTTTTCAGCAGACATGGCACGGACCACGTCTTCACTGATTCCTTTTCCTGTTGAAAAGACTGGTGTCACATCGTCATGGAAACCATATTTATATTCTCCCAAATCAATGGGTTTTGGTTCTACTTTTTCATTTGTTTCAGTCATAGTATTTTCCTTTATTAAAGGTTTGATTCATTTTCTTTTTTGCTTGGGCAAGGAGACTAACTGCTCCCTGACTTCCTAAAGCTCGCTTCTCTCTATGGCTTTTTTAAGGGCATTCCAAGAGAGTGTTGCACATTTGATACGTTGTGGAAATTTAGAAACCCCCGCCAAGAGCTTGGCTTCGCCCAGCTTATCTTCATCTTTATGATCTCCTTGAATCATAAGAGAGAAAATCTCCGCTAGTTCCAAAGCCTCTGCCTTGGTTTTTCCAATAACTGCATCCGTCATCATACTTGATGAAGCTGTAGAAATGGTACAACCATCACCAGCAAAGGCAATGTCTTCAATCACGTCACCATCAAATTTAACTGACAGATTGATAACATCTCCACAAGTCGGATTATTCAGTTGAAGTTGCTCCACATCAGGTAGGACACCATGATGGTGAGGGCTCTTAGAGTGATCGGCCACAACAGCCATATATAAACTATCTAGTCTAGAGAGTGCCATTGAAAAACTCCTTCGTCGCAAGAATTGCCTCTACAAGTTTGTCGCAATCCTCTTTAGTATTATAAATATAGAAGCTAGCTCGGGCAGCTGATGAGATTCCTAAATGATTAATTAAAGGCTGAGCACAGTGGTGACCCGCACGCACTGCCACTCCTTCATAGTCAAGAGCGGTCGCCACATCATGAGGGTGAAGCCCATCAATATTAAAGGCAACAACACCTGCATGCTGGCTAGGATCTTCTGGACCGTAGACTGTCAGACCATCAATCGCCTGAAGCTTAGGCAAAACATAGTCTACTAATTCTTGCTCGTAAGCATGAATATTTTCCATACCTAAAGCAGAGAGGTAGTCCACAGCAGCACCAAGAGCAATAGCCCCCGCAATGTTAGGTGTACCAGCCTCAAATTTCCAAGGCAATTCCTTCCAAGTGGCTTCCTGTTCGTAAACAAAATCAATCATCTCACCACCGAATTCAATAGGATTCATCTGGTTAAGAATCTCTTCCTTGCCATAAAGAACCCCAATCCCTGTTGGACCTAACATCTTATGTCCAGAAAGGGTGAAGAAATCACAATCCAAATCCTGAACATCAATGGCCATGTGGGGCGCCGATTGGGCACCATCCACCACCATATAGGCACCAACTTGGTGGGCGAGCTTGGCAATTTCTTTGACAGGATTGATGCAGCCTAAAACGTTAGAGACCTGAGCTAGACTGACAAATTTTGTCTTTTCAGTAATCTTGTTAGCCAAATCTTCCATATCCAATTGGCCATCTTTCAAGTAGGCATAAACAAGTTTAGCCCCCGTCTTCTTACAAGCTTCCTGCCAAGGAATGATATTCGAGTGGTGTTCCATAATTGAAATAACCACCTCATCTCCTGGCTCAAGAACCTGCTCTGCAAAACGACCAACCCAGTTAAGACCAGTTGTCGTTCCACGTGTAAAGAGGACCTCTTTGGTTGATTTAGCATTGATAAACTGACGAAGCTTTTCACGACTAGCTTCGTAAGCAGCTGTTGCACGCTCAGCCAAAGTGTGCACACCACGGTGAACATTGGCATTGTCCTCATGATAGTAGGCCATGAGAGTATCCAAAACTACTTGAGGCTTCTGAGTCGTTGCTGCATTATCCAAGTATACCAAAGGTTCATCATTAACTACCTGATCTAAAATGGCAAAATCTTGTCGAATCTTATAGGCATCTAAAGCTGACATCTTATCTCCCTATCTAGATATATCATAGGTTAGACTATCTGTGTCGATAGTTCCTAACGTTTGTTTAGTTTTGTATCAGTTACAGAAATCATTTCATCGCGCACTTCTTTAACTGGGATTTCAGTAATAACTGCTCCTAAGAAACCGCGAATAACCAAACGTTCTGCAGTGTCTTGATCAAGTCCACGACTCATAAGGTAATACATATCCTCTGGATCTACCTGACCGATTGAAGCAGCATGTCCTGCTGTAACTTCGTTTTCGTCAATCAAGAGGATTGGGTTGGCGTCTGAACGTGCCTTGTCAGAAAGCATAAGCACACGGCTTTCTTGTTGTGCATCAGCACCCTTAGCACCTTTGACAATGTGACCAATACCATTGAAAGTCAAAGTACCACGTTCCAAAATAACACCATGTTGGAGGATATGTCCCACAGAGTTGTTACCATAGTTCGTCACACGAGTATCAATCCCTTGAACCTGACGACCTGATGAAAGACCAATAACTTTAAGGTTGGCATGACTTCCATTGCCAATCAAGTCACTATCAAAGTCAGCAATAACATTGCCCTCGTTCATGATCCCGAGAGCCCAGTCAATGCTGGCATCACGACCGATACGACCTCGACGACTAATATAAGTTGTGACGTTTTCACCCAAACGGTCAATAGCCGCAAACTTGACTTGTGCACCGTCTTGAGCAATGACTTCAACTGAAATATTGGCACTAGCTTTTTCAGTCGCTTCACCTAGCGTTTCAAAGCGCTCAAGGTAAGTCAATTTACTGTTTTTACCAGCCACGATCAAAACGTGTTTGTTAAATGGAACATTTGAAGTTCCATCTTGGTAAAAATAGCTTTCAACTGGCAAGTCAACTTCAACATTATCTGGTACATAAAGGACTGCTGCACTATTGAAATAGGCATAGTTATAAGCTGCCAATTTGTCCTCGTCATAGGCTACAGCCTTACCAAAGAAGGCTTCAACGACTTCTGGGATTTCCTCAAGAGCAGTCGTAAGGTCTGTGAAGACCACACCTTGACTAATCAAGTCAGCTGGCAATTGTTCAAGTACAGTATTTGTTCCTACTTGGACCAATTTAGGGTTGTTTCCAAGCGCTGTAAAATCAGGCACATTTGCTGATGGTTCATTTTCAGTAATCGTTCCATCACCGAGATTCCAACGGTGGAATTTAACACGCTCAATTTTTGGAAGAGCCAAACTTTCAAGCTTATCAAAGGCTGCTTGACGAAGGTCTTGCAACCAAAGTGGCTCTGCCTTTGCTTGTGAAAAAGCGATAATAGATTCTTTTGACATAGGTTACTCCTTTTCTAGTTATTTCGAGTAACAGACTTACGCTTCTTCGTGGTACTCGTAACCGAGCTCTTCAGCGATTTTCGCATAACCTTCTTGCTCAAGACGAGCAGCCAATTCAGGACCGCCTGAAAGAACCACTTTACCTTCCATCATTACGTGTACGACATCTGGAGTGATGTAGTTCAAGAGACGTTGGTAGTGAGTGATAATCATAGCACCGAAGCCTTCGCCACGCATAGCGTTAACCCCTTTTGAAACCACTTTAAGGGCATCAATATCAAGACCTGAGTCAATCTCATCGAGAAGAGCAAACTTAGGTTCCAACATGAGCAATTGAAGGATTTCGTTACGTTTTTTCTCACCACCTGAGAAACCTTCATTAAGGTAACGCTCAGCCATTTCTTCACGCATACCAAGCAATTCCATCTTTTCATCCAACTTAGTGATGAAATCAAGAACAGAAATCTTTTCGTCATCTTCTTTTCCAGCGTTCATAGCCGCACGGATGAACTCAGCATTTGTGATTCCTGGGATTTCAGCTGGGTATTGCATAGCAAGGAAAAGACCTAGGCGTGCACGTTCGTCAACTTCCAAATCAAGGATGCTTTCGCCATCAAAAAGGATGTCCCCTTCTGTGATTTCATAGTTTGGGTTACCCATGATAGCAGCTGAAAGGGTAGATTTACCAGTTCCGTTAGGCCCCATGATAGCAGCAATTTCACCAGTTTTAAGAGTCAAATTAAGACCCTTCAAGATTTCTTTATCTTCAACAGAAACATGAAGATTTTTGATTTCAAGTACAGACATTGTATACTCCTTTTTTCATATATACAGCGAGCACTTGCTCGCTAATTTGCATTATTTTTTTGAAAATAGTCTTACTATTTTCTGGAAAATAAAAAGAGAACTTCCATTTTCCTTAATTAGAATCATTATAACAAAAAAGCCATTACTTGGCTTTTCAAATGTTTAATTTTTTCGCCCTTGCTTCCATTTTAACATGGTTGCTTGACGATAATCGCTATTCCCGATAAATTTTAGGAAATTGAAGAGAGGTGTTCGACCAACGCCCCAAATCTCAAGCCCTTCAATCAGAATTTCCATTCCCAAAATCAAACTCAAGAGTAAGAGAATACCACCGAGACGACTGGAAACGTTTAACAAGAGGGCAATCAATGAAAAGAGGATAGCGATGGCATAAACCACCAGAACCGCTCCTCGATGAGTGAAGCCCATGGCTAGGAGACGATGATGCAAGTGCATCTTGTCAGCCTCCATGGCTGGTCGCCCTGACAATTTACGTCGGACAATGGCTACCACTGTGTCGACAATAGGCACTCCAAGGATAATAACAGGTGACAAAATAGCTACTGCGGTTGCATTTTTCAATCCTTGCAATGACAAGACACCAATCATAAAGCCAATAAAAAGCGCCCCCGTATCACCTAGATAGATAATCGCTGGATGATAATTGTAAGGGAAGAAGCCCATAATGGCAGCCACCAAGACAAAGATGGTCATGGTCAAGAAAATATCAGTATCATAGAGGAAGAAATAAGAAATCACCCCCATAGTCATAAGGGAAATGATAGAAACTCCTCCAACCAAGCCATCCAAACCATCAATCAGATTAATGGCATTGGTGATGGCCGCAATCCATAACACCGTTAAAATCAAGGTCAGGACTGGCCCAAAATGAATCATGGGACCACCAAATGGAATCTTAAAGCTATCAAATCGGAAGTCTGTAAAAGCCCAAACGATAACAGCTCCAATAACAATACCAAGCATCTTAGGTAGAGGCTTTAATTCCAAGATATCATCAATGAAGCCCGTCAGAGCTACGACAGATCCCCCCACAACAACCGGCAAGATGTACCTAATGTAAGAAACATGCCAGATATCCTTATGGATAATCATAGGCATAAAGACCAAGGTCGCTAGTACAAAGGCCAACAAAATAGCTAGACCGCCAGCACTAGGCATGGGCTTTTTATTGATACGTCTTGCATTGGGATTGTCAACAGCTCCGACACGTAAGGCCAAAGAGCGTACCAATGGGGTCGTCACAATGGCAATCAAAAAGGTCCCAATCAAAACGAATATATAGTTAATGGTCCAAGGCATGTCTTAGCTCCATTTCGTTGCTTGTAGTACCGGTAAGGCGTCCTCTTCCATCAAGATTGTTGCATGCTCTTGTAGGTAGGCACGTGTTCGGTCTGCTACATTCGCATATTCAAGAAAACGCGCATACATATTGTTCGCGTAATAATCAGGCTCATCAGCCAAGTAAAGAAGGATCGTCATGTAGTAGACATCCCCAAGTTTATAAAGCTCAGAACCTTCAACAGGTATATCCTTCAAACCTTGCGTAAAAGTCACCACTTGATCAAAGTCAGAGAAGGCCAAGACATAGTGGGTATAGTCTTCACGAATATTTTCTTCAGCCACTTCCTTGGTAGGCTCTGTCATAGCCTTATCAACCTCTTCCAAGGTCTTTTCAAGCTCTTCGAGCTTATGGTGTGCTTCGATGTCACCCTTGTCCATAAAGTTACCCTCAAGGGCCTTTAGAAACTCTTCTGGAGAAAGCCCTGAATAGTCATCCATATCTGACAAATCGTTGAAATCAAGGTCTTCCTTAAGATCTGATTTAGTCACAAAGACATCCACACGATCCTTGCGTGGCGTGACACGGAAGCTCAGCATTCCACTATTTTTAAAGTTATCAGGCAAGTCCAACTCATCCATGACAGTATAGAAAAATTCCTCTGTTTTTTCCTGGGGAATCAAGAAATCCTTCAATTCCATACCATGTTCTTCAAGATCTTCCATGGTAATCATGATTTTTAGAGTTGTCTCGCTTATTTGTTTCATTTCCATATGTAAAAAACCTCGCACGAGTAGTTATTTCATTATACTAGAAAAGCCAAGAGATAGCAATTTCTGAGCAAGTTTGAGTCTTATTTTGGAAAGGATTTCTAAAAACTTCTTAATACTAACAAAACCTTGTATTTCCCCATTTATACCTGTCATCTATCCTAGATTGGAGTATAATAAAAGTGAAGATATACATGGAGGTGATGACCATGACTGCCTATAAAAAAGGGTGGCTACGAGCTAGCATTGCTGGAGGAATAACGAGTTTATTGACGCTCTTTCTCTACTTATCGGGGCAACCTTATCAAGTAAACAAATCTACCTTTCTTACAGGGATAATCGTCGCCATCATACTAGCAACTGCACCCATTTACGACGATAACCGTCTATCGCTCAAACAGCAATCACTTCTGCACTTCTCTATCATGTGTGTTACCATCCTTCCAATTCTCTGTTTATCCGGATGGTATCCCTTGCATAATATCGTGGACTTCTTGAAAATCCTAGCTAGCTTCTTAACTTGTGGACTGGTCCTATGGTTGCTAGCTTACCTTATCTTTGGAAAACTTCTCCACAAATAATCTCTAAACCAGATAAAAAAGGACTTCAATTGAAGTCCTTTTTCAGTTTACTTGAACGTAATTATCCGAAAATAAGTTTGACAGCTCCATAAAGAAGCACAATAATACCAAGCACGATACGGTATTTTCCGAAAACTGTGAAATCATGTTTCTTAATGTAATTCATCAAGAAGCGAATCACGAACAAGCTGACAACAAAGGCTGTCACACTAGCTACCAAGAGAATAGCCACTTGTCCACCTGTCAAGGTATTCCCGTCAATGAAATACTTAACCGCCTTAAGTCCACTATAACCAAACATGGTTGGAATACCAAGGAAGAAGGTAAAGTCAGCAGCTACGCTACGACTAGTACCAACGATGATACCCCCAAGAATAGTAGCACCTGAACGGCTTGTCCCTGGAATAATACTCAAGACTTGGAAAAGACCAATATAGAAAGCCGTCTTGTAAGACATACGTGCCAAATCCGTTACCTTAGGCTCTACACGTCGATTGCGGTCCTCAATCCAAATAAAGGCAATCCCGTAGACCACCAACATGATAGCTACTACAAAGAAATTACTGAGATGGGCCTCCATCCAGTCGTCTAAAAGAAGACCAAAGAAGGCTGAAGGAATACAAGCAATGACCACCTTGAGCCAAAGCTGCCAAGTCAATTGCACTTCACGTGCTGTCTTACCAGGTTGGAAGGGATTCAAACGTTTAAAGTAAATAACCATAACCGCAAGAATAGCACCAAGTTGGATAACGATATTAAACATATCGATGAAGTCTTTACTTTGTCTCAAGTTCAAGAATTCATTCACCAAAATCAAGTGACCCGTAGATGAAATCGGTAGCCACTCAGTGATACCTTCGACAATCCCAAGAAAGACTGCTTTTAGTAATTCAATAATAAATTGTGCCGTTTGCATAATTATCTCCGTTTTAAAATGCTAGCCTCATCACAGCAAAAATGATCAAGGCTCCAAATCGTCCTTCCCATTATATCAAATTACAACTTGTATTTGAAGACAATCTTGATATAGAGATTGTTTTTCTAATCCCAACTTATTGTCATTAATCCTAATTTCCTGTAAAATAGTAAGGTATGACATTTTTATAGGAGACATTGTTTCAATGAAAAAAATTATTATAGCCTGCTTTGCAGCGCTCCTCCTCGTTTTTGGTGGGGTATCAAGCGCTCAAGCAGACGAGTATCTCCGTGTGGGTATGGAGGCTGCCTATGCACCTTTCAACTGGACGCAGGACGATAACTCAAACGGAGCCGTTCCAATCGAAGGTACCAAACAGTATGCCAACGGTTATGACGTGCAAATCGCTAAAAAAATCGCTGAAGCTCAAGGCAAGAAACCCTTGGTAGTCAAAACAGCTTGGACAGGTTTGATTCCTGCCCTCACTTCCGGCAAAATCGATATGATCATCGCAGGTATGAGCCCAACAGCTGAACGTCGTCAAGAAATCGACTTTTCAGACAGCTATTACCGAAGCGAACCTGTCATGGTTGTCAGCTCAGACGGTGATTATGCCAACGCTAAGAGTCTCAAAGACTTCAAGGATGCTAAAATCACAGCTCAACAAGGGGTTTATCTCTATAATTTGATTGATCAAATCCCAGGTGTCAGCAAACAAACCGCTATGGGTGATTTCGGGGCTATGCGCCAAGCCCTCGCATCTGGTATCATCGATGGTTATGTTTCAGAGCGTCCTGAAGCAAAAACTGCCGAAGAAGCTAGCTCAAAATATAAGATGATTACGCTTAAAGATGGTGGTTTCCAGGTTTCAGACGATGACGTGTCCTTGGCCGTCGGTCTTCGCAAAGGAGACAGCCAACAAATGGAGCAAGTCAATAAGGTCCTTGCTGGAATCAGCCAAGAGGAACGTGTCAAACTGATGGATCACATCATTAACATCCAACCTGCAGATAAGACTGATGAGGCTAAAAAAGGAAACTTCTTTAGTCAGATGAGCACTATCATCGCTAAGAACTGGCCACAATTCTTACGTGGTACAGGAATTACCCTTCTTATCTCAATTATCGGTACAGTTGTAGGTACTTTCATCGGTCTTATGATTGGTGTTTACCGCACAGCTCCTAAGGCTGCTAATAAATTTGTAGCCTTGCTCCAAAAACTCTTCGGTTGGGTGCTTAATGTCTATATCGAAGTTTTCCGTGGTACGCCAATGATTGTACAATCTATGGTTATCTACTACGGTACTGCCCAAGCCTTTGGTATCAATATTGATCGTACCCTAGCAGCTGTCTTCATCGTTTCTATCAACACCGGAGCCTACATGAGTGAAATCGTTCGTGGTGGTATCTTCGCCGTAGATAAAGGACAATTTGAAGCTGCAACTGCTCTTGGATTTACCCACGGTCAAACCATGCGTAAGATTGTTCTTCCACAGGTTATCCGTAACATCTTGCCAGCTACTGGTAATGAGTTCGTTATCAATATCAAGGATACCTCTGTTTTGAACGTTATCTCTGTTGTGGAACTTTACTTCGCAGGTAACACTGTCGCAAGCCAAACTTATCAATACTTCCAAACATTCTTTGTTATCGCAGCAATCTACTTTGTCCTTACCTTCACAGTGACACGCATCTTGCGTTATGTAGAACGCCGTTTGGATCAAGATACTTACACACAAGGAGGGGTTCACTAATGACTGATACGATTTTAGAAATCAAAAACCTCAAAAAATCATATGGAAAAAATGAAGTCCTCAAAGATATCTCCCTCAGCGTCAAAAAAGGTGAGGTTATCTCAATTATCGGTTCTTCAGGTTCAGGGAAATCAACTTTCCTTCGCTCTATTAACCTTCTTGAATCACCTTCCGGCGGTGAAATCCTTTATCACGGGGACAACGTCCTTGAAAAAGGTTACGACCTCACGACCTATCGTGAAAGACTCGGTATGGTTTTCCAATCTTTCAACCTCTTTGAAAACCTTAATGTCTTGGAAAATGCTATCGTAGCTCAAACAACCGTTCTCAAACGTGATCGTAAAGAAGCTGAAAGCATTGCCAAAGCTAACTTGGAGAAAGTTGGTATGGGAGAACAATACTGGAAAGCTAAGCCAAAACAACTTTCAGGGGGACAAAAACAACGTGTGGCGATTGCTCGTGCCCTCTCTGTTGATCCAGAAGCCATCCTCTTTGACGAGCCAACTTCAGCCCTTGACCCAGAAATGGTAGGGGAAGTACTCAAGACTATGCAGGAGCTATCTGAAACTGGTTTGACCATGATTATCGTTACCCATGAAATGGAGTTTGCACGTGACGTTTCAGACCGTGTCATCTTCATGGATAAAGGGGTAATCGCTGAACAAGGTAGTCCAGAACAAATCTTTGAAAATCCTAAAGAAGAACGTACCAAGGAATTCCTCAAACGTTTCTTGGGTTAAAAACGAAAAAGTTAAGGTTTCGACCTTAACTTTTTTAGATTCTCTGATATATAAAAAAACGGCAGTTGCCGTTTTTTTGTCTATAATGATTAGTTACGACGTGTACGTCTGTCAACAAATCCAAGGAAGGCCAATAGGGTCATAAAGAGACCTACAAGGCTGAATCCTGCTGCAGTTGACTCACCTGTTTCTGGCAAGCTGTCTGTTTCTTGTAAAGGAGCTTGTTTCTCAGCTTTGGTTTGACCATAATTTACAGAAATTTGAGTTGCAGGTTGAGCTGCTTTTTCTTGTGTTGTGAAAGCAACAACTTTACCATCTACATCGTAAACAGGTACTGGTGTAAGACCTTTAGATGTAATGTTAGCAAACTCTTTAGCCAATTGTGTTTGAAGCTCTTTGTCTGCCTTAGCTTTCATGTAGTTATCGAAGGCTGTTTGAACAGTCGTGTACTCGCTCGTTA
Source organism: Streptococcus sp. 21.1 (assembly GCF_016648635.1). Classification (NCBI taxonomy): domain Bacteria; kingdom Bacillati; phylum Bacillota; class Bacilli; order Lactobacillales; family Streptococcaceae; genus Streptococcus; species Streptococcus sp. 21.1. The sequence continues at coordinate 27,225 of NZ_JACLQL010000011.1, read as the reverse complement.
ATTTATCACGTTTAGCTGACAATTCAACAAGTTTCGCACGTTCAGTTGAAAGAGCTGCTTTCGCCGCAGTAAATTTGGCAAAGGCTGTCGCACGTTCTGCTTTAGCCTTAGCTAGGTTACCTGAAGCATTTGTAAGAGCTGCTACACGGTTCTTAGCATCAGTCAAAGCTTGGTTAGCTTGTGTCAATGCTACTTGTTTCTTAGCAGTATCTTGCTTAGCAGCGTTGTATGCATTTGTCAAACGTTGCAAGGTTGCAGAACTTGTCGCAAGTTTATCTTTAGCTGTTTGAAGCTCTGCTTGTTTTTCATCAAGAGTTGCTTGAGCTTTGCTAAGGGCTGCTGCTTTTTCTTGTGCGTTAGCATTAAGGTTTTCAACTGCAGCGTTAGCTTTTTCCAATTCTGATTTAGCAGTTGCAAGGGCTGCTTGTTTTTCAGAAAGGTTATTCTGAGCAGCTGCCAACTTGCTTGCAGTCGCTTTAAGAGCTGCAAGTTCTGACTGAGTATTCTTAAGCTTAAGAGTTGCTGACTCAGAAGCCGCTTTCTTGCTAGCCAAGTCACTTTGAGCTTGATCGTTAGCTTGCTTAGCAGCTTCATAAGCTGCTTTTGCAGCAGCAAGATTTGCATTTGAAGATGATTGAGATTGGTTACCTTCATATGGGTTAGCAATCTTAGTTGTGTCAAAGCTACTATCAGAAGCGATAGAATTTTTATTGACATTGTTTACGTGAACGTTAAAGGCACCGGCAACAACACTGATGTCTGTTCCAATGTAAGACTCCCCACCATCTGCTGTAAGTCCAGAGATAGAACGAGCATGGTTCCACTCATTACCGTTAAACATGAAGTCAAGCATAGCTTCATAGACATATTTCTTAATGTCGTTAAGAGTAAATGGTCCTGTCAAACCTTGCCATGTATTAAGGTTTTCACCAATACTTACACTATTAAATGACTTACCAGCACGGTCAAGGGCGGCACTATCATGTCGTTTATGGGTAATAGCTTCCCAACCCCAGTTATCTGCTACATAACCGTCTGAAACACGGTCAGCCGCAAGAACACTACCTTTTGAAACAGATGTTTGAGTTGTACCAAAGGCTGTACGAATTTGGTTAATCAAACTTGAAGCATACAATGACAAATCTGTAATTTGAGCTTCACTAAGGTTGTTCAAATCACTAATTTTAACATTTTTATCCGCTTCATTATCTTGATAACTATTGTTACCACGATCACGTTTATTAACGTTCTTCAAGACTTGTTCAGCTTGAGCTTTTTCTGCTGCTGTCGCTATTTTAGACTCATGAATCTTAAGAGCATGGACATACTCTTGTGACACTGAGAATTTTTGACGAACATTAGCTGTTGAACTTGTTGAAGATTCTGCTTTTTTCTTAGCTGCTTCAGCGGCTGCAAGAGCAGCTGCCTTTTCATTAGCTACTGTTTGAGCAGTCTCATAAGCTGCTTTAGCTTGGTTTGCTGCATTTTGATCTGCAGTCAATTGCCCTTCTTTAGCTGAAATAGCAGTAGCTTTTTCTTTATCAGCTGCCTGAGCGGCTGCCAATTCTTCTTGAGCTTTTTTCTCAGCTGCTGTTGCAGCATCAAAAGCTGATTGTGCTTTAGCTTGATTCGAAGCTGCCTCAGAAGCGCTAGAACCATTAAGAGCTGCTTTAGCGGCATCTACTGATTTTTGAGCATTAGCCACTTCAGTAGCTTTAGCATTGACATTAGCTTGATCTGTATTAACGACAGCTTGCTGTTTGTCTGCTGCATCTTTAGCAGTTTTTTCTGCTGATTGAGCTGTTTCGACTGCTGACTTAGCTTCCTTAGCTGCATTTTCAGCAGTAGTTACTTGACCTTGAGCGGCAGCAATAGTTTCTGGACTTGCTTCATCGGCTGCTGTTTGTGCCTTTTGCAAGTTAGCATCTGCTGTCGCTAGGTTTGCTTGAGCCTGTTTGGCAGCTGCTTCATGATTAGCAACAACTGACTCTTGTTGCGATACTGCTTGATTCGCAGCGCTGGCTTGTTCTCTAGCCGCTTCGACTTGGGCTTGAGTTGGGACAGCTTGTGTAGCTGTCGATGATACTGATGCTGTTGTTGAGGCTTGATCGTTTGTCGTTACCTCATCAGCTTTAGCAACTGTAGCAGAAACTGCAAGTGCTGCAATTCCAGCTGTCGCCAAAACCTTTTTATTCATAAGACGAACTCCTTTTTATGTTAAAAATTCACTACTATATAATAACATTTTAATAATCTCGAAACAAGGTGCTGACTCCTAATTTTTAAAATTTAATTATTTTATAAGCTTTCATAGCCTGTTTACAAAAATCATTAAATTGTTAGTCAAAAGTAGAGTTGCTGTTTCAAAGTCCTTTTTTAGTCTTTGATTCTGCCTTATCCTTTTATTCTATCAAAACTTCGTTACAGTTTCTTAACTTTCTTTAAACGTTTTTTTGATATAATGTGTACTCATCATATGCAAATGGAGGAGCAAAGTGGCAAAAACATTAAAAACATTGAGTAACATCTTACTAGGAATCCTCTCACTGGCCTTGTCTTATTGGTTTTATAGGGGGCATCTCGAACAGTACGTTCATTACATCGCCCATTATGGCTCCTACTTTCAAGTCTTACTCAACCTAGTCATTATTGTCCTACTGAGTTACTTTGTCTACGCTTTTTTGAAACTACTTCTTACTAGAAAGCTGAAAAAACAGACACTACTCCTACTCTACTTCATTTACTTTCTTGCTCTCTTCTACCTACTTTTCTTGAAAAACATTGGTACCCAAGGTCTCTCACTTAACCCCCTTTCCTTTGCTCGGGAATTATACTGGGGTAGCCACTTCGTTCCCATCATGAACCTCTTAATGTTCATTCCTCTGGGACTCCTCTTTTCTTCACGATTGAGTAATCTCCTACTTTGTCTCCTTACCCTTTTCTCCGTCGAATCCATTCAGTACTTCGGACATTTGGGAGTCTTTGATTTGGGAGATATCACCTTAAATATGTTAGGTATCCTTGTCGGAACTGCTATCCATCAACTCCCTCAATTTCAAACAGTTATCAAAAAGATTTTAAGTTAAAAAACTTCCAGAATTAATTTTGGAGTTTTTTTTTGTTCTATAGATTAATCATCGTAAGAAATTTTTAGAGGAATGCAGAAAAACAGCCCTCTACATCTAGAGAGCTGTTTTGAACTCAGGCTAAAATCCTAGCGAATAAAAAAACTGCCCCATCATAGAGCAGTTCCATTTTCGTGTATTCAATTGAACAAGGCCTAGACACTTGTATCTTGAATTAACGACGAAGTCCGAGTGAGCTGATCAACTCACGGTAACGGTTAACGTCTGTGCGGCGAAGGTATGCCAACAAGTTACGACGGTGACCGATTTTTTTCATCAAACCACGGTAAGTAGCGTGGTCTTTTTTGTGTTGTTTAATGTGTTCGTTAAGGTGGTTGATTTCCCAAGTAAGGACAGCAACTTGAACCTCTACTGAACCAGTGTCACCTTCGTGACGTGCGTATTGAGCAATGATTTCATTTTTTTTCTCTTTTGAGATTGCCATGTTTTTTCTCCTTTTTTTGCTCCATCCGAGTCTTAGGATTGGCTCTCCTAAAACCAAGAAAGAGTTGGTTTGTCTTTACGACCTCTCTATTTTAGCTCATCTACTAATCTTTGTCAATCGCAAGATTTCACTGATTAAGTTTTTGAAGCTTAGACTTTTTTGGCCATTTTTGCATTCAGAAAGAATCCAAGGAAAAGTAGGAAAAGTAGGAAACTTACGATAGCATAAGCTAGAAAAATCCAACTAAAACTTGGAGATATGAGTGCTAACAATTTCAAAACATAAGGGGAAATGGCTGACCCTAGGTTACAGCCTAAGAGGACATAGGCTGTCGCCTTGTTCAACAGACTTCTAGCAATAGACTCAGAAAGTCGGTTAAAGATAATTGTCAAAATAATACTATAAAAGAAACCAACACCAACTGAAGATAAAATCAAAATCGGTAAGTTACTAGCCACTGACATCCCAAAGAGACAAACCGCTAACAAGAACATCACTATAAGCAAAAGACGATTTTTAAAATGTCCTATAAGCGAGGCGAAACTCAGTCCAGCTACAATTCCAATTCCCTGCTCTAAACTCAGTACTAAGGCTGATTGACCACTCTCAATAGTCTTACCAGCAACTTGAAACAGAGGCACGCGCAAACTAATCGAAGAATTGATACAGATGACAAAACCTGCTAAAAGAGCCATGCCAAGAATCATACCAAGGTCTTTTTTGTTCAGAACTTGTTTTCTTTTTGTAATCTGCTTCTTCTCCACCTGCTCCATCGATGGCACAAAAAGGAGGTACATAATCAAAATCACAAAACCAAAACCATAGATAAGAAAGGCAAAGGTCCAATGAATTTTCAGTAATTGTCCAACTAAAAGAGAACAAGAAGCTCCACCAATCAACTCCATGGAGCCACGAATACCTAACATCTGAACTCGCTCTTTACCTTGATAACGTTGACTGATGATGGCAATCGCCTTAGCATTGATAAGACCAATCCCCATTCCAAAAGCAATACGTGACAGTAAGACAAGAGGATAGGCTTGTACAAAAAAAGGAAAAATCCCAGCACTACTAAGTAAGAGCAGCCCAGTCACAATTAGCTGTCTATCACTTAGCCATTTGTCAATAAATGAATTAAGTAAGAGCATCGCGACTACGGAAAATGAAGGGACAGATACTAAAAGCTCCACTTGCGCGGCAGAAAAGGTTGGGCTATAGTAGTCCAACATAGGTGGTAACGCTGTTGAAATCGAAAAGGCCGAAATCAAGAGCAAGGATAGCCCAAGCAGGCTCATTTTTTCTAAAATTCGTGTCATAATATAGGGATAAGAACATCCTTTCCTTACTTGTCTAATAGTTATTTTTTCATTATAATCTAAGGAGACTTTAAAAAATAGGACCTAGGTCCTAAAAAAGGAGATGTATGCGTAATCATACCATAAGACCTCAACTTGACCAGGTCTTTCCACCCCCCTACCTCAACCAATTACAGAAAGTCACCTTTCAAAAGAACGATTATATTTGTACCCAAGGGCAAGCTATCACTGAGCTGACCTACATTTTATCAGGAAAGGTAAAAATTGTTCGTTCTCTCTTCAATGGTAAAGAACATATCCTAGAAACGCTCAATCAGCCTCAGATATTGGGAGATGTAGAACTCATGACCAACCAACCAGCAGGATCATCAGTCATTGCTTTAGAAGAGGTTCAAGCAGTTCAGCTCCCATTAAATAATAAAGAAGAACTCCTCAAAGACCCTGTTTTTCTCTACCAAATTGGACGTAACCTGGCTATGGCACTGCATAAGCAAGGTATCACTGCTTCAACGAATGCGAGCTACTCTGTCAAAGAGCGTCTGGCCACCCATATTTTGAATAGTGAAGAAGAGAATATCTTTCAATTATCGCCATCTATTTTAGCTTCCCGTTTTGGAACTAGCTATCGTCATGTACAGCGAGTCATCAAACAATTTATCGACCAGGGAATTATCGAAAAAGAGGCCTTTAAAACCTATCGTATTTTAGAGAGACAAACCTTGGAAAAACTGGCTTTTATCGATTAGAAAAAGCCTCACTTTAATCCTTGATGGTTTAATTTTCAACCCTTTTGTGCTATAGTTATAAACAAGTAAATCAAAGAAAATAGAGGTAAACAAATGGACGCTCAAACCAAAATTATCCGCGCCAGCCATATGATTGATATGAATGATATCATTCGCGAAGGAAACCCAACCTTGCGTGCTGTCGCTGAAGATGTAACCTTCCCACTATCAGACGAAGACGTTATCCTAGGTGAAAAAATGATGCAGTTTCTTCGTAATTCACAAGATCCTGTTATTGCTGAAAAAATGGGGCTTCGTGGGGGAGTCGGTCTTGCAGCCCCACAATTGGATATTTCAAAACGCATTATCGCGGTTCTCGTTCCAAACCCTGAAGACGCTGAAGGTAATCCACCAAAAGAAGCATATAGCCTTCAAGAAATCATGTACAACCCTAAAGTAGTTGCCCATTCTGTTCAGGATGCTGCTTTGGGTGATGGAGAAGGATGCCTCTCAGTCGACCGCGACGTTCCTGGTTATGTGGTTCGTCATGCTCGAGTAACTGTTGAATACTACAACAAAGAGGGCGAAAAGCAACGTGTTAAGCTCCGTGGGTACAACTCAATTGTTGTTCAACATGAAATCGACCATACTAACGGTATCATGTTCTACGACCGCATCAATAAAGACAATCCATTCGCCATTAAAGATGGACTCTTGATTATCGAATAAAGAAAGCCTCAGTAGTAATACTGAGGTTTTAAGTTGAAGATAAGGCCTTAGTGCCTCCGTATAGCTGGGTTAAAGTAGAAAAGAACCGACTTTGTCAGTTCTTTTTTCATTATGTAAACCTGTCCTCAGACAAGCATATTGTAAAGTGTTTCGTTACCGTGAAGGTTGATATAACTTGGGTCAAAGGCTGAAAGACGATCGAGAAGTCCATCATAATCGTTCTTGTCACTAAGAGCGATACCAATGAGAACTGGACCTTTTCCTTTATTAGCACGTTTGATGTACTCAAAACGAGTGATATCATCATTTGGTCCCAAGATATCATTTACAAATTCACGAAGGGCACCAGGACGTTGTGGGAAGTTAACCACAAAGTAATGCTTGATGCCATCGTAGATAAGCGCACGTTCTTCCATCTCTGGCATACGGTTGATATCATTGTTACCACCTGAAATGATGCAGACGATGGTTTTTCCTTTAATCTCATCTTTAATCACTTCCAAAGCTGCTACTGATGCTGCACCTGCGGGTTCTGCAATGGTACCAACCTTAGAGTACATATCAATTAGGGTTTCTGAAATCAAGCCTTCATCAACTCCCAAGAGACGGTCAACATATTTACGTGCAACTTCATAGGTCTTGACACCTACCTTTTGAACAGCAATCCCATCCGCAAACTTATCAATTTCTTCGAGTTTTATAGGATAACCACGGTCAAAGGCAGCACGCATACTACGAGCACCACTAGCCTCAACACCAATAACTTCCATAGATGGTGCCACATCCTTGATATAAGTAGCCACACCAGAGATAAGGCCTCCGCCACCTACTGGAACCAAGATACTATCGAAGGAAACACCCTCCTCTTGAGCCTGCTCATAAATTTCATAAGCAACTGTTCCTTGACCCGCTTGGACATTATAATCGTCGAATGGATCAATGAAAGTCATGCCTTCAGACTTGGTATATTCCTGTGCTGCTTGAGCAGAAGCATCAAAGGTATCTCCCACCAATTTGATTGTTACAAACTTGCCACCAAAGAAACGGACTTGACCAATTTTTTGGAGAGGCGTCGTTACTGGCATAAAGATGGTTGCCGGAATCTTCATCTCGTTACAAGTGTAGGCAACCCCTTGAGCATGGTTGCCGGCTGATGCACAAACCACACCACGCGCCTTATCCTCATCACTCAATTGATGAATAGCATAGTAGGCTCCTCGCAATTTGAAAGAGCGTACCTTTTGCATATTTTCTTTTTTTATATAAATGGTCGCCCCGTATTTTTCAGATAAGTAGCGATCAAAATCTAGTGGTGTGCGTTCCACCACGTTTTTTAAGACTTCATTAGCCTTTACGATATCATTTGCAGTAATCATTGGCTCTCCTTTGACACAATATTCAAACTATTTCTATTGTATCACAATTTTCAGAAAAAATAGCAGCCAGTATAAAGAAAACTCCTTGTTTACACAAAGAGTTCTACTTATTATTTATCAACTTTTTTTGACATCAAGAAGTTACGAAGAGCTGCAAGGGTTGCCGCACCTGCAAGGACAATAGCTGTAAGGATAGCTACAGCATGTTCTCCCCACTTGTGAGATTTTGCTGTTTTAGCAATTGTAGCCTTAAGATCTTCAGTTGTTCCTTTTTCACCTGCTTGCGTCGTTGTCTTACTTGCAAGGTTAAGATCTTGACTACCATTGTAAGTATTATCTGACGAAGCTGTATTGACAAGGTCTTGACGGCTACTGCGAGTATAGCTGACATTTGTTGTAATGCTATCAATCATCTCAACAATATTTCTGATTGTTGTTGCATCGTACAAGCCACCCTCAGTATCTTTCAAGATAGATACTGCTAATTTTTCAATAGAAACTTCTGAAGAAGCTGCTACCATAGAGTGAGATTCTGAGCTTGCTGTTTCTGAATATCTTGCATAGTTGCTAAAGAGTGATGCTGCTTCTGTAATCGTTTCAGAAGTACTTGGTAAGGTTTCTGAGACGCGAGGAGCTACAGAGAGTCTATTCCAACTATTGATGTTTTCTGATAGTCCATCAAGGATGACTTCCTCTGATGTGCTTACTGTTTCTGAAATCGCCGAAGTCACTTCTGAAGTGCTCACTTGACTTTCTGATTCTGTCAATGAAACAGCTGGTTCTTCAACTACTTCTGATTCTGAAACGACTGTGCTGATTGAATTCTCTGATTCAGATGCTGAAGTCTCTGAAGTTGATGCTTCTGAGATAATATCAGTTTCTGAGACCTTCGATGATACTGTTGTGCTTTCTGATACTTCTGACGGAGCAACTGAGACAATTGTGCTTGTAGTTTCTGAAACAAGGCTAGTGCTTGCCTGACTCTCTGATTCTGTCAAAGAAGCCACTGGTTCAACTACTGCATGTGATTCTGAAATTGCTGTCGTCGTTGAAATTGCTGACTCTGAAATTGATGCTACTGAACTATTTTCAGTTTCTGATGCTTCCGATGATACTGTTGCACTTTCTGATACTTCTGATGAGGCTGTTGAGTCAGCTGTGCTTGTGGCCTCTGAAGCTGGTGTAGTGATTGAATCTGACGCTACTGCACCTTGATCCGTATTAGATACTGAGTTGTCATCTTTCTTATCATGTGCGGTCTCTGATACAGCTATTGCCACTGGAACAGCTGCTGAGTTTACTATCTCGTCAACTGTTGGTGCTGGTTTAGTTATTTCATCTAGTTTAGGAGCTTCAACAGATGGTTTCGTATCAGTTGGAGCCTCTGTACCTTTGTTTACTGTTGTATTTTCGGATTTAGCTGTTTCTGAGCTTGCTTCAGATGTTACGGTATTGTCTGCTTTCTTACCAGCTTGGTTAGTAACTGGTTTCAAGATAACTGGTTCTACCGGTGTTGCTGTTGTGTCTTCCTTGATATAGAGCATGTTCCAAAGCGTTAGTTTAGGAACTGAAATGACAAGTACTGGTTGACCATTTTCATCTGTTTCAAGGCTTGCTTGTGCCTTCTTCATGCTTGAAGTTGCCCAATCATCTGGCGACGTCACATAGACTTGATCAGCAATTTTAGCTGCTTCTTGGGCTGTTTTACCTGCTAGACTAAGACGAACTGTGAGATTTTCTTGAGCGTCCGGTGTTTTATTATCCGCATAACCCTCTTCATTATGCCAGCCCGCATTGATGCCCATCATGTTAATCATTTGAACAGTTGAGAAACCTTTTCCTGATTTAGCAAATGTCCAAACTTGATCTCCTGTCACACCTAGAGCATCCTTAGAAAGGATTTCACCAGAAGCATTCTTGGTAGATACAGCTTGAGTGCTGTTAGTCACCCCCTCACCACGAAGAAGATTTTCATAAGCAGTGATAAACTGTTGGTAATTGTAAAGCTTACGAATAGTGTCCTTAGCCACACTGAGGTATTGAGTTGGGTAATAAGCACTTTGAAGGACGTTTAGGGCTGCATTAGCATTGGCAAGGGCTGCAATGGACATGTGATAGCCACCGGCTGCAGCTACTGTCGCATCTACGAGAAGAGTCGCGTCAGCTTGCAATGACTTACCTGCAAGAGCATCTTTACCAGCACCGTTAGTTGCTTTTCCACCAGGAACAGTATAATCAATACCTGGTTCTTCCATGTAGGCACCAACGATAAGTGATTTACCAGTTTTATTGCGTACCATATCGATACGTGCTTTCAAATCACCATAGGCAACCTGCATACGTCCTGGAATAACTGAACCACCGTTTGTCCAGAGCTCATTATAAACAACATCTTGACGTGCCTTGGCTAATTTATCATCATTACCACCATTGACATCATTGATTGTGATGTAGTACTTTTCACCAATGAGGTCTTTCATAGCATTAATAAATGACGCATATGAATCAGACATCATGTATGAGTCAGCCTCGTCTGAGCTGTTACGGTGCTCATAATCAGTCACACGGTTGTCACCAATTGTATCACCTTGCCAACCATCGAAGCCCATACGATCCATAGCTGATTTCATGACACCCGCAATGTATTTTTGCCAATCTAGATTAGCTGGATCATAGTAAACTTGAGTTGGGTTATCACCGATAGTGTAAGTCATCGGCTCACCCTTCTTACCAAAGCTATCGTAGAAGTTATAAGCCAAAGCAACAAGTGGAAGGGCTGGATTCTTTGGATTTGAATCTGCTGAAATCATGTTATAAAGCATGGCAACAGCACCTGACTTATGAACTTGGTCCACCAATTCTTTAACAGCCTTAGTGTCAACCTGAGTATGACTCCAGGTATTCCATTTTTGAACAAAGCTATCAACACCCTCTGGGTAAGGATCTGTAGCTTCACTATAAGCATCATAGAAGAAATATGAGTTGATATTCATAGACTTCATGAGCTCAAGCTCTTTACGGTAGGCTTCAAGATTTTTAACAAGAATACTGTTTTGATCCGTTGGCGAACCTGCTACGATACCGTAACGCGGGAAGACTGTCCAATCATCTTCAACAGACAGGCCAGCACGCTTGCTTGACAAAGTACTACCTGATTTATCGTTGACACTGATTGTCACCAAGTAACCTGTATTGTTTGTCAACCACTCTGACGCTACTGTCAAGTTTGAAACCTTAGCTGATGTTCCTGCCGCTAGCGTAAGGTCAACGTTATCTTGACCGATGATCTCTGAAGCATGTTGAAGTGTCAAGTTGACAGTCATCGTCTTAGTTTCTGCTGTTGGATTAGACACAACAACAGAATAGTTAATATCACCATCTGTCTTGCTATAAGCAGCTTTTGTTGTTTCTGGATCTGTCAAGTAAGCATCACCATTTAAGTTTTGCTCTGTCACTTCTGTAACTGGTGTCACTTGAGCAGTTGAATGGCGTCCTACTTCAGTAGCATTATCAGATGATGATGTGATGGTTTCCACAGCAGCTGACTCAGGAGCTAGTGCTTCACTGACTACAAGCATTTCTGAGCTAGCACTCTCTGCTGACACAGCTTGTGAAAATATTGTAGAAGCTGTTGCTGTTGTTGCAGTATCTGTCGCAACAGCGGCAGTTGATGGACCTACTTCTGTTGTCGCAACTGGAGCAACTGCCTCCGTTGGTACCACCACCAAGTTATCTGCTTCAGTTGTAATGACTGGTTTTGTTGCTTCTGAACTGACCATGCTATCTGCCTTGGCGACCTGATTCATCCCTAGGACACCGCCAGCTACAAACAAACCTGATAATAATTTAGTTGACGCTACTTTCTTTGACATCTCTCTATCCCTCTAAAAAAGTTTAAATCACCTCGGCGTTTCAAATTATCACTATTTGTATTTGCATGCTGTAAACTCGAGTTATTTTTTAGTTTCATAAAAATCGCTTGGTGTTTCTTATGAAACTAATGTTAACTTAATCTTTTTTGTAAGACAAGGGAATTTCCGGCAATCCTCGTAAACGGTAATTTTTTCATCATGAATGGTCAGATTTTTTCAGAAATTTGAGAAAAACATTTTCTAATTTCATTAAATATTCACTTGGTTAAGCCTACTTAAAATAACAAAAATAAATCCCAAATAATGAAAATCGATCACCTAAATTGCCCATACGATGAGAGTAAAAAACCACCTCTCATACAAGGCGAGAAATGGTTTGTTTATCGATTTTTAGTATCTAAAATAATGGTCACAGGGCCGTCATTAACCAGACTAACCTGCATATCTGCACCAAAGCGTCCTCTTTCTACAGGAACATGTGTTGACAAGGATTGATTGAAATCGTCATAGAACTGGCTAGCCATGTCAGGCTTTGCAGCTCCCGTAAATGCTGGTCTATTCCCTTTTTTCGTATCTGCAAAAAGCGTAAACTGAGAAATCGACAAAATCTGGCCATCAATATCCTTAACAGAAAAATTCATCTTGCCCTCTTCATCTGAAAAAATACGCATATTGACAATCTTACGAACTGCATACTCTAGGTCCTCTTTGGTATCCTCTGGACCAACTCCGACCAAGAGTAAGAGCCCCTGTTTAATAGCACCAACCGTAGAATCCTCAATAACCACAGAAGCACTTTGCACGCGCTGAATTACAATCTTCATCGCAGTAACTCCTTACCCATTCGTACGTTTAACACTGTAAACGTCAGGGATAATTTTAATCTTATCCACAAGACCAGTCAATTCAATAAGGTTTGCAATTTCAAAGCTAACGTGAATATTGGCAAACTTCATGTCCTTAGTCGGTTGTGCATTGACCGTAGCAATGCTCTTGGTCGTATTTGACAAGATTTGAAGAACATCATTCAACAGACCAGAACGGTTAAGGCCATAGATGTCAATCTCTGCCAAATAAGATTTATTGGCATTACGTTCATCCCACTCCACTTCGATTAAACGTTGCTCATAACCTTCTTGACTCTTGATATTATTACAATCTGAACGGTGAATGGCGATTCCACGACCCTTGGTGATGTATCCTTCAATCTCGTCTCCAGGAACTGGGTTACAACACTTAGCGATACGCATGAGAAGACCTGAGGCACCTTGAATGATGACACCATTTTCACTCTTAACCTTGAGAACTTCTTTCTTCTCAGTCTTAACTTCGCCACCGTTCATTAGCTCTTCAGCTTCAGCTTTTGCCTTCGCACGCTCTTCCTCACGGCGTTCTTTTTCTGTCAAACGGTTGAAAACAGCAGCAGCACTAATTTCACCAAAACCAACAGCGGCATAGAGAGCTTCTTCACTACGCACACTCATACGAGGGAGAATTTCCTCAATATGTTTCTTGTCTAGGTACTTATTGGCAACATAGCCATGCTCTTGGAAGTAGGCAATCAAAAGCTCACGACCCTTGGTGATAGAGGCTTCCTTGTCCTGATTTTTAAAGAATTGACGAATTTTATTTCTGGCCTTGGTGGTCTTAACCATCTTAATCCAGTCACGGCTAGGGCCAAAGGAATTGGCATTGGTGACAATCTCAACCACATCCCCTGTCTTAAGTTTGGCAGTCAAGGGCACCATACGACCATTAACCTTAGCACCTGTGGCCTTCTCACCGACTTGAGTATGGATGGCATAGGCAAAGTCAATAGGTCCTGAATCTTTAGGCAATTCCTGAACAGCACCATTTGGCGTAAAAACATAAATACGCTCTGAGAAGATATCCTCTTTAACAGAGTCAACAAACCCCATAGCATCACCATTTGAGGCGTCTTGAAGTTCAACAAGATCTTTAATCCAGTTCATTCCTAAAGCAGACTCTTTCGAATCTACCTTGCCCTTGATACCTTTCTTGTAAGCCCAGTGAGCTGCAACCCCGTATTCGGCAACTTGGTGCATTTCCTTGGTACGGATTTGGATTTCAATAGGTCCTTTTGGCCCATAAACCGTTGTATGGATAGACTGGTAACCATTGGATTTAGGATTGGCAATATAGTCTTTAAAACGGCCAGGCATCGGACGCCAGAGTTCATGGATGTATCCCAACATGGCGTAAACATCACTATGCGTCTCCATGACACAACGGATGGCAATCAAATCATAAATTTGATCAAAGCGCTTTTTCTTGTCGCGCATCTTACGGTAAATAGAGTAGATATGCTTTGGACGACCATACACATCACCAACAAGTCCTTGTTCAGCTGTATAGGTCTTAATTTTATCGACAATCTCGTCCACAAGTTCCTCACGCTCACGACGTTTTTCCTTCATCATGTGAGAAATCTTGTAGAATTCCACCTCATTAAGGTAACGGAAGGCCATATCTTCCAGTTCCCATTTGATACGGCTAATACCTAAACGGTGGGCCAAAGGAGCATAGATTTCCATAGTTTCGCGAGAAATGCGCTCTTGCTTATCCTTACGAAGATGCTTAAGGGTACGCATATTGTGCAAACGGTCGGCCAATTTAACCAAGATGACACGGATATCCTTAGACATGGCCATAAGCATCTTACGGTGATTTTCAGCCAACTGCTCCTCATGGGACTTGTACTCAACCTTACCAAGTTTAGTAACACCGTCCACGATATTTCGTACATCTGTGCCAAAATCCGCTTCCAAATCATCAAGCGTTTTTTCGGTGTCTTCAACGACATCGTGTAAGAAACCACAGGCTACTGTCACTGCATCAAGATGGAGATCTGCCAAGATACCTGCCACTTGAATAGGGTGAATAATATAAGGTTCTCCTGACTGACGAAATTGCCCACTATGAGCATCTGTCGCATAATGCCAGGCTTTTTCAACTAATTTCAAATCATCTGCTGACATGTAGGCCGAGCAAATGTCTAAAATTTCTTCTCCTGTTACATTTTTATCTTTAGCCATGATTTCTTCCTTCGCTTCTTTTAATAACCTTTATTTTATCACTTTTACAAGTAAAGAAAAAGAGCTAGATAGGCAATTCTTAAGCGCAAGGAGCTAACTTGAAAAGCACAATATCTTGTGTTAGAATGATTGAACAAACACAAGATATAGATAGAAAGAGGATGCTTATGTCTCAACTTACCCTCGTTTATATTAGTCTAAGCGGTAATACCCAAAGCTTTGTCAAACGTATGTCTGACTATCTATCCCTCAACCACGGGATTGAATGTCGCCAAATCAATATTAAAGAGCTTAATCATGAAACCTTCCAAGTAGATGAACCCTTTGTCGCACTCTTGCCAACCTACCTTGAAGGAGGAAATGGCGTTGACAATGGAGATGTTGAAATCCTAACCAATCCACTGGGAGACTTTATCGCAGCCCATGACAATCACAAACGTTGCTTTGGTATCATCGGTTCTGGTAACCGTAACTTCAATAACCAGTACTGCCTAACCGCCAAACAGTACAGTCAACGTTTTGGCTTCCCAATGTTGGGAGACTTCGAGCTACGCGGTACACAGTCTGATATCGAGCGTCTGGCACCTATTATTCTAGAAGCACAAAAGAACTTTAACCAACTCTAAAACTACAGCAAAAAAGCCCTAATAGGGGCTTTTTCCTTCGCTTAATTTTTTTCGTATTTTTTGATTCCAAAGAATCCAGCCAAGGTCATAAGAACCATACCAGTTAAAGTTGCTGACATAGATTCGTCTGAACCAGTGTTTGGCAAGCTCTTGGCTGAGCTTGAAGGTTGAGTTTCTTGCACTTGAGCTTGAGGTAAGATAACGACTTGAGCGTTTGACAATTGGATAGCTGAAGCAGGTTTAGCCATGCTAGCAACTGCAGTAGCATTTGGTTTCACATGCTTAGTTTGGTCTGCCATCTCAACACCTTTTGGTGACTTCTCAGATTCTTTCTTAGTCGTATCCTCAACTTGATTTGCCTTTTCCTTAACAACAAAGCGGTACTCTGCAAATCCTGCTTGTGTTGATGGTCCTACATAACTAA
This sequence comes from Streptococcus sp. 21.1, assembly GCF_016648635.1. Taxonomy (NCBI): domain Bacteria; kingdom Bacillati; phylum Bacillota; class Bacilli; order Lactobacillales; family Streptococcaceae; genus Streptococcus; species Streptococcus sp. 21.1. The sequence continues at coordinate 11,531 of NZ_JACLQL010000011.1, read as the reverse complement.
TGGCATCCTGACCAGCAAGGTGGGCACGTGCATTGTCAGATGAGGCAAAACGGATATCTGCATTCGTAATATTAGGAACGAAACTCCAATTTCCATCAGCAGTTGGGTTAATCGTTTTCTCACTAACGATATAATCAATGATTGCCTGACGATTCTCAAGATTGAGGAGACGTTTTTCTGCAGCATCCTTAACACCAGGGAAGTTACCAGTCGCACGATAGTTGTTAGTCACGACAAGGAAAGTCTGATTCAAATCAATGGGTTTACCTTGATAAGTCAAGTCACGAACACGACTAGCATCTGGGTTAGCCAACTTACCTTCACGATCGTATTTGTTAGGTTGTGTCAAATCAAACTTATAAGTCAACCCATCAATCACATCGTAATTGTATGAGCGATAGCTACTATTAATGAGTTGTTGTGGCTCTTTGCTATTAGGATCAATTTGATTGAACTGTCCTGCAGACATTTCCAACCATTCTTTTATTTGTGCACCAGTCACCTTGAGTAGGGCAGTAACATTGTCGTAGAGGTAGAGGTCCGCGACATTCTTAATGGCTAATGGTCCTGCTGGAATATCGGTATAGTAGGTCGCATCCCCACGAGTCCCCGCCTTGAAAGGTGCTGCAGCTGAGAGGAGTGGAAGATTCGCATCTGCTGTTCCAGCTACTTGTTTTTTAGCATACCATAGTTGTGCATTATTAACGATTTGAATAGATGGATCGTCCTGAACCTGAGCAAAGTAGCTAGTGATTGGTGCAGTAGTCTCACCAACTTCCTTACGAACATAGTTGATTGTTCCATTATGGTCATGAGCAGCCATATTAATTAAATCCTTGTCCGCAACATCTGACTTAGTATCAATCTTTTCAAGCTTGGCCTTACTGTTAACAACTTTCCATTTACCATCCGTGTAAGTCAATTTGACATCCATGATGCCTAGATGATCTCCGAATTTACCAGCCATAACCACAGGTTTCCCATTGATGAGACCATTGACATCATCTACACCAGGGTATTTCGCATAAAAACTTGTACCATCCCCATTTGGGAAATCCGCATGAGAATGCCCTGTCGCAACAGCATCAACACCTTCGATACCAGCAATTTGGTAACCTTCATTTTCCTCATTCTTAGTGTATTCATTGTCACCAATACCAGAGTGAGCAGCAACAAGGATAAAGTCAGCTCCTGCAGCCTTCATCTTAGGAACGATAGCCTTAACAGCCTCCATTGGATCGTCAACAGTTACCTTACCTTCAAGATTGGCCTTATCCCAAACCAAAATCTGTGTTGGAAGGACACCTGTAATACCGATTTTTAGCGTTACCTGTTTGCCATCTGTATCAGTAAAGGTCTTGTTAACAATCTTATAAGGGTTGTAATAGTAGTCACCTGTCTGAGCATTACGCACATTGGCATTGATAATGTTAATCTTAGCAGCCTTAACCATACGATCCAAAAATTCTAGACCATAGTTAAACTCGTGGTTTCCAAGTGTTTCGGCATCGTAGCCCAGCATCTCAAAGGCTTTGTACATAGGGTGAGTCTCACCTTGGGCAACAGGGTCAATCAAAGCCTTATAAGTCCCAAAAGGAGTTCCCTGAATCGTATCCCCACTGTCCACTAAGACCGTATTGGGATTAGTTTCACGGGCTTTTTTGATAAGGACAGCAGTTTTAGACAAACCAACTGTTTGAGACGGCTTATCTTGATAATAATCATAGTTAACCAAGTTGGTATGAAGGTCTGTTGTTGACAAAATCTGCATATCAACGGTCTGCCCCTCATGAGCAGGCTCTGTAACAGTTTCAGCCTGTACTGGCACCGCTGGTGTCACCTGATTGGCATTCGTCAAAACAGCACTGGCTTCTTGACTTGATTGGGCCGTCGAGGTATTAGCTGATGACTCTGCAGATGCATTTGTCGCTACTGTTGTTGATGTAGGAGATACAGTCTCTGTTCCTCCTTGAACAGCTGTTCCCGCAGTTCCTTGTACTGATACGGTAGCAGCTCCACTATCTGTCACAGTTTCTGTAGAAGTAGTTGGTACTGGTGCCGTTGCCTCATCAGCTTGACCTAGGACTTGTGGCACAGTCAAAAGAGCAAAAAGGCCCAAAACCACGGCAGATTGAGTCACATAACGATTCGTTTTCATTAAAAATCTTCCCCTTTTATAAAGATAGTACAATTATATTAAATCTAAATAAGATTATCAACTTTTTTAGAAATGCTCGATTTGTCATACAAAACTAATGGCTCGATGCAATCTTAGCTTAAAAGTGTCAAATACAAAAAAAGTTGGAACAAGGCCAACTTTCTCTTACTTATTCAATTCCAAGGCATAACTGACACTACTCAAAGCGTAGAGAGGAGCGGTTTCCGTCCGCATAATGCGCGGTCCAAGGCCAATTTTAACGCCACCAGCTTCTTCAAATGCATCAATCTCAGACGGAGAAATACCACCTTCTGGTCCAAAGATAAAGAGAATTTTCTGACCATTCTCTACCTGAGCCAACTCACGAGCTAGAGTAGCCAACTCACCTGCTTTGGCTGTTTCCTCATAGGCGATAAAAATCTTATCAAAATTATCTAATTCTGATAGAAATTCCCCTTTTTTCTCGAACAATCTGACTTCTGGCACACGATTACGCTTGGATTGTTCTGCAGCTCCTAGAGCAATTTTGGCAAGCTTATCTTCCTTCTTGGCTAGCTTCTTACCATCCCACTTAACCACAGACCAGTCGGCAGGGAAGGCCCAAATAGCCTGAGCTCCAAGCTCTGTTGCCTTTTGTGTCACCAACTCCAGTTTATCTCCCTTGGGAAAACCTGAGGCAATGCTTACAGATACAGGCATCTCGACATTATCAGTTAAATCTTCAATCACTTCAAAGACGTGATTCTCACGGTCAGTCACACGCGCAAGACGCTTGATACCATCTTCAAAAACCAAGACAACCTGATCATCCTCTGTTAAACGCATAACGTTAAACATATGCTTCACAGTATCCTTGTCTTTGATAATTACTGGATTTTCAACCTGCCCCTTTATAAAATACTGTTGCATTTAGCCTCCAATCACACCTGAAATATCATCTGTCTTCTTGAAGACACAGGCATTCCACTCTCCCTGAACCATGTGAGTTTCTAGGAAGAAACCAGCTTTCTCAGCCGATTCACGCACCATATCCCATTTTTCAGAGATAATCCCTGACATAATCAAATAACCTTCATCCTTAACCAAACGGTCGGCATCTTCTGTCAGGTGGATGAGAATATCCGCCAGAATATTAGCCACGATAACATCAGCTTCTTGCGTCACGCCCTTCAAAAGATCTCCCGCAGCAACATGAATATTTTCCATACCAGGATTCATATCAATGTTTTCCTGTGCCACTCGAACCGCTACATCGTCAAGGTCATAAGCGTAGATTTCCTTGGCACCAAGCAGAGAGCTAGCAATCGAGAGGACTCCTGAACCAGTCCCCACATCAATCACCGTCTCACCACCACGAAGCACCTGCTCCAAGGCAAAGAGGCTCATCTTAGTTGTTGGATGTGTTCCTGTCCCAAAGGCCATACCAGGATCCAACTTAATGATCTTTTCCCCCTCTGATGCCTCATAATCCGTCCATGACGGTACGATAGTCAGGTCATGGGTAATGCGAGCTGGTTCATAGTATTTTTTCCAATTCTCAGCCCAATCTTCTTCAACCAATTCTTGAGTAGCTAAGTGAATATCTCCAGTTTCAAGACCAAAATCTGTCAACTCAGCCAAACGCTCATTGACCTGCTTAGTAATGGCCTCGATATCTGCTGACTCTGGATAATAAGCCGTAATTTTAACCGTTTCAACCTGCTCAACCTCAGGATAAAGTTCCCCAAAACGGTCCGCATTTTCCAAATAATCTGCACTATCATCAATAGCCACACCCTGGCTCCCAGACTCAATTAAAATATTAGAAGCCGCTTCTTCGACCTCACGATTAACTTCAATCGTTAATTCTTGCCATTTGTCCATTTATTTCTCTGTTTCCTTTCCTACTAAATAGTCTTTAAAGCGTTCCTGCAACTGGGCAATGACACCTTCTGCTTTTATAAAATCCTCTACAGGCATTAGTTTAAATTCCTGTCCCTCGTCACCAAAACGAATCTCACGATACTGCTCTTGGCTAATTTGGCCAACCACAAAGACAGCTGACCTATCTTTATCCAACATACTAGGATAGATTTTCGACCAAATAATCGATTCCTCTTTCAAAGTCAAGCCCAGCTCCTCCCAGACCTCACGTTGAAGACATTCAAGAGGCGTTTCTTGACCTTCTCTTCCACCACCTGGCAACTCCCATGTATTTGGCCAAGGAATATCTGGTTTATTATCTCTGAGAATGACCAAAATACTTTGCTCTACGAGTAAGGCAGCCTTAACACCTGTAAAATCGAACTGATCTTTTAAATAAGCATCCATCCCTTTTCGCTCCCTTTAATACCTTGGATAAGCAAAAAATTCCTTCTCTTCAAGTTGAGCTTTCCCTTTTTCGAAAGCTTCTTTGTCCCAAACCAAACCGAATTCCTCAGGTCCATCATCAGATAGAAAATCCATCAAGTCACTCAATCCTTCTGTTGCCACCTCATTCAAGGTCTCCGCAAAATAGGACAAAAACTCACGAGATAGACCTTTCTTAGGTTCATATGGAATTGTCACTAGGTAGTCCTCTTCATCAAAACGTGATTTTGCTGGATTGTAAAAGAGCACGTAATCCTCAAAAATGACATCTTCATCAGACACTTCACCCTTATCATCAATAGTCTCGACATTGCTACTGTTTTGCGCTTCCAGGATAAACGTTACTTCCACAGCATGATTCTTTTTATCCCAGTCCATAGCAAAATCATAGTCCAAGTGCTTATCCAGTTCTTCTTCTAATACTGACAAAAAGCCAAATTTAGCCATTTGTTTTCCTCGTTCTTTCTTATTATTCCCTTTATTTTAGCATAAAAGGAACTAATAAAAAACAGAGTAGGCTATCCCACTCTGTCTTAGATAATTATTTAGCATTTTCAACTGCTGCTGTCACAAAGGCACTGTAAAGTTCTTCCGCATGGTTTGGACGGCTATGATATTCTGGGTGGTATTGCGCTGCCACAAAGAATTTCTTGTCTGGGAGTTCTACAACTTCCATCAAACGATTATCTGGTGACACACCTGAGAATACAAAGCCCTCAGCCTCAAACTGTTCACGGAACTTAGTATTAAATTCATAACGGTGACGGTGACGACGTTGAACAACTTCTTGGTTGCCATAAGCTGCAGCTGCCTTAGAACCTGGTTTCAACTTACATGGGTAAAGACCAAGACGAAGAGTACCACCCATGTCTTCAATGTCAATTTGATCACGCATAATATCGATAATTGGATATTTTGTGTTTGGATCAAGCTCAGCTGAATTAGCGCCATCCAAGTGAAGAATGTGGCGAGCAAACTCAATACATGTCAATTGCATACCGAGACAGACACCCAACATTGGCACATCATTCTCACGTGCATAACGAATAGCTTGAATCTTACCTTCAGTACCACGTTGACCGAAACCACCAGGAACAATAATACCATCAGCATCAGCCAAACGAGAAGCAACATTTTCAGCAGTCAAATCATTAGCATTGACCCAGTCAATATCAATGGCAGTATCATTTGCCAAACCTGAGTGTTTTAGTGCCTCAACTACTGACAAGTAAGCATCGTGAAGCTCCACATACTTACCAACAAGAGCAATTTTAGTTGTTTTCTTAAGGTTAAGCACCTTATCAACCATAGCAGACCACTCTGTCATATCTGCAGCTGGAGCATCCAGTTTCAAATGATCACAAACGATTTGATCCATACCTTGAGCCTGCATATTAAGTGGCACTTGATAGATATGTTCCACGTCGAGTGATTCGATAACAGCCTCAGGTGCAACATCACAGAACTGAGCTAATTTATTCTTGATTCCTTGACCAGCAGGTTGTTCTGTACGAATAACCAACATATTTGGTTGGATACCCAAACCACGCAATTCCTTAACAGAGTGTTGCGTTGGCTTTGTCTTCATTTCACCAGCAGCCTTCAAATAAGGAAGAAGCGTTGTGTGGATATACATAACGTTGTCAGAGCCCACATCAGCCTTCATTTGACGAAGAGCTTCAAGGAATGGAAGACTTTCAATATCACCAACCGTACCACCAACTTCAGTGATAATGACATCTGAATCAGTTGTTGTCGCTGCGCGCTTAATCTTGTCTTTCAAAGCATCTGTGATATGCGGAATCACCTGAACAGTCGCACCAAGATACTCTCCTTTACGTTCCTTACGCAAAACTTCGCTATAAATCTTACCAGTAGTCACGTTAGAGTATTTATTAAGATTGATATCAATAAAACGTTCGTAGTGACCAAGGTCAAGGTCAGTTTCAGTACCATCATCAGTGACATAAACTTCACCGTGTTGGTAAGGACTCATTGTTCCTGGGTCAATATTGATGTAAGGATCAAATTTTTGAATCGTAACCTTAAGACCACGGTTCTTAAGCAAACGCCCAAGACTTGCAGCTACAATCCCTTTACCAATTGAAGATACCACACCACCAGTGACGAAAATATATTTTGTCATGTTAACTCCTTATAATATAATTCAAAACAACTACAGATAGCAGATTGGTTACCCACTCAGATAATCACGATAGTCCTTTCCTAGTACCTGATGGGTGCCGTACAAAGTACCTCACCTTAGACAAGTCCAGTAAATGACTAAAAACAAAAATGACCCCCAAGAGTTTTACTCTGGGAGCCTTAATCATGACCTCTTCAAAAGAGGTGCCCGATAAATAGTCTAAACTATCCAAGACCATTTGTCAATGAAAACTTAGTCGTTTGACTCATCCTCATAGTCATCGTCATCATCTTCTTCTGACAACTCAACATCATCCAAATCATCATCTGGAATAATTTCATTCAACTCAGAGTCATAAGATTCCACTTCGGCTTTCTCATCATCTTCGCTATCGTCGTCATATTCAAGACTATCAGAATCAGGTGTAAAGTTCTCGTCTTCTGGATCATCGTCATTATAATCGATGGCATCTTCATCACCATCCATGAAGGCATTAACTTTCTTGTTCTTACGTTTTGGTGCATTTTCATCAGTATCTTCCAATGTGATGACCTCTTCATCGATTTCATCAATTGCATACCATGAACGCAAGCCCCATTTGTTATCACCTAGTGGAATGAAACTTCCATCCGTATTCAAATCTGAATAAAAGAATGGCAAAGCATTGCGGATATCAGCATCCGATTTTTCTAAGTAATTTTGAATTTCATTGACCAAATCATTGAAATACATTTCATTATCACGACCACGTGTTTCTAAGATAGCACGGGCCACTTCAATCATTGATAATTCACTTTTTTCTTGTCCAGCAAATACGTCTAGTTCCAAAGTGGTTCTCCTTCATTCTTACTCAAGCTAGTTTCTATCAGAAATAGCTCAGCAATCAATTTTTCGCTACCTTTTATTTTACGCTAAAAAGAGTCAATAGTCAAAGTATTTATAGAAGAAAAAATCAAGTCTCAACAGAAACTTGATTTTAGTCATATTATTTAACTTTTGCTGTGCTTGTAATAACTTCAACAGCTTTCTTCATAGTGATATCGTGTTTAAGCATTTCAGGTGAAAGAAGTGCAGAAACTTGTGATACTTCCATGTTGTACTCAGCTGCAAGATCATTAATTTCTTTTTGGATTTCTTCTTCTGTAGCATCGAATCCTTCAGCAGCAGCAACAGCTTCGATAACAAGGTTAGTTTTCACACGTTTGTCAGCGTCAGCTTCATATTGTTTGTGAAGATCTTCTTGAGTTGTACCAGTGATTTGGAAGTACATTTCAGGAGAGATACCTTGACGTTGCATGTTGCCCATGAATTCGTTCATAGCACGGTGAACTTCGTCTTCAACCATTTCTGCTGGCAATTCAACGATTTCAGCGTTTTCAACAGCCAAATCAAGTGCAGCACCTTCAACAGCGTCATCAAATGCGATTTCTTTAGCTGCTTCAAGTTCTTTACGGTATTTAGCTTTCAACTCATCAAGAGTTTCAACTTCATCGTCAAGATCTTTAGCCAACTCATCATCAAGAGCTGGAACTTCTTTAGCTTTAACTTCGTTAACTTTAGTAACAAATACAGCAGCTTTACCTGCAAGGTCAGCAGCTTGATAGTCTTCTGGGAAAGTTACTTTAACTTCTACTTCATCACCAGCTTTTGCTCCAACCAATTGGTCTTCGAAACCTGGGATAAATTGACCTGAACCAAGTTCAAGAGAGTGGTTTTCACCTTTACCACCATCAAATTCAACACCGTCTACTGAACCAACAAAGTCGATAACAACAGTGTCGCCATTTTCAGCTGCACCTTCTTTAACAACCAATTCAGACAAGTTTTTGCGTTCGCTTTCAAGCTTAGCATCAACTTCTTCATCAGTAACTTCTTTAGAAGCTTCAACTGAAACTTCAAGATCTTTATATGCACCAAGTTTTACTTCAGGTTTTGTAACAACTTCTGCAGTAAGTGTCCAATCTTGACCTTTTTCAATTGATTTTACATCAATTTTTGGTTGTGCAACAACATCAAGACCAAGTTCAGCAATCGCTGCTTCATAAGCTGCTGGAAGAATTGCATTCAAAGCATCGTCGTAAAGAGCTTCTTCACCAAATTTTTGGTTAAATACGGCACGAGGCATGTGTCCTTTACGGAAGCCTGGAGCGTTCAAATTCTTTTTAACCTTGTTAAATGCTTGATCCAAAGCTGGTTGAATTTTATCTTGACCGATAGTGAATGTCACCACACCACGGTTAGTGGCTGTGTTTTCAAATGATACAGACATGTAGTCATTCTCCTTAAAATTTTTTATAGATACAGTTTAGTTTACCATATTTCAAAGCCTTTTAAAAGTTTTTTTATCCAATTTAATCACAAGAAAATCGTTAGAAACTGCTACTTTATCAAAATTTTGATAAACTAGAACTATGAATATTTTACAAAGATACATCCAACAATTTAATTTTGAAGAGACCCTAATGGTACTCATTACGAAAGGGATTAAACTCCTTATTCTCCTCATCATCTTTCTTCTTAGTAAGAAGATTATCAACTTCCTTTTTAAACATACAGTGGGACGCTCTCTAGCTTGGACAATTCAAACACCTGCTCGACAAAAAACCATTGAACGATTACTACACAATTGCATGAACTACGTGCTATACTTCTTCCTTATTTACTGTCTTCTTAGTATCCTTGGGGTCCCAGTATCTAGCCTCCTTGCTGGGGCAGGACTTGCTGGAGTTGCTCTTGGTCTAGGAGCTCAGGGCTTCCTATCTGATGTCGTTAATGGTTTTTTCATATTGTTAGAAAACCAATTTGAAGTCGGTGACGCAGTTGAAGTAGGAGCCGTTACAGGCCTTGTTTCAACCGTAGGTATTCGAACTACTCAAATTCGAGGATTTGATGGAACCCTCCATTTTATACCTAACAGAAATATCACAATTGTATCCAACAAATCTCGAGGGGACATGAGAGCTCAAATTGATATCCCAGTCTATCCGTCAACCGATATCAATAAAGTGACAAGCATCATACAAGAAGTAAATCGAGAAAACATTGAAAACTATCCTCAAATCTGTGGAGCTCCAAATATCATTGGATTAAGCACAACTCCTTCTGGACAACTAGTATTTCGTATTGATATTTTTACGAAAAATGGACAACAAATTCATATCTATGCTGATTTCTTAAAACTTTACCAAGAAGCCCTAACCAAAGAAAATATTGAACTTCCAAGATTCATTGGGAACCCTATAGCAGTAAAATAAATTCTTTACACTACATTAAAAACACTTCAAAAGATAGATAACAGAAATCTACTTTCGAAGTGTTTTTTATGACTTTTACTCAATAATACTAGACTAGAATCTATATTCAAAATTAATCATCTTCATTATAAGGATCAAAATCTACCATCCAAAATTTTAACTCCCTGATCATCTTTTTTCGACCTCTAAAACATTCTCCAGCTAGCAGACGGTCTAACTTAGTAGCATCTTCCGAAGACAACTGATTACGGAAAGCATTAAGCTGCTCATCATAAACAAGCCTATCTACCGCATCTAACTCTTTATTCGGGAGACAAAAAGCAATATCTGAAATTTCGATATAACATTGTCGATTAGCTTGTCGTTTTACAGACTCCTGCCTTCTAACCTCATCATTAAGTCTATTCCTAAATTTCGTTTTAAAATATCGCCGTAACTTATCATCATCAGACTTTAATTCAGGAAACTTTTCTAAAAGCTGATAAAGCGTCATCATAGCTTCTTGCTCCATATCAGCTTGGTCCCAAAGTTGGATGAAATATTGTCTACTAGCCTTAAGTACAATCGGCCTTACAACTTCATATGCGTGAACAAAAACTTCTTGTTCCATTAAACCTCCTATAAATAGATAAAATATTTGTAATTAAAATAATTACGAAATCTATTATAAGAGATACATAAGAAATAAAATAGAGACATATATGTCACTATAAAAATGATAGACTCTATAATTTCTGTAGTGGGTAAAAACCACTGTAGAGATTATAGAGCTTTTTGAGTATACACAAAAAGTCCCATAAGAACTATAATGAAAAGCGACCAAACCATCATTAGGAAGAACTTATAAGACTTATTAAGAATACCACAGAATTAATCGGAAATAAAGAGTAAAATATTAAGGTTTCCCTTGTTTTTGAAACTGTCACTCATATCCAGATTTAAACAAAACTAGATTACCCTATACCACTATATCCACTCTAGATATTAGCTTTTCGCCACTCACTATAATTGATAAACAGATTAGTCAAAACCACCCTTGAGAACCGGTGGCTTGCTCTTCGGCTAAAAGCCTCTGCTACCGGCCGAGGCCTAAAGGCCTACCGAATGGTTTCCCTTCAGCACTACCTTTGCTAGCTGACCCGACTAGTGGGTCTCTTTAAGACTACTTTCTTTTATTCTTCTCACCTGTAAACAGATCATATTCCTCAAAAAGACTGAGCCGATCTGCTATCACGTCTTCTTGTAATTGATTACGAATATATTCTTCAAGTCACTTCTGATTTCGCCCAACCGTATCAACATAAAACCCTCGAAACCAAAATTTGCGATTTCCAGATTTATACTTTAAATTAGCGTGTCGATCAAATATCATTAAGCTACTTTTACCCTTTAAATATCCCATAAATGAGGAAATACTTAGTTTCGGTGGTATACTCACCAATTAGGGGGACTTTTTTGATACATCGCTAAAAGCTTTTCGGAACCACTAGCACAGCTAGTGGTTTTCGTAAAACAAAAAAACTAGACCTAGGTCTAGCAATAAGAATTATACTCCGCCAGTAGGACTCGAACCTACGACATCATGATTAACAGTCATGCGCTACTACCAACTGAGCTATGGCGG
>NZ_JACLQL010000010.1:0-84081 GCF_016648635.1 Streptococcus sp. 21.1 | reverse complement strand
TTACTAATTTATATTTTCTTACAAAAAATGGATGGAAAAATGACTAATTTAATATCAGTAGTTGTAACATGTTACAACCATGAAAATTATATTGAACAATGTTTACGAAGTATTTTTAAACAAACTTATCGAAATATTGAGTTGATTGTTCTTGATGATGGATCGACAGATAACTCCTCAGAAATTATTAAGGAAGTTCTGAAAGAGTCACCTTTCGTGACGACATTTGAATCGCATGAAAATATTGGTGTTGTAAGAACACGTAATAAAGGACTTATTCTTTTAAATGGGGACTATTTTTTATTTGTAGATAGTGATGATTTTTTGGATGAAACCTATGTAGAAGAATTATATGAATGTGCGATTAATCGTCAAGCGGATATAGTTTATTGTGATTTATTCAATTTTGAAAAAAATGAGGTCTATCTAAAAGCTCAAGAATTTGGAATACATAGCATACTGGTATCGAACTATATTTCAAATTGTTCTTTAGTAAAAAAAGCCATATTAAAGGGTACCTATTATGATGAAACACTTTCAGGGAAGAAACTTGAAGACTATGATTTTTTCTTGAACCTTATTATTAATAATGGTGCAAAGGCTGTTTACCAACCTAATGCAAAATTAAATTATCGTGTCTTTGAAAAAGATTCGATTTCAAAAAGGGATTCAGTACGCTACCATTTTGAAATCTATCTTGAAGTTCTCGAGAAGTATCTTGATAAGTTACCACATGAAATCTATCAAGCGGTTAGTGAAAACTTAATGATTTTGGAGAGTCGTATAGATGATTTGATAAAACATCACGATGATGTGACAGACTATGTTAATCGCTTGAAAAAAGAACGTGATCAACTTGAACGAAGAAAGTATACACAATCTAAGCAATTGAAGGATGCCCATAAAGAAATGGAGCTGATCCGAAGTTCACTGTCATATCGTTTAGGTAACGCCCTTATTACACCTATAAAGACAGCAGGAGTAATTGCGAAGAATCCAAAGGCTATTAAAAATTATTTGAGAGCTTTAAAAGTCAAAGTGATACAGTTACGTCGTCGAATGACACCTCTTAAGGTTCGCCAGTTACGACGTCTCAGAAATAGTCAACGTTCTGCCTTGTCGTATAATGGTAAGAAAGCGTTGGTTTATGTCATTTTTGAGTCTGAAGCTCGTCTTCAAGAATACAAATTACGTTTCTTGCAAGCCTTGGCTCCATTGGTAGATGATGTTATTGTAGTTGTCAATGGACAGCTTCACGATGATGATATTAATACCCTTGAGGCCTACGGTAAGGTTTTGACTCGTGATAACAAGGGATATGATACTGCGGCCTTTAGAGAAGGGATTTTTGCCTTTGGTAAAGACAAGCTTAAAGATTACGACCAGCTCCTCTTGGTGAATGATACTAACATTGGTCCGATGAGAGATTTGTCTCAAGTATTCCAGGAAATGGCTGACCAGCAGCTAGATTTCTGGGGAATTTCTTTTGGAGAAGAGCAAGAAGATGTTACTAAGGAGAATCCTTATGGCTACATTCCTAAGCATCTTCAATCTTATTTCCTAGTTATTGAAAAACTCATGCTAAACGATGATGACTTTTATGAGTACTGGACACACTTGACGGATACAGATTCTCGTGATAAAGCTATTGGTCGACATGAGACACGTTTTACCAAGCATTTTGCTGATTTAGGTTATCGTTATGATGCGGTTGTGCAAGAATACGAAGATTCTGCCATGTATATCCACCCGCTTAAGATGCTCAAAGCAGGTAGTCCTTTGGTGAAATACACGGCTCTGAAAAATTATGATGAAGACCAGTTCTTGTGGCAAGGTCTGGACCGTGATTCGGAAGTCCCTGACTTGTTAGAGTTTGTCGCAGAAGAAACGGACTACCCAGTGTCAATCTTGGAAGATATTGTAAATAAATTTAAGGCGGTTCCACGTGATCAATATATTCTATTGATTGATGGGGTTGAAAATATTATTCCGCAATGTACCCGTTATCGTGTCTTGAACAAGGCAGAGCAATTACGTAAGCATGGTTTTGCAGTCAAAGTTGTTAACCTATCTGATTTCCAACTATCGATGGCTCAAAACGCTAGTCACATCATTATCTACCGTTCACCAATCTCACCTGAACTTTTGCGTCTCTGTCATTTAGCTAAAGAATATGGAAAACCTGTCTTCTTTGATATTGATGATTTAGTCTTTGATACGGTTTATACAGACCAATTGAGTTATACGCAAGGGTTGAATTCGGTTGAAAAAGGAAACTATGATGCAGGTGTTCGAAATTATGGCTATATGCTAGAAAACTGTGATGGTGCCATTACTTCGACTAATCAGTTGCAGGAGGAGTTGTATAAATACCAAAGTAAGGTTTTACTTAATCGCAACTTAGCTTCTGATGATTTAATCGCTATTAGTAGTCGATATATCAAAGATTACTCTCAAACATCTGACATTGTTAAGATTGGTTATTTCTCTGGTTCCATTAGTCATAATGAGAATTTTGAATTGATTAAACCAGCTATTAAGCAACTGCTTGCAAAATATAGCAATGTACAATTACATATTGTCGGGATTCTGGATATCCCACAAGATATGAAGCCCTTTGAAAATCAAATTGTAACTCATGATTATGTGGACTGGGACAAACTGCCTGCCTTGATTAGCGAGGTTGATATTAACCTGGCACCGCTTGTGGATTCTATCTTTAATCGTGCGAAATCTGAAATTAAATGGATTGAAGCTGCCTTGGTCAAAGTACCAACAGTTGCGAGCAAGATAGGAGCTTTCTCAGATGCCATCGTTGACGGTGAAACTGGATTGTTGGCTACCGATGATCAGTGGTTTGACAAGCTTGAAGCCTTGGTGCTATCTCCAGAATTAAGACAGAAAATTGCAGATGCTGCTTATCGGGCTGTTCTTGAAAACTGTACCTTAAGCAAGAAAGATGATATGGTGACTTATTTTGAACAGAATTAAACAAATAAAAGTTGAAAATTTATTTTTCATCTTAGCGACGATTTTTATTTTCTCATTTATGTTTGTATTTCCAATTAATCGTGTGCCAGACGAAACAAACCACGCGCGAATGACTTGGGAAACTTTCCATAAACCAACGGATACATCTTTTAAGTGGATGGATGAGATTCCAAGTAATGATAAGGTTAAGTTAGCGGAATATAAACAGATTTTTGCTCAAAAGATTGATATGAGTAAAGAACCTTTTCAATTTGGTGTGAGTTTAAAAACAATCTCCTTTATTCCACAGTTGATAGGGATGACGATTGGAAGTTGGATTAGTCCAACAGTTGGTATGATCATCTATATGGGACGCATTTTTAATGCACTGGCCTATATACTAGGAATTTACTTTTTAATACGTTATTTCAAGTATGGGAAAACAGCCCTAATGTTTATTTCGCTGCTACCTATTTTGGTTCAGCAAGCTTCATCACTTTCTTATGATGTGATGAACTATTTGGAAGTGATGTTAGCTCTTGGTTTTATCACCAATCTTGCCTATTCTAAACGTTTTACTAATCGTAATTTTATCCAGGTGATAGGTCTAGCGATTTTGCTTCTAGCAACCAAGCCAAATAATGTTTTATTGTTGGGATTGATTCCGTTTGTACCGTTAGAGTTTGAAGGTGTTCTTGCTTTTCTAAATCGTCCAGTGCAAGCTATTAAGACCTTTATTTCAAAATATAAAGTAGTCTTCTACCTTCTCTTTGTAGTAGGTGTCGTGGTGGTTCTGCAATTCTTAATGAAGAATCAGGGCGGTCTACGTCATTATGGCGAAGTTTTGCGTAATACGCTCTTTAATCCTGAGTTAAATGACAATTTGAATGGTATTTTGTCGCTTGGTATGTTCGGTTATCTTGGTAACCTTACTTTGCAAATGCCACTTTGGTTAATATTTATTGATATCATTGTTCTTACTATTTTATTCCTATCAAGTAAGAAGGATTTCTTTACAAAAGACTTTGCTAATGCATCCTGGATTCTCTTCCTACTAGAGGTTCTAGCTGCTGTTACAGTAATGTATATGCAGTGGACACCAGTTGTTCTTGGTCAGGGAGCTAATATATCTGTTGGTGCTCAAGGTCGTTACTTCACGCCATTTATCATTCTTTTGTTGCCATTAGTCGCCAACACAGCTAAGATTGATTTATCTCGACAGAAAAAATTGAAGATAGCAACCCTGACTTTAATTGCTAATTTCTTGGTCGCTATGTATTTGATTCTTTTCCATTACTGGGGGGTATTTGCATAATTTATGACTAAAACAATTTTATTTATTTCTCCGACAGGGACCCTGGATAATGGTGCCGAAATTTCGATAGTCAATCTTATGAAATTTCTTGTGGAAAAAGGTTATCGTGTGTTAAACGTTTTCCCTGATTACAAGGTGCCATCTCAAGAGGAGTATCAAGCAGAACTTCAGAAAGCAGGAATTGAGACCTATGGTCTTTCAGCCGTTAAATGGTGGTGGGAAGAAGCACCGGGTGGATCGCCAGCAAATCATTTTTTGCGAGTGAAGTCTTATAATAAGAATGTTAAAGATATTCGAAATATTATTGTGGAAAACACGGTAGACCTTGTTATTAGTAATACAGTCAATGTTTTTCAAGGTGCACTTGCTGCCACTTATGAGAAGGTCAAACATTTTTGGTTGATTCATGAATTTCCTGAGGGAGAATTTGGTTACTATAAAGAAAAACTTGACTTTATAGACAAGTTTTCTGATGAGATTTTTGCTGTAACAGGAGCGTTGACAGAGGATTTACAAACGTATTTTCCAAATAGGAAGATTTATTCCTTTGCACCTTATACTCAAATTGAACCTAAAGAAGGTCTGGGAACTGAATCCAACGACCACCATCGTATCGTTTCAGTTGGTCGCTTGACTCAGAGAAAGAATCAACTTGAGTTGATTAAAGCTTTTCAAATGCTTAATCTAGCAGGCACTGAACTTGTATTTTTAGGTGCATGGGATGAGGATTATAAACAAATCTGTGATGATTATATTGTAGAGCATAATTTGAAAAATGTTTCATTTATGGGATATTTAGATGATCCTTGGTCAGAGATTACTGATAAGGATTTAGCTGTTTTCCCGTCGAGTATGGAGACGTTTGGTCTGGTTTATGTAGAGTCTGTTTTAAATGGTATTCCAACGATTTTATCAGATAATGCGGGACATAAATCAGCCTTCGAGTATATGAATGAGCAAGGTCATATCTACCCTTTGGGTGACTTGGATACCTTAACTAGCATGATTTCAGAGGTCCTTGGTGGATTTGACCAAGAGAAACTTGAAGCAGTAAAAGCTGTTCCTAGTTTGAAAGAGAGATACTCTATGGAGAGTGTTTATGCTAATATTACTGAAAAACTTGAGGATGATGAATTGCGTTATAAGAAAGTAAATCAGAAAGATGTAGATTTTCTCAACAGCCGAAAAGCACTAACGAAGAGTGTGAAATCTGCTGTAAAAAAATTATTTCAGCTTAAAAAGATGAATTAAGGTAAAATCTCGTTATCTATGATTAAGAATGAAAAGGCCATTTTCGAAGGGCCTTTTTGCTTTACTCTTTCTGTCCAATCATGCAAAATGCCTTCCAAAATGGTATAATAAAAGCTACTATGTATAATTCTGTGTATTTGAGAGATGTGACGAATGGAGGTAAACTTTGAAGGATGTTTTTATCATAGGTAGTAGAGGTTTGCCTGCTCAATATGGTGGTTTTGAGACGTTTGTTGAGAAATTGATTTTTCACAAGGTATCGCCTGCTATACGTTATCACGTGGCTTGCTTATCTGACGAAAGTACTGGTAAGCATTTTGACTATAAGGGTGCGGATTGTTTTACGGTCAATCCTCCAAAGCTAGGTCCTGCACGTGTCATAGCTTACGATATGATGGCTATCAATTATAGCTTGAAACTTATTAAAAAAGAGGGAATTCAAGCTCCAATTTTCTATATTTTAGGAAATACCATTGGTGCCTTCATTGTTCATTTTGCCAAGAAAATTCAGTCTATTGGTGGCATTTTGTTAGTCAATCCTGATGGTTTGGAATGGAAACGTGCTAAGTGGTCAAAGCCTGTTCAAAGCTATCTCAAATACTCTGAAAAAGAGATGACAAAGTATGCGAACTTGATTATTTCTGATAACCGAGGTATTGAGACCTATATTCAAAATACCTATCCGTGGTCTAGAACGACTTTCATCGCTTATGGAACTGACTTATCTAAGACGACTTTGACTGCTGAGGATGCCCCTGTTCAAGATTGGTATCAGAAATGGCAAACTCAAGAAAAAGATTACTATTTGATACTGGGTCGATTTGTTCCTGAAAACAACTACGAAACTGCGATTCGAGAATTTATGAAGTCCTCTACAGAGCGTGATCTTGTTATCATCTGTAATCATGAAGGAAATGCTTACTTTGATGAACTACGACAGATAACAGGATTTGATAAAGATAAACGTGTGAAGTTTGTGGGGACTGTCTATGATCAGGACTTGCTTAAGTATATCCGTAACCAAGCCTTTGCTTATATTCATGGACATGAAGTAGGTGGAACGAATCCAGGCTTATTAGAGGCCTTGGCTCAAACAGACCTCAACCTTATCTATAATGTAGACTTTAACCATCAGGTTGCTCAGGAGACCGCCTTGTATTGGAATAAAGAGGACGGGAATTTGTCTCAGCTTATCGATTCTGTAGATGGTCAAGTGTCATTCGAGGACTTGGGAAATGCTGCTAAAGCAAATATGAAAGAAAATTACACCTGGGAAAAAATCGTGGGTGAATACGAGGAGCTATTTTTATCATGAAAGTAACTATTCTCATGTCTACTTATAATGGCGAGAACTTTTTAGCAGAGCAAATAGAGAGTATTCAGCAACAGACTTATACTGATTGGACCTTGTTAATTCGTGATGATGGTTCTAAAGATAAAACGAGAGATATTATCAAACGTTTCGCTTCAGAAGATGATCGCATTGTTTTCGTCAATCCTGATCAAACTGAAAATTTAGGTGTTATAAAGAGTTTCTTTACGCTTTTGAAGTATCAAGAATCTGACTACTACCTTTTCTCAGACCAGGATGATACTTGGTTACCCGAGAAACTATCTCTTCAACTTGAGAAAGCAAGTCACTACCCATCTGATAAACCACTTTTGGTATATACGGATTTAAAGGTTGTGAATCAAGATTTAGAAGTACTTCATGAGAGTATGATTCGTACTCAGTCTGATCATGCCAATACGGAATTGGTTCAAGAAATGACAGAAAACACTGTTACAGGTGGTGTGTCTTTAATCAATCATGCTCTGGCTGAATTATGGACTGGTGAGGAAACGAACGAGCTTTTGATGCATGACTGGTATTTAGGTTTGCTTGCGTCAGCATTTGGTCATCTGGTCTATATTGATCAGCCAACAGAGCTTTACCGTCAGCACGCAGATAATGTTTTAGGTGCTAGAACTCTTCGGAAACGTATGCAGAATTGGATTCGACCTCAGACTTTATTTAATAAATACTGGAAGTTGATCAAGGCTAGTCAGAGTCAGGCAGAAAACCTTCTTTCTTTGCCACTGGATACTAAAAGTAGGGAGTTGGTTGAAAACTTTGTGACTATTATGGATCAAGGGTTAAGAGAGCGTTATCATCGTTTGAAAACATATGGTTATCGTAAAAACAGGGCTTTTCATACCTTTGTATTTACGAGTTTGATTTTGACAAAATTCATGTATAAGGAGGACTAAATGAATTTCTTTAGTCAGAAAAATAGGATTTTACTTAAGGAACTGATTAAAACGGATTTTAAATTGCGTTATCAAGGTTCTTTCATTGGTTATCTTTGGTCTATTTTGAAACCTTTGATGATGTTTACAATTATGTACCTTGTCTTTGTTCGTTTCTTGAGATTTGATGATGGGACACCACACTATGCAGTAGGCTTGCTTTTGGCTATGATCTTTTGGGGCTTCTTTACAGAGGCTACCAATATGGGGATGCTTTCCATTGTTTCACGAGGGGATCTCTTACGTAAGCTTAACTTTCCAAAGCAAACAATCGTTATCTCATCTGTGCTAGGAGCAGCGATTAATTTCTTGATTAACCTAGTGGTTGTTTTCGTATTTGCCTTGATTAACCATGTTCCGATTGGTTTCAATACTTTGGTTATCATTCCTCTCTTTATTGAGGTGCTATTGATGGCAATGGGAGTTGCTTTTATTCTATCAGCACTCTTTGTTAAATACCGTGATATTGGTCCAGTTTGGGAAGTAGTACTTCAAGCTGGTATGTATGCAAGCCCAATTATCTATTCCATCACTTACCTTCTTCAAAGAAACCAGACGTTTGTTGCAAAGGTTATGATGTTGAATCCAATCGCTCAGATTTTACAGGATATGCGTCATTTTATTATTGATCCAGTTAACCCTAGAGGATGGGATATTATTAATAATAAACTGATTGCTTTTGTTCCTTATGCGATTCCTGTAGTGATTTTTATCATTGGTTTCCTTGTCTTTAACCGAAATGCTAAACGATTTGCGGAGATTCTATAATGTCAAATAATATTGCTGTAAAAGTAGATCATGTAAGTAAGTATTTTAAATTACCAACTGAGGCGAGTCAGAGTTTGAGAACAACTTTAGTCAATCGCTTTAAAGGGATTAAAGGGTATACTGAACAACATGTCTTGAAAGATATTTCTTTTGAAGTTGAAAAAGGTGATTTTTATGGAATTGTTGGACGTAATGGTTCTGGGAAATCAACACTTCTAAAAATTATTTCTGAGATTTATGTTCCTGAAAAAGGTAAGGTTACCATTGATGGTAAGTTGGTATCTTTCATTGAGCTTGGGGTTGGGTTTAACCCAGAACTAACTGGTCGTGAGAATGTATATATGAATGGTGCGATGCTTGGTTTTTCAACTGAAGAAGTAGATGCCATGTATGATGACATTGTAGACTTTGCTGAACTTCATGATTTCATGAATCAAAAGTTGAAGAACTACTCAAGTGGTATGCAGGTTCGTTTGGCTTTCTCAGTTGCTATCAAGGCTCAAGGGGATATCCTTATCCTAGATGAAGTCTTAGCTGTAGGTGATGAAGCTTTCCAGCGTAAGTGTAATGATTATTTCATGGAACGTAAGCAATCTGGAAAAACAACTATCCTAGTTACCCATGATATGTCAGCGGTTAAAAAATATTGCAATAAAGCAGTTCTGATTGAACATGGTTTGGTCAAAGTGGTTGGTGATCCAGATGAAGTTGCTAACCAATATAGTTTTGATAATGCTGCTGGTCAAAAGGTTTCGAACGACGACGTTGTTGTTGAAAATCCTAAAATCACCGATTTACAAGTGAAACTCTTGAATGACAATATTATCAGTCCTGACCAAGATATTTCATTTGAGATTTCATATGATGTCAATGAGGATATTGAGACCTATATTGCCTTTTCATTGACAGATATTGACCGTGGTATCTGGATTTATAATGACAATTCCATGGACAATAAAACGAGTGGTTCTGGAAGAAAAACACTCACATATAAATGTAGTCTTGCCCATCTTAATAACATTAAGCTTAAGCTTCAGGTTTCTGTTCGAGATAAAGAGGATCAGATGATTGCTTTTGCTGATTCAGATAACTCACCAGTTATTCTCTTGAATCGAACTGATATTGAAGATGATGATAAGTCTGCTAAAGATTCTGCAACCGGAATGGTTCAGAGAAATGGAAAATGGGAGATTCAAGAATAAATGAAACGTCTCTTATTGTATGTTCATTATAATAAGTACGACGAATTAAGTGGTCATGTGCTCTACCAATTGGAGCAACTTCGACCACTTTTTTCTAAACTTATTGTGATTTCAAATAGTCAACTAACGGAATCGGCAACATTAACTCTCAAAGAGCTTGGCATAGATGAAGTTATCCAGAGAGAGAATCTGGGCTTTGATTTTGCAGCTTGGAGAGATGGTATGGCTCATATTGGATTCGAACATTTAATAGACTTCGATTCGGTTACACTCATGAATGATACTTGCTTTGGCCCTATATGGGATATATCTGACCTAGTTGAAAGTTTTGAACAACGCCAGAATGTTGATTTTTGGGGGATGACGAATTTTAGAAAGACCAAATATTTCGATGAGCATCTGCAAAGTTATTTTATATCTTTCAAAAAACATGTTGTCGATTCAGAAACCTTTCAACAATTTTGGACTTCTATAAAGACTTTTACCGATGTTCAAGATGTTATTGATAATTATGAAACTAGGGTTACTAGTGTTCTTCTTGAAGCTGGTTACCGTTATGATGCTGTCTTTAATACCGTTTCTGAAGAAACTGGCGACTTAATTCACCCTGATTTTTCTTACTATAGACCGATAAGTACACTTGAACATAAGGTACCGTTCATTAAACTAAAAGCATTTACTGACAATGAAAAAAAGGGAAGACTACTTTTAGACTATATTACTAAGCTATCGGCATATCCAGTAGCACTAATTAAGTCCCATCTTAACAGCTACCATTCGCCAGATAGCTTAGTCATTTTAGATGAAAAAATCATCGAACCCTCATTTCATTCGGTAAGTGGGAAAGCCTATCATTCGGCTATCCATGTACATATTAGTGACCTTGAGAGACTAAAAGTTTTCTCTGATAAAAAGTTATCTGCCTTTTATTATTTCACTTTATCAAGCCATTTGGATAAAAATATCGTTGAGAACACCTTATTAAATAGCTTTGATAAAGATAGATTTCAGCTAGTCTCTCAAAGATTTGATAATCATTACCATGCCTTAGTATCCTTGGCATCTCAACTTAGCGAGTATGACTTTGTTGGGCATTTTCACACAGAAGACTTTGGAAATGAAGGCAAACTTGTTGATGAAGCTACAAGACTTGCTTTAGTGGATATGTTATTAGATGAAGAGAGAGTGGCATCAATCTTTGACCATTTTCCAGAGGTTGGTCTGGTTTTTGCTGATTTATCAAAAGAACTCTATTGGACAGATGCAATTGGTGCCTTAAATCAAGAACAGACTGTTAAACTAACTGACGAAGGTCAAAAAGTGATCAATCATTCGCTTCATATTTTTCAAGGTTCTATGTGGTTATCAAAAGATTTTCTAGAAAAAATTATTCTTAAGGATAAGCAAGCTTTCTATGACTTTGATGAGGATACCCTTTCTTATCTTTTCTATCGAAAAGCTTGGGATGTAGGAATTGATTATCGCATTATTTCTTCTGAAAAAATATCTTTTGCAGAACGTTATAAGCTCCATCTTATTGAAATGTCGCAGGTAGCAGAACCACTGACGTTAAAGAAAAAATTTTCAGCATATCGAAAAGCCTTGTTAAAGAAATTAGGTTTAAAAAAATCTTCAGCTACTTAACTTCCCCCTCCCACTTACGAATAGGTAAGTAGGAGGTTTTTTCTTATGTATAGTATTGTAGCTGAGGAGTCGGGGCTTTTGCCTCGTGAGCGACTCTTACAGAAGGGAGCAGAGGTTTTGTCGGACCAGGAGTTGTTGGCGATAGTGCTGCGGACAGGGACCAAGTCTGAGTCGGTTCTATCTATGGCCAATCGTATTTTGAAAGGGATGACGAGTTTGGCGGATTTGTCTCGTTTGTCCTTGAATGAGCTTCAGGAGATTCCTGGTATTGGACGTGTGAAGTCTATTGAGCTCAAGGCTATGGTGGAGTTGGCTAAGCGGATTGAGAAGGCTGAGTTGGCTCGTTCTGAGCAGATTATGTCCAGTCAGCAGGTGGCTCGTCGTATGATGTTGGATATTGGGGACAAGCCTCAAGAGCATCTGGTGGCTATCTATTTGGATACGCAGAACCGTATTATTCAGCAAAAGACGGTCTTTATTGGTGGGGTCCGTCGTTCGATTGCTGAGCCACGTGAGATTTTACATTATGCCTGTCATCTGATGGCAACGTCTTTGATTGTGGTTCACAATCATCCTTCGGGGGAAGCCTATCCTAGTCGAAATGATATTGATTTTACACAAAAGATTAAGCGTTCCTGTGAAGATTTAGGAATTTGTCTGCTTGATCATCTGATTGTTGGCAAATCGACCTATTATTCTTTTCGTGAGGAGAGGGAGGATTTTGATCTTTAGGTTGAACCTATGTGATAAAGACAAGAGAAAAGCAACTGAGTGCAGTCTCAGTTGCTTTTAAAGTTCGTTAACGACGTATTCAAAGAGTTTGAGGTCTTCTTCACGTTTGTCTAGGAGAAGCTCTGGGTGCCACTGTACACCAAGAAAGCGAAGGTCTGGACTATTTGACTCAACAGCTTCGACTGTGTTGTCCTCAGGATCACGCGCAATGACACGAAGGTCAGAGGCCAAGTGTTTGATACTTTGATGGTGGAAGGAGTTGATAGAGGTTCCACGTCCGTAGATTTCTGCTAACTTACTGTTCTCATCAACAATCATCTCATGGTAGAGGTAATCAGAAGGCTTGTCCTGCCAGTGATTTTCAATATCTTGATGGAGGCTACCACCTAGTGCGACGTTCATGAGTTGGGTTCCACGACAGATTGAAAAGATGGGTTTCTTCTGCTTAGTGGCTTCCTCGATGAGTGCCATTTCAAAGATATCCCGTTCGAGGAAGAAGTCATCTTCACTGGCATGGTTCTCTTCGTTGTAGAATTTAGGGTCAACGTTTTGCCCACCGATCAGGATAAGCTTATCAATCATGGAGATGTAGGTCTTGGCTTCCGAAGGATCGGATACTGGTAGTAGGATTGCTAGGCCACCGGCTCTTTGAACTCCTTCTACAAAGCCAGATGGGGCATAGGACCAGTTGATGTCTTCATGGGCTGGATTAGGCCTTACATTGGCAGTGATTCCGATAATTGGTTTAGTCATTGTTTCTCCTTGATTTTTCTTCTTCTTTCATGAAATAGAGTAGGGTTTGTAGTTCGCTAGTCAAGTCTACGTATTGGACTACCACATGGCGTGGAAGATTGAGGTTGACCGGAGAGAAACAGAGAATGCCTTCAATTCCAGCATCAACCAAAAGATCAGCCACCTCCTGGGCCTTAACTGATGGCACTGTCAGGATGGCTGTTTTGATATCTTCTTGGGCAATCTTGTCCTTAATCTGGGAAATCCCATAGATAGGAATCTTGTCCTCAGTTTGAGTTCCAACCAATTCATTATCGTCTGTATCAAAAGCCATGACCAGCTGCATGCGGTTACGCTCTTGAAAACGGTAGTGGAGGAGGGCACGCCCGACATTACCAACACCTACGAGGAGTACCTTGGTAGTCGCATTGTCATTTAGGAGTTCAGCGAAAAATGTCATCAGCTTGTTTACGTCATAACCAAAACCACGGCGACCTAGTTCACCAAAATAGGAGAAGTCACGACGAACAGTAGCAGGGTCAATCCCAATCGCTTCAGCAATTTGTTTAGAGCTTGCTTTGTCGATATTTTCACGATGGAATCGTTTGAAAATACGATAGTAGAGAGAGAGACGTTTGGCAGTGGCGTTTGGGATGTTTTTCTCAAATGTCATTGATCGCTTTCCTTTCTTTAATTAGTATGATTCTCTTATATTTTAAGAAAAGTTTGTGAAGATTGCAACAAAATAGAGTAGATGAGGCGATATAAAAAACCTATCACATGGATAGGCTATTTCTATGTAGTAAGAAAAAATTTAGACTTCTTCTTGCTCGAAAACGTTACGATCAACCAAACTCTGCATCAAGAAGTAGAATTTTTCTTGCAAGATGTGGTGATCTTCATTTTTAAAGATATTAACGTTACGAAGGCCAGATTTGTCTGTGATAGACAATTTGAAGCCTGTCAAGTCTTTGTTAATAGTGATTTTGAGTGGGAAACCTTCGCCTGAGTTAGGTACTTTTTCGAGAAGGCGGTGCAACTCGTAGTTTCCGATTTTATTTTGCACAAAAGTCGTATCACGTAGAGTGAATTTTTTGACATTAGGACTGATGGTGTAACGGTACTTACAGTCAGTCAAATGAATGCTTTTTTCAAATGCCATGTTAGTCTCCTATGATTTGATTAAGTTTTTCTGCTAGGGCCTGGAGTTCTTCAGCGGTATTTTCCTCTGATAAACTAATGCGAATGGCTGTTTTTAGCTTGTCAGAATCCTTGCCATAGAGAGCCTGGATGACGTGGCTAGGGTCAACAGTTCCAGCAGTACAAGCAGAACCCGTTGAGACAGCAAAGCCTGCTAGGTCTAACAAGGTTAAGAGAGGGCCGTTTTCCTTATCAGGAAAACTGATGTTGATGACGTGAGGTAGGCTAGGTCCTCCACCATTGATTTCATAAGGAATGGTAAGGGAATCTAGAAAGGCCTGACGAATCTTTTCAACATGCTGGTAATTGTCTTGGTAGTGGTCACTAGCATGCTTGTAAGCAGCAGTCATACCTGCAATCCCGACCAGATTTTCAGTACTGGCACGGCGTTTTTCTTCTTGCTCACCACCATGGAGTAGGTTGTCAAAATGCAAATCGTTATGATAGAGCAAGCCGACACCTTTAGGTCCGTGGAATTTATGGGCACTAATAGAGAGAAAATCTGCTCCAAGTTCCTCTGGGTGAATAGGAAGTTTTCCTGCTACCTGAACGGCATCGACGTGGAAGGCAGCTTGGTGATTGGCAAGCAAGTCACCAATTTCCTTAATAGGAAGTAATTGGCCAGTCTCATTATTGGCATACATAACAGAAACCAGAATGGTATCGTCACGTAAGGCATCAGCGATTTGTTGGGAAGTAATGACTTGATTTTCTGGTTGAATATAGGTTACTTCAAAATCAAAACGCTCTTCCAAGTAGGCCATGGTGTGAAGGACAGAGTGGTGTTCAATAGCAGTTGTAATCAGGTGCTTACCTTTAGATTGATTGGCTAGGGCGTAACCTTTGATAGCTGTATTGTTTCCTTCAGTCCCACCAGAAGTGAAAATAAGCTTACGAGCAGGGACTTCAAAGTGTTTGGCCATTTCTTCACGGGCTTCACGAAGTTCCTTAGAAGCCTGTCGACCGTAAGCATGGAGGCTGGATGGATTCCCAAAGGTTTCAGTCATGACATGTGTCATAGCTGAAATAGCAGCAGTATTTAAAGGAGTTGTTGCTGCATTGTCCAAATAAACCATAGCTTAGTCCTCGTTTGCAGTGTAAGCAAAGAGTGGGCTAAGTGGTTGACGTTCGAAGATACGAGTAGTAGCGTTAGCGATTAGCTTACTTGCTGAAATGTATTTAACGTTTGTAGGAACTTTTTCTTTAGTTGCAACTGAATCTGTCACCAAGATTTCTTTAATTGGAGCAGCGTTGAGGACTTCAGCAGCACCTCCTGCAAAGAGACCGTGACTAGCTACTGCATAGATGTCTTTAACGCCACCACGTTCAAGGATTTTAGCAGCTTCAGCAAACGTTTTACCAGTGTTAAGGATATCATCAACCAAGATTGCTGTTTTTCCTTCAACCTCACCGATGATGTAGCCTTCTTCACGTTCTGAATCATCTTGGGCGTAGTCAATGATAGCGATTGGTGCATCAAGGTAGTCCGCCAAGCTACGAGCACGTTTAACACCCGAGTTTTTAGGGCTAACAACGACAACATCACTTCCTGTGAATCCTTTTTTGTTGTAGTATTCAGCAAACAAAGGCATTGTGAAGAGGTTATCTACTGGGATATCGAAGAATCCTTGAACTTGGACAGCGTGAAGGTCAAGTGTCAAGACACGATTGACACCAGCTTTAACTAGCATATTGGCAATCAATTTAGCAGTGATTGGTTCACGTGACGCAGCGATACGGTCTTGACGTGCATAACCAAAGTAAGGCATAACAACGTTGACAGAGTTAGCACTGGCACGTTTGCAGGCATCAATCATGATGAGCAATTCCCAAAGGTGGTCGTTAACAGGGTTGCTAGTAGATTGGATGATATAGATATCGTCCCCACGAACAGACTCTTCAATGTTGATCATGATTTCACCGTCAGAAAATTGACGTGAAGATACTTTACCAAGTGGCAATCCAGTAGCCTCAGCAATTTTTTCAGCAATTTCTGGGTTTGAGCTGAGCGAGAACAATTTCAATTGTGGGTTTGCTTTTTGATGTACCATGACGATGGTGACTCCTTTAAAAAAATAAGATGCTAAGCCCAGTTAGGGCTATTGTAATAAAACTACAGATAGTTCTATTTTAGCAAAAAGAAGCAGAAATTTCAGCCATCAAAGTATGATATTAGTGAAAAATACCGAACCTTTGTTAGATAAAATTCCTTTGTATGCGTTTTTAGAGAAATCTATTACCCTCTGAAGTTCTAAATACTTGTGGCATTTGAAGCTACATGTGTTTAAAATAAAAAAAACAAGGAGCCAGCTCCTTGTCTAAATTTTAGTCTTTGTCTCGCTTGAGGGTAGCTACAAAGCGTGCAACCTTACTCTTGGCATACTTAAAGTCAATATTATTTTCTTTAAGAAAGGCATCAAAGTCGTCTTTACCTTTCTCAGCATCCGAAACTTCTAGTTCAAGCTCGTAGTCTTTCTTGTCAGCATAGACATTGACATCAAGAGCCATGAGGCCGATGTTGGTCTGGTACTCGCGACGAGTTGTGGTCAAATGTCCGAGGATGGTTAGGTCCTCTAGTTTAACCCCACGTTCTAAAAGAATGGATTTGATTTGACAATCAGGAAAGTCCAGCGACTTAGTCAAAGCCTTAGCATCCGCACAATCCATGGTAACGTTGTACTCCATGTTCCCGACTTTTTCAGGGATTTTCAAGGTCAGCTCACCATGAGTGGGAAGTGTCCTAATACGCAAAGACAACTTTTTATTTCTCATGTCACTCTGAGGAGTGTCGATGTAGTAGTTTGTTTGCGTAACAGGTGTCACATGGGAGAAAAGCATCGCTAAACGATTGTACTCGTCTTTGGTGAGTAGAGTCTTGTACTCTATCTCTAAATGGTTCATGTGTGTCCTCCCTTGTGCTTTCAAATGTGGTATAATATAACAGATTGTATTTATTTTATAAAAAACTAAAGCTTTTGACAAGGAGGAGTCCTATCTTGACCATGGATTGGGAAGAATTTCTAGACCCCTATATTCAGGCCGTAGGTGAGCTCAAAATCAAGCTCCGAGGCATTCGTAAACAATTTCGTAAGCAAAATCGTCACTCGCCTATTGAATTTGTGACGGGACGTGTGAAGTCAGTGGCTTCCATTGAGGAGAAAATCGCCCTTCGTGGCCTTTCGATTGAAAATTTGGCTCAAGATATGCAGGATATCGCTGGTCTCCGAGTCATGGTCCAATTTGTCGATGATGTGGATGAGGTTTTGGCTTTGCTTCGTCATCGTAGTGATATGACTATTGTTTCAGAGCGAGACTATATCAGAAACCGTAAAAATTCGGGTTATCGCTCTTATCATGTTATTATATCTTATCCCGTTGATACCATAGATGGTCGTAAGGAGATTCTTGCAGAGATTCAGATTAGGACTTTGGCCATGAACTTTTGGGCCACCATTGAACATTCCCTTAATTACAAGTATCAGGGGAATTTTCCTGAGGAGATTAAACTTCGCTTGGAAACTACGGCCCGCATGGCTTATGAGCTTGACGAAGAAATGCGGAAGATACGTGATGATATTAGAGAAGCCCAGTTGCTCTTTGATCCAATTAATAGAACTTTGAAGGATAGTGTAGGAAATAGTGATGACACAGATGAAGACCTCTTCGGATGAGATGAAGGTAGCTATTATTGCCAATGGCAAACCCCAAAGTAGGCGTGTTGCCTCGAAACTTTTTAATGCCTTTCGAGATGATCCTGATTTTTATTTGACCAAGAAAAATCCAGATGTGGTCATCTCAATTGGTGGTGATGGCATGTTGCTATCGGCCTTTCATATGTATGAAAAAGAGCTTGCGCGTGTGCGTTTTGTAGGGATTCACACGGGTCATCTAGGCTTTTATACGGATTATTTGGACAGTGAAGTGGATCAATTAATCGAGACGCTTCGAAAAGATAGTGGTGCAAAGATTTCTTACCCTCTTTTGAATGTCAAATTGACCCTGGCTGATGGTCGTTCTTTTACGTCGATTGCCCTCAATGAAGCAGCCATCAAGCGTAATGAGAAAACCATGGCAGCAGATGTTTGCCTTAATGATGTCTTGTTTGAGAGCTTCCGTGGAGATGGGTTGTCAGTGTCGACGCCTACAGGATCAACGGCCTACAATAAATCCTTGGGTGGTGCGGTCCTTCATCCTACCATTGAAGCCTTGCAACTGACAGAGATTGCCAGTCTTAATAATCGTGTGTACAGGACTCTAGGAAGTCCCCTTATTGTGCCCAAGCATGAGAAGATTACCGTTTATCCTACCCGAATGGGAAGCTACACTCTATCCGTTGATAATAAAACCTATACCAACCGTAATGTGAAAAAGGTAGAATTTTCAATCGACCAACGTAAGATTTCCTTTGTGGCTAGTGCCAGTCACACAAGTTTCTGGGAACGCGTACGTGATTCCTTTATCGGAGACATGGAAGAATGAGATATGAATTTACCGTAGGACGTTCATGTCGAGTTAAGACCTTTTTGAAGGAGCACGATATTTCAAAAGGACTTCTGGCCAAGATTAAGTTTGAAGGTGGTCATATTTGGGTCAATGGCGAGGAGCAGTTTGCGACTTATCCTGTCCATGAAGGAGATGTGGTTACCATTGAAATCCCGGACGAGGCACCGCATGAAACCTTGAAGCCAATTCCTTTTGACTTGGATATCGTCTATGAGGATGATAACTTCTTGGTGATTAATAAACCCTATGGCTATGCTAGTATTCCAAGTGTTAACCACGATAATACCATGGCTAATTTTGTCAAACATCATTTTGTCAGCAATAATTATCCCAACCAGCGTGTGCATATTGTGACACGTTTGGATAAGGACACCTCTGGTCTCATGCTGTTTGCTAAGCATGGTTACGCCCATGCTCGTATGGATAAACAGTTACAACAGAAGTCTATCAAGAAACATTACTATGCCTTGGTTGAAGGTGACACCAAACTTGAGAAGCAGGGTGAAATCATTGCACCGATTGCGCGTGATGTGGATTCCATTATCACACGTCGAGTCCATAAGTCGGGGAAATATGCCCACACTAGTTATCGTTTGGTAGGTGATTATGGTAGGGTTAAACTGGTTGATATCAATTTGCATACTGGGCGTACTCACCAGATTCGCGTCCACTTTGCCCACTTAGGCCTTCCCCTTTTGGGAGATGATCTTTATGGTGGTTCTCTAGACTATGGTATTGAGCGTCAGGCCTTGCATTGTCACCGTCTTGCATTTGTTGATCCTTTCACCAAAAAAGAGATGGTCCATGCATCTTCCTTGACAGATGATTTTGAAACCGTTATCATGAACTTACAAACTAAAAAAGATTGATTGAGGAATTTTTTTATGCGTAGTCTATTTGGTGAACTTCGTGAACATATTTTAGGGAAAGGTGTTAAGATTGTTTTCCCTGAGGGTAACGACGACCGTGTGGTTCGTGCAGCAGCCCGTTTGAAATTTGAAGGATTGGTTGATCCTATTATTTTGGGAGACCCAGCAGAGGTTCACAAAATCTTGAACGATCTTGGTTTTGCAGACTTTAACTATACAATTATTAATCCTGAAACCTATGAAGATTTCGAGGAAATGAAGGAAAAATTTGTTGAAATCCGTAAAGGGAAAGCGACAATGGAAGATGCGGAAAAGTTGCTTCATGATGTCAACTATTTCGGTGTTATGCTAGTTAAACTTGGTCTTGCTGATGGGATGGTTTCAGGTGCTATTCACTCAACAGCGGATACGGTACGTCCGGCCCTTCAAATTATCAAAACAAAACCTGGTATTTCTCGTACATCAGGTGTCTTCCTTATGAACCGTGAAAATACCGATCATCGCTTGATGTTTGCTGACTGTGCCATCAATATTGAACCAAATGCTCAAGAATTGGCAGAAATTGCAATTAATACTGCCGAAACAGCTAAAGTTTTTGGTATTGATCCTAAAGTGGCAATGCTTAGCTTCTCAACAAAAGGTTCTGCTAAATCACCAAAAGTTGACAGGGTTGTTCAAGCAACAAATATTGCTAAAGAAATGCGTCCTGACTTGGCTATTGATGGGGAGTTGCAGTTCGATGCAGCATTTGTTCCAGCAACAGCGGCTATTAAGGCTCCAGATAGTGACGTAGCAGGACATGCTAATGTCTTTGTCTTCCCTGGCTTGCAAGCAGGTAATATCGGCTATAAGATTGCCCAACGTTTGGGAATGTTCGAAGCCATCGGACCAATCTTACAAGGTCTTAATAAACCAGTAAACGATCTTTCTCGTGGTGCTAGTGCTGAAGATATTTACAATTTGGCGATTATCACAGCTGCTCAAGCTCTTAATGGCTAATTTTAACTTAGAAACAGAGGTTTAACCAAGGTGTTAGGCCTTTTTGTTTTATGCATGACTGGTGATTAAAAATAAATCGATTAAAGTAGCTAGAAATCCAGGAAATACAATGGACTGTTGAGTTTGCCGTGTTTCATTATGTACTTTGCTTGTGCAAAATATTCTGGAAGTGACTGTTTTTCTTGATTATTTATGCTATAATGAAAGAGTAAAATTTTATTTTTTGGAGAAATCTTATGAAAAAAAGCAAATGGTTAGCCCTCGCGGGTGTAGCCCTTCTAAGTGTTGGTGCCTTAGCGGCTTGTTCTTCTAAGTCAAGTACTAGTGGAACGACTTATGGTTATGTTTATAATTCAGACCCAGAATCATTGGATTACATTACTTCAAATACAGGACCTACTAAGACAGCTGTGACAAACGGTGTAGATGGTCTTATGGAAGCAGATAAATATGGAAATCTTGTCCCTTCAGTAGCTGAAGATTGGTCTGTGTCTCAAGATGGTCTGACTTATACTTATAAAATCCGTAAGGGAGTTAAATGGTATACTTCTGATGGTGAAGAGTATGCTGATGTGACTGCTAAGGACTTTGTGACTGGTCTTAAGCATGCGGCTGATGGCAAGTCTGGAGCTCTTTACTTGGTGCAAGATTCTATTGCTGGCTTGTCTGACTACCTCTCTGGTGCCAATAAAGATTTCTCAAATGTAGGCGTTAAAGCAATCGACGATTATACATTGCAATACACCCTTAAAAAACCTGAGCCATACTGGAACTCTAAAACAACTTATGGCTTGCTCTTCCCAGTTAACGAAGACTTTCTTAAGAACAAAGGAAAAGATTTTGGTAAGTCAACAGACCCAACATCTATCCTCTATAATGGTCCTTTCATTCTCAAATCTTTGACAGCTAAATCCTCTATTGAGTTGACTAAGAATGAAAATTATTGGGA
Organism: Streptococcus sp. 21.1; assembly: GCF_016648635.1. Taxonomy (NCBI): domain Bacteria; kingdom Bacillati; phylum Bacillota; class Bacilli; order Lactobacillales; family Streptococcaceae; genus Streptococcus; species Streptococcus sp. 21.1. Next base: position 62,658 of record NZ_JACLQL010000010.1, on the reverse strand, counting down.
CAAGAAGAATGTACACTTTGATGCCATCAAATTGTCATATTATGACGGTTCGGATCAAGAGGCTCTAGAACGTGGTTTCACGGATGGTGCCTATAGTTTGGCTCGTGTCTACCCAACGAGTTCTAACTATTCTTCTGTAGAGAAGAAATATAAAGATAACATTTATTACACTGCAGCAGGTGCGTCTACATCAGCCATTGGTGTTAATATCGACCGCCAAAGCTATAAATTCTCAGCCAAGAAGACGGATGCTGAAAAGACATCAACTAAGAAGGCTCTTCTAAACAAAGACTTCCGTCAATCAATCAACTTCGCAATTGATCGTACGGCTTATCAATCACAAATGAATGGTAAAGATGGTGCAGCTCTAGCTCTTCGTAATCTTTTTGTTCCTTCTGATTTTGTCAGTGCAGGTGATAAGACCTTTGGAGATCTTGTAACAGAGAAAATATCCTCTTATGGTGATGAATGGTCAGGTGTAAACTTTACTGATGGTCAAGATGGCCTCTACAATGCTGAAAAAGCTAAGACTGAGTTTGCCAAAGCTAAGGAAGCTCTCCAAGCAGATGGTGTTCAATTCCCAATTCACTTGGACCTTCCTGTTGACCAAAGTTCTAAAATCAATGTTGCTCAGGCCCAATCTTTGAAACAAACCATTGAGCAATCATTGGGTAGCGATAATGTGGTTATCGATGTTAACCAATTATCATCTGATGACATACAAAATGCAACCCTTAACGCGGCTAATGCAGCGGCAGAAGACTGGGATATTTCTAACGGTGTCATTTGGGGTCCAGACTATCAAGACCCATCAACTTACCTTGATATCTTTAAGACAACTTCAAGTGAAAATACCAAGACTTTCATGGGGTATGATGATCCAAACAATGCAGCAGCAGCCCAAGTAGGTCTTAAAGATTATGATGCTTTGCTTGATTCAGCAGCTTCAGAAACAACAGACCTCAACGCTCGTTACGACCGTTATGCTCAAGCTCAAGCTTGGTTGGAAGATAGCTCTCTTGTCATTCCATTGACTGTTGGTAACGGTGCAGCACCAGTTATCTCACGTTTGACACCATTTACGGGTGCTAGCATGCAGGTGGGTGATAAGAACTCATCAGACTACTTCAAATATGTGAAACCACAAGAAAAAGTAGTTACTAAGAAAGAATATGAACAAAGTCGTGAAAAATGGCTTAAAGAAAAGAAAGCATCTAACGAAAAAGCTCAAAAAGATCTTGAGAAACACGTTAAATAATAATCTTGAGAAAAAGGCAGTTTGCCTTTTTCTTTTGTCAAAAAAGGGCTAATCCCTAGTGTTTATAAGGGGTATAATTGTGAGAAAGTCAGTATAAGACAAAATATTCTGAAAATTGTACTCATCTTATTTTTTATGGTATAATGTAGGCATATTAAAAAAGAATTTTTGGAGAATGCTTATGAAAAAAAGTAAATGGTTGGCCCTTGCGGGTGTTTCCCTCCTTAGTGTTGGGGTTTTAGTGGCTTGCTCATCAAAATCAAACACTTCAAGCAATACATACAACTATGTTTATACTGCTGACCCTGAGACATTGGATTACCTTATTTCCAATAAAGGTTCAACAACTGATGCTGTGACAAATGGTGTCGATGGCCTTTTGGAAAATGATAAATATGGTAACTTGGTGCCTGCTATTGCCAAGGATTGGACTGTTTCAGCTGATGGTTTGACTTATACTTACAAACTTCGTAAGGGAGTTAAATGGTATACTTCAGATGGTGAAGAGTATGCGGAAGTAACAGCTAAAGACTTCGTAACAGGTCTTAAACATGCTGCTGACAAGAAGACAGAGTCAATCTATTTAGCAAAAGATTCTGTAGTAGGTCTTGCTGATTATTTCAACGGTACTGATAAAGACTTCTCTAAAGTTGGTGTTAAAGCTCTTGATGACTACACTCTTCAGTACACTCTTAAACAACCAGAACCTTACTGGAATTCTAAGATGACTTATTCTCTCTTCTGGCCTGTAAATGAAGAGTTCCTTAAGTCAAAAGGGGATAGCTTTGGTAAATCAACAGATCCATCATCTATCCTTTATAATGGTCCGTACATCCTTAAGTCATTGACAGCTAAATCATCTATTGAGTTGACTAAAAATGAAAACTATTGGGATAAGAAGAATGTTCACTTTGATGGCATCAAACTTTCTTTCTACGATGCATCTGACCAAGAATCGCTTGTTCGTAATTTCACTGATGGCGCTTATAGCCAAGCACGTCTATATCCAACAAGCTCAAACTTTAATTCTGTAGAAAAACAATATAAAGATAATATCTTCTATACACAACCATCTGCAGATATTGGTGGGGTTGGTGTTAATATTGACCGTCAGTCTTACAATCATACATCTAAGAAGACTGATGCTGAGAAAGATTCAACTAAGAAAGCTCTTCTTAACAAAGATTTCCGTCAATCAGTTAACTTTGCTATTGACCGTACAGCTTATTCAGCACAACTTAATGGTGAAAAAGGTGCAGCCCTTGCTGTTCGTAACATTCTTGTAAAACCTGATTTTGTTTATGCTGGTGACAAGTCATTCGGTGATTTGGTAACTGAAAAGATGGCTTCATATGGTGATGAGTGGTCAGGTGTCAACCTTAAAGACAGTCAAGATGGTATCTTCAACGCTGATAAGGCTAAGACTGAATTTAATAAGGCTAAGGAAGCCCTTCAAGCACAAGGTGTTCAATTCCCAATTCACTTGGACCTTCCTGTTGACCAAGCGGCTAAACCAACTGTAGCACGTGCACAATCTTTGAAACAATCTGTTGAAAAGACACTCGGTAAAGAAAATGTCGTGGTAGATGTTCATCAAATGTCTCAAGATGATCTTCTAAATAGCACATTGTATGCTTCTAACGCAGCAGCAGAAGACTGGGATATCAATATTTCAGTTGCTTGGGCGCCTGACTACGAAGACCCATCAACATTCCTTGATATCTTCAAGACAACAGCTAGTGAGAACACAAAAACTTACATGGGATTTGACGATCCTAACAATGCAGCAGCAGCTCAAGTAGGTCTTAAAGACTTTGATGCTTTGGTTGATAATGCAGCTAAAGAAACAAGCGACCTCAACGTACGTTATGAACGTTATGCAGAGGCACAAGCTTGGTTGGAAGATAGCTCACTCTTCATGCCACTTATGGTTAACAAGGGTGCTGCTCCAATGGTAGCTCGTTTGACACCATTCTCAGGTGCTTACTCTCAAGTAGGACCTAAGGGTTCTGATAGATACTTCAAGTACCTTGAACCTCAAAAAGATGTTGTCACTAAGAAAAACTATGATAAAGCCCGTGAAAGCTGGCTTAAAGAAAAGTCTAAGTCCAACGAAAAAGCTCAAAAAGACCTTGAGAAACACGTTAAATAAAAGGACGATGGAACTTTCTCATTAGATTGGGAAAGTTCTTTTGGAATTAAAGGAAGAGACATGAAAAAATACATTTTATTGAGAACCCTCCGTTCTCTATTGTCAATATTTGTCGTGACGGCCTTGACCTACACGATTATCTATACCATGGTGCCGAGGCGTCTGATTTTCAGACAGGACCCTAACTACAATAAGATTGCAAAAACAGCTGATTCTAAGGCTAACTATGAAAATACAATCTATGAACGTATGGGTTATATTGATTACTATGACACCAAGGAGTTGCAGGAGAAAGCTAGCTCCCTTGATAAGTCAGTAACCACTAAGCCAACAAAAGAAAATAAGGCTATCTACCAAAAATATGTGGATAGTTTGGGACATGGCTGGCGTTTGCATCAGTTCAAGCAAAGTAAACAATTCTATGCGACACGTGATGTGCCAGTACTTGAACGTGTGTTTGGCTTCTATACGCACCTCTTTGAATTTGACAATACTGGATGGGTTAAAGATAAAACAAATCCAAACTTGAAGCGTTATATCCGTATTGAAAATGACCCAGCTATCGGTTGGTCAGTTGTTGGTTCAGGGACTAAGCATAAATACTTGCTTTACTTTAACGGTCAGTTCCCATTTGTTCACCAAAACTTTGTTAAGATGAACCTTGGTACATCTTACCCAACTTATGCTGAGCAAGGTGTTCTTGATGTTATTACACAAGGTCAAGGACAAACACAAAGCTCTGAGGTCAACTTCCCTACTGGTAAGAAGGTATCTTCAGTAGATATCTACTCTCGTACTTATAAATCACCAAGTCAGGCTGATGCTAGAGATCGTTCTTACTATGGAAATGACCCATACACAGCGACCAAGAGTCGCTACCAATACCCATCAATGGTGACAAGTTCTGCCATTGCAGGTTTGATTGGTTTGGTCTTGTCTTATGCTTTGGCAATTCCATTGGGATCATACATGGCACGCTTTAAAAATACCCTCTTTGATAGTGTATCAACAGGTGTCTTGACTTTCTTGCTTTCACTACCAACCATCGCCTTGGTTTATATCATTCGTTTGATTGGTTCTGAGATTGGTCTTCCAGATTCCTTCCCTATCTTGGGTGCGGGTGACTGGCGTTCATACGTCTTGCCATCTGTCATTCTCGGTCTCTTGTCAACACCAGGTCTTGCGATTTGGATTCGTCGTTACATGATTGACTTGCAATCACAAGACTTCGTTCGTTTTGCACGTGCCAAAGGATTGTCAGAACAAGAAATTTCGAATAAACACATTTTCAAAAACGCTATGGTTTCCTTGGTTTCAGGAATCCCAGCATCTATCGTTAGTGTTATCACAGGGGCAACCTTGACAGAAACAATCTTCGCCTTCCCTGGTATGGGTAAAATGTTGATTGACTCTGTCCGTGCTTCAAATAACGCTATGGTTGTGGGTCTTGTATTTATTTTCACAGCCCTCACCATCTTCTCATTGCTTGTGGGTGATATCCTTATGACTATGATTGACCCACGTATCAAATTGACATCTAAAGGAGGTAAATAATGGCTTCAATTGATAAAAGTAAGTTCCAATTTGTAAAGCGCGATGATTTTGCCTCTGAAACAATTGATGCGCCGGCCTATTCATACTGGAAATCGGTGATGCGTCAGTTCTTCAAAAAGAAGTCAACAACTGTCATGTTGGGAATCTTGATTGCTATCATTTTGATGAGTTTTATCTACCCGATGTTTTCAAAATTTGACTTTAATGATGTGTCTAAGGTTAATGACTTTAGTGTACGTTATGTGCATCCAAACGCTCAATACTGGTTCGGTACGGACAGTAATGGTAAGTCCCTCTTCGATAGTGTTTGGTTTGGAGCTCGTAATTCTATCCTTATTGCTGTTATCGCTACCTTCCTTAACGTTGTTATTGGTTTGCTTGTAGGTGCTGTTTGGGGGATTTCTAAGACCTTCGATATGATTATGATGGAAATCTATAACATCATCTCAAATATTCCTGCCCTCCTTGTAGTTATCGTCTTGACTTACTCATTGGGTGCTGGTTTCTGGAATATGATCTTTGCCATGACTGTTACAGGGTGGATTGGTATTGCCTATACTATCCGTATTCAAATCATGCGTTACCGTGATTTGGAGTATAACTTGGCTTCTCGTACACTGGGAACACCAACTCCTAAGATTGTGGTTAAAAACATCATGCCACAACTAGTGTCAGTTATTGTAACTATGGCTAGTCAGCTCTTGCCAGGATTTATCTCTTACGAAGCCTTCCTTTCATACTTTGGTTTAGGGCTTCCTGTTACAACGCCTAGTCTTGGTCGTTTGATTTCAGACTATGCACAGAACGTTACAGTCAATGCTTATCTCTTCTGGATTCCATTGACTACCTTGATCCTCGTTTCCCTTGCTCTCTTTATTGTCGGTCAAAACTTGGCGGATGCCAGCGACCCACGTACGCATAGATAGGAGTCCAATATGACAGAAAATAAAAATGTAATATTATCGGCTCGCGATATCGTCGTGGAATTTGACGTTCGTGACCGTGTTTTGACAGCCATTCGAGGAGTTTCCCTTGATTTGGTTGAAGGTGAAGTTTTAGCCTTGGTTGGTGAGTCTGGTTCAGGTAAATCAGTTTTGACTAAGACTTTCACAGGTATGCTTGAAGAAAATGGTCGTGTCGCTAGTGGTTCGATTGATTATCGCGGTCAAGATTTGACTAAGCTTAAGAGTCACCAAGACTGGGCATCTATTCGTGGGGCTAAGATTGCAACTATCTTCCAAGATCCTATGACCAGTCTTGACCCAATTAAGACTATCGGTAGCCAAATTGTTGAAGTCATTGTCAAACACCAAGGAAAATCAGCCAAAGAAGCTAAAAAAATGGCCATTGATTACATGGACAAGGTTGGTATTCCTGATGCTGAAAAACGTTTCAATGAGTATCCTTTCCAATACTCTGGTGGGATGCGTCAACGTATCGTTATTGCCATTGCCTTGGCTTGTCATCCGGATGTCCTTATCTGTGACGAACCAACAACTGCCCTCGATGTGACCATTCAAGCTCAAATCATCGACCTCTTGAAATCACTCAAAGAGGAGTACGGTTTCTCAGTGATTTTCATTACCCATGACCTTGGTGTGGTAGCAAGTATCGCTGATAAGGTTGCTGTTATGTATGCTGGTGAAATCATTGAATACGCAACTGTTGAGGAAATTTTCTATGAGCCTTGTCATCCATACACGTGGAGCTTGCTTTCAAGCTTGCCACAGTTGGCCGATGATAAGGGTGAGCTTTTCTCAATTCCAGGGACACCACCATCACTTTATACACCGGTTGTTGGGGATGCCTTTGCCTTGCGTTCAGACTATGCTATGCAGATTGACTTCGAGGAAAAAGCACCACAATTCCAAGTTTCAGATACTCACTGGGCTAAGACCTGGCTCTTACATGAGGATGCACCAAAAGTTGAAAAACCTGCGGTTATCCAAAATCTACATGAAAAAATCCGTGCTAATATGGGGTTTGCACATTTAGGAGATGAGGAGGAAGGCAATGCCTGAGAAGTTAGTTGAAGTAAAAGATGTGGAGATTTCCTTCGGTGAAGGAAGCAAGAAATTCGTTGCTGTCCACAATGCTAATTTTTTCATCAACAAGGGTGAAACCTTTTCCCTCGTTGGTGAGTCTGGTAGTGGTAAAACTACTATCGGGCGTGCCATTATTGGTCTAAATGATACAAGTAATGGTGAGATTATTTTTGACGGTAAGAAAATCAATGGACACTTGTCTCACTCTGAGAAAAACGACCTTATCCGTCGTATCCAGATGATTTTCCAAGACCCTGCGGCTAGTTTGAATGAACGTGCAACAGTCGATTATATCTTGTCTGAGGGCTTGCATAACTTCCATCTCTATAAGGATGAGGAAGATCGTAAAGCTAAAATCAAGAAAATCATCAAAGAAGTGGGACTTCTTGAGGAGCACTTGACACGTTACCCTCACGAATTTTCTGGGGGACAACGTCAACGTATTGGGATTGCACGTTCCTTGGTCATGCAACCTGATTTGGTTATCGCTGACGAACCCATCTCAGCCCTTGACGTGTCAGTTCGTGCCCAAGTTTTGAACTTGCTTAAGAAATTCCAAAAAGAGTTGGGATTGACCTACCTCTTTATCGCTCACGACTTGTCAGTGGTCCGTTTCATTTCTGACCGTATCGCTGTTATTTACAAGGGGACAATCGTGGAAGTTGCTGAGACAGAAGAACTCTACAACAATCCTATCCACCCTTACACCAAGTCACTCTTGTCTGCTGTTCCTATTCCAGACCCAATCTTGGAACGTCAGAAAGTCTTGAAGGTTTATGATCCAAACCAACACGACTATTCGGTTGATAAACCAGAAATGGTTGAAGTACGTCCAGGACACTTCGTTTGGGGTAACAAAGCCGAAATTGAGACTTATCGTAAAGAACAAAGTAAATAAGTCTTTTCAATGCAAAAAAAATCGTGTTCCAAAAGGAACACGGTTTTTCTTTAGTTTAAATTTAAGCGTTTGGTCATGATGTAGTAGGTACCAAAGTAACTTGCTCCGATGAGAATGAGAGACTGAACTAGACTAAAGATATATGACGAGTTATTAATTGCAGTATGTGTTGCGTCTCCGGTCAAGGCTGCACCGAGTCCAAAGAAGAAACCAATAAAGAATAGGATAGCCTGAATGGCGAAATAGGCGACAAATCCCATAAGAACTTTGTTAGTGTTGAAGAGATTTCCGATACTAATACAGAGGTAATAGAAAAGGATACCAGCAATCATTGACAAGATTGTAGAAGGGATGAAGAGGTAGAAAGCGCCTATCTCTTTTAGGATCTGGCCAAAGTAGCTGGTAGCTAGGAGGATATCTTTCATATCAAGGCAGAAAGCAGCTATAATTCCAATCGAAAGGAGTATAACGAGTGATGAAATGATATCTAAAATAAAGGCTACCAAGAGTTTAGACAAGATTAATTGGTGGGCAGAAACTGGGAGCGTATTGGTTAGATAACCTTCTCTCCCAAAGACAGTCTTTGCAAATCGTCTGACAATGAGGACTATTGTTGCTATATAAATGGCTCCCCATACAATAATGGTAGCAAAAACCATCAGTGTGAAGAAAGCAAAGAAGAGTAGACTAGGTTCTTGGTGGCTCTGTTCAGTTACAAAAATAGATTTTCGAAGCATTAAGCCCAAGGGGATAGAGAGTAGGATGGCAATACCATAGATGCCAAGGTACCACTTACGGACCGATTGTAATTCATACTTAACTAATTTCCAAAACATGCTCATACCTCCTAGTTGTGGAACATCTCTCTAAAGAGTTTGTCGATAGATTTGCCATGGGCTTGACGGATATTATCAGCATCCCCTTGAAGTTCAATCTGACCGTATTTTAAGAAGACAACTTCATCTAGGACAGATTCAATATCTGCAATCAAATGAGTTGAAATGATAACAGAAGCTTCTTCAGAGTATTGGTTGATAATGGTTTTAAGAATGTAGTCACGTGACGCGGGATCGACTCCACCGATAGGTTCATCGAGGAGATAGAGTTTAGCTTCACGACTCATAACCAAAATCAACTGAACTTTTTCTTTGTTACCTTTTGAAAGGTCCTTAAGGCGCAAATCAGGTTGGAGCTTTAGATCCTGCAAGAGTTGCAAGGCAAGAGGATAGCGGAAGTCAGCGTAAAAATCTTGGAAGAAATCCAAGTAGTACTGTATTGTCTTACTTTCATCTAAATAGGTTGTGTCAGGCAAATAAGCCACTTGCGCCTTAGTGATAGGTGACGGCTGAAATCCATTAATGGTCACTAAACCTGAAGTCGGTTGAAGGAGGCCGTTCAAAATTTTGATTAGGGTTGTTTTACCACTACCGTTTGGTCCTAAGAGACCAATGATTTTACCAGAAGGGATGGACATGGTCACATCTCTAAGGGCTGGAATACCATTATAGGTCTTGGTGAGATTTGTTAGAGTTACAATATCAGTCATCGGTCTACAAGTCCTTTCCTGTTTGTTCGATGTAGTCAGTGATGATAGATTTGATTTCAGGTGAGCTAAAACCAATGGCTGTCATCTCAGTGACAAAGTTTTTCATGAGACTTTGGGCAATCTCGTGTCGTTTTTGATCAATTAGTTTTTCATCTTCGGTAACAAAGCGACCAGAGGTACGGGCAGAGTAGACCAACCCCTCTTTTTCAAGTTCTTGGAAGGCTCTTTGTACAGTGTTAGGATTGACTCCAGCTTCCTGAGCAAATTCTCTAACGGGTAGGAGTTGTTGTCCCATACTCAATTCCTTGGAAGTTATCTTCAGTTTGACGCGATAGGCGATTTGGAGATAGATTGGCGATTTTTCATCAAATGTCCAAGCCATAAGAGACTCCTTTCTAAAAGTATAATAGTATTATTTTTGTACTACCGTAATGATACAACTAAAACACTGAATTTGCAAGTAAAATGCCATATTTTCTCTAATTTCTTTGGCTTTTCCCAAACTTATATCCCTATTTTTGGTACAATAGGGGCAAGTATATTCGACCTGAAGGGAGATTATTTTGAAAATTTTAGCAACAGATATGGATGGTACCTTTCTAGACCATCTTGGTGCCTATGACAAGGCACGTTTGGATAACCTTTTGGATGCTTGTGAAGCTAAAGATTACGTTTTTACAGTAGCTTCTGGCCGAGCTCTCTTGGCCTTGGAGGAGCTTTTTGATGGTTTTGTGGACCGCATTGCTATTATTGCGGAGAATGGGGCCTTGGTTCAGTACAAGGGTGAAGTCCTATTTGAGTCCAAGCTAGAACCTAAAGATTATTTAGAAATTGCAGACACGACTTTAGCCTTGCCAACTTGCGAGGGAATTCTCTTGTCGGGACGTCGTGGTGCCTATGCTCCAAACGATGCAGAACCAGCCTATCTTAAGGCCATGGAACGTTACTATGAAAATGTTATGACAACGGACCTTGAAGCGGTTACAGATGACATTTTCAAGGTAACTGCTAAGTTCCAAGGGGATACCATTATGGAACGTGGTGACTACCTCAACACGATTTTTGAGGATATGACAGCTGTGACAACTGGCTTTGATTCTATGGATATTATCCTTAAAGGTGTGGACAAGGGCTTTGGTCTTTACCATCTTTGTCAAGAGTTGGGGCGTCAAGCTTCAGATGTTGTAGCCTTTGGTGATAATCTCAATGATATGGAGATGTTGACCTTTGCTGGGCATGCGGTTGCTACGGAAAATGCCCGCGATGAGATTAAGGCAGTAGCTGACGAAGTGATTGGTCACCATAAAGACGGTGCAGTCTTTGACTACATGGAAGGATTGGTGGACTCAGATGTCTGAGATTAAATTGTTGGCCTTGGACCTAGATGGGACACTCTTCACTAAGGATAAGCAAGTAACAGCTGAAAATAGAGCTGCTCTGAAAGCGGCAGAAGCTAAGGGGGTTCATGTGGTCATTACGACTGGTCGCCCTCTGCCAGCTATTACTCATATCTTGGAAGATTTGGGCTTGTTGGATGATAAGCACTATAGTGTGACCTTCAATGGTGGCTTGGTTCAGCGTAATAACGGCGATATCCTCATAAAAAAAGAGATGAGTCGAGAAGATTTAAAGCAGATTTATGCTGTTTTTGAGCCTCTGGGGCTCCCGATGGATGTTATCAGTGATGGCATTGTCTATGGTGTGCCAAGTCAAGGCAATCATTCTCTCTATCGTCAGGCTAATCCTACCTTGACCTTCGTTGATGTGGAGAGTATTGATGACATTCCTGAAAATATCGTCTATAATAAAGTAGTTACGGTCTGTGAGGAAGCGTTTTTGGATGCTCAAATTCCAAAAATACCTGACCATTTATACCAAGCGTTTGAGGTCTTTAAGTCTCGTGAAATTATCCTAGAGGTTATGCCTAAAGGTGTTCATAAGGCTGTAGGTTTGAGACTCTTGACTGATTACCTTGCTCTGGATAAAAGTCAGGTCATGGCTATGGGAGACGAGGAAAACGACTTGACAATGCTGGAGTGGGCTGGTTTTGGTGTGGCTATGGCGAATGCTGTTCCCAAGGTCAAGGCTGTTGCCAAGGCAGTAACGACAAAAACTAATGAGGAATCTGGAGTGGCTGAGGCCATCCACAAATATATTCTAGAGAAATAAGGAGAACCAAATGGGTCTATTTGATCGATTATTTGGACAAGAGGAAAACCAGTCACAGGAAACTGTAGCAAATCAGGAAATTTCAGAAACTGAGGCTCTTGATAATCAAGACTTGTCAACAAGTGAAGGGATAAGCGAGAGTCAAACAGAACAGCTCAGTGAGTCAGAGACTCAAGTAGAAGAGATTTCATCCACAGAATCTGTTGAATCTAGTGATTCTACTGTGACAGAAGAAAGTGAAGCAGTGTCTGACGAAGACCGTTCTGTTGATAATCAGGCTTCAAGCGAAGCAGAAGACGTTTCAGAGTCAGAAGAAAGTCAAGTTGCTGTGGATAACCACTTTGCGGATGTCATGGCTGATTACTATGCTAAGAAGGCTCAAGTAGCCGCTGCTGCAGAAAAAGGTGAAACTGTCACTTTTGAAGCCGTTCAAACCCGTAAAGTTGAGGAAAAACCTGAAGAAGTTCAGGCTTCAAAAACTGAAACAGAACAAGAAAAATATAACCGTACCCTCAAGAAGACGCGTACTGGTTTTGCTGCTCGCTTGAATGAATTCTTTGCGAACTTCCGTCGTGTTGATGAGGAGTTCTTCGAAGAATTGGAAGAAATGCTAATTCTTTCTGATGTTGGTGTTAATGTTGCAACGCAATTAACGGAAGATTTGCGCTATGAAGCCCGCCTTGAAAATGTTAAAAAGACTGAGGATTTGCAACGCTTGATTATCGAAAAACTTGTGGATATCTACGAGAAGGATGATGTCTACAAGGAGCAGATTAATTTCCAAGATGGTTTGACAGTCATGCTTTTTGTTGGTGTTAACGGGGTTGGTAAGACAACGTCTATCGGTAAGTTGGCGCATAAATACAAACAAGCAGGCAAAAAAGTTATGTTGGTAGCTGCCGATACCTTCCGTGCGGGAGCTGTCGCTCAGTTGGTTGAGTGGGGACGTCGTGTTGATGTGCCAGTAGTGACTGGTGCTGAGAAGGCTGACCCAGCTTCAGTGGTCTTTGATGGTATGGAAAAGGCCCTTGCTGAGGGAGTCGACGTCCTTATGGTTGATACTGCGGGGCGTTTGCAAAATAAAGACAATCTTATGGCAGAGCTTGAAAAGATTGGTCGTATTATCAAACGTGTGGTTCCAGAAGCACCTCATGAAACCCTCTTGGCCTTGGATGCCTCAACGGGTCAAAATGCCCTTAGTCAGGCTAAGGAATTTTCAAAAATCACACCTCTCACAGGTCTTGTCTTGACTAAGTTGGATGGTAGTGCCAAGGGTGGGGTGGTTTTAGCCATTCGCCAAGAGTTGGATATTCCAGTTAAGTTAATTGGTTTTGGTGAGAAAATTGATGATATTGGTGAGTTCCATTCAGAAGAATTCATGCAAGGTCTCTTGACTGGTTTGGTTTAAAAGAGTATTTAAAAAAGAGTGAGTACTGAGAAAAGGAATTCACTCTTTTTAATGGTGTCCTCACCTTGAAAAAAGTCGCTTTTATTGGTAAAATAGTAAGGAAAAACGCATGCTCTGAAAAGTGAGCTGTAACTTAATCACTGAACAACCCCTAAGCCAAAAAAAGAGATGATTGTTTTCTCTTTTTTAAGGTGAGTCATAAGAAGATTTTTAATCTTAGTTTAAGGAGAAGACATGTCTGAACGTGGACTTTTGATTGTTTTTTCAGGGCCTTCTGGTGTCGGAAAAGGAACTGTTCGTCAGGAGATTTTTTCAACACCTGACCATAAATTTGAATACTCAGTATCAATGACCACACGTGCTCAACGTCCTGGTGAAGTTGATGGAAAGGATTATTTCTTCCGTTCGCGTGAGGAATTTGAAGAGCTTATTCGTAAGGGTCAAATGTTGGAATATGCTGAGTATGTGGGTAACTACTACGGAACACCTTTGACTTATGTTAATGAAACCTTGGATAAAGGTATTGATGTTTTCCTTGAAATCGAGGTTCAAGGTGCCCTTCAGGTTAAGAAAAAGGTCCCAGATGCTGTCTTCATCTTTTTGACACCACCGGATTTGAACGAGCTTCAAGAACGTTTGATTGGTCGTGGGACAGATTCTGAGGAAGTTATTGCTCAACGTATCGAGCGTGCGCGTGAAGAAATTGCTCTTATGAGCGAATACGATTATGCCATTGTTAATGACGAAGTGCCTTTGGCTGCTGAGCGTGTCAAACGTGTTATTGAAGCAGAACACTTCCGAGTTGACCGTGTGATTGGTCGCTATCGTAATATGATTTCAGAAAAGAAATTATCAGATAAATAAATTAGAAATAGGTATAGAATTATGATGTTGAAACCCTCTATTGACAAACTTTTGGATAAAGTGCCTTCAAAATATTCATTGGTTATTTTGCAAGCCAAACGTGCCCATGAATTAGCCGCTGGTGCTGAACCAACTCAAGAGTTTACGTCAGTAAAACCAACCCTTCAAGCCCTTGAAGAGATTGAATCTGGTAATGTGACTATCCACCCAGATCCAGAATCTAAACGTGAATTGGCACGTTTGAAAGTGATTCAAGCACGTCTTGCTGCTGAGGAAGAAGAACGTAAAATCAAAGAACAAATCGCTAAAGAAAAAGAAGAAGGCGATAAAATCTAAAATCAAAGTCTTGCTTTGGTTTATGAGGAGAGGGGAGCTGAGGCATAGTGTCTCAGCTTCCTTCTTTATGACGATAATAGGCAGCTCATATTTTCTTGAGCTTGGAAGATACTGGTCTTAAGGAAGTGACAGGAGGAGATTTATGGTTTTAGTAGCACATATTATTGTCGACGTTCCTCTGATGCAGACGGACAGACCTTATAGTTACCTGGTACCGGAAGCCATGCAAGAACAAATCGCCATCGGTATGCGGGTTCATGTGCCTTTTGGTAAAGGAAATCGTTTACTTCAAGGTTTTGTTATTGGCTTCGAGGAGCAGGAGGATTTAGGAGACTTTCCTGAATTAAAACCTATTGCTGAGCTTTTAGATTATGAGCCAGTCCTTAATCAGGATCAACTGGATTTGGCTGATCAGATGCGACATACGGTCTTTTCCTATAAGATTTCCATCTTGAAGTCAATGCTACCTGGTCTCCTTAATTCTCAGTACGATAAGGTTATCATGGCGACTGATAAACTGGGTGAAGAGGATAAACAGACTTTTCTTCAGGGGCAGGATCATGTTCTTTTCTCGCAGTTGTCAGAGGAGCAGCGTCAAGCCATTCCTCGTCTGGTCCAGTCTGGGCGTGTAACGGTTGATTACCTTGCTAAGGATAAGCAGAACATTAAGACTGAGAAGCACTATAGTGTTCAAAAGGGCATTCTTGAGACTTTGGCTATTTCGCAACGGGCTAAGAGGCGTTTGGAGATACGAGACTTCTTGCTCGAGAAGAGCGAGCCAGGGAAGGTGGCAGACCTCCACAAGCTTTTTTCACGAGATGTGGTTAAGTTTTTCATTGAAGCTGGTGCCTTGGTCATCACTGAAGTTGAGGTCAATCGTGCCGATAGCTACTTTGAAAAGGTAGAGAAGACGGATTTTCTTGAGCTTAATGTTCAACAGGCGCATGCTGTTGAAGAAATGACGCGCCAAATTGGACAAGGTAGCAAACCTTTCTTATTGGAAGGGGTAACGGGATCAGGTAAGACAGAGGTCTATCTGCATCTTATCGAGAGGACCTTGGCTATGGGGAAAACTGCCATTGTCTTGGTGCCAGAAATTTCCCTGACGCCCCAAATGACCAATCGTTTCATTTCACGTTTTGGTGACTTGGTGGCGATTATGCATTCAGGCTTGTCAGACGGTGAAAAATTTGACGAGTGGCGAAAGGTTAGGTCTGGTCAGGCCAAGGTTGTGGTAGGAGCACGTTCGGCGATCTTCGCTCCCTTGAACAATATCGGAGCTATCATTATCGATGAGGAACATGAGGCTACTTATAAGCAGGAGTCTAATCCTCGCTACCATGCTAGAGATGTGGCCTTGCTTAGGGCTAAGAGTCATGGAGCCGTGCTTGTTCTTGGTTCAGCAACACCGTCTATTGAGACTCGGGCGAGAGCTCAGAAAGGGGTTTACCATTTTCTTGAGTTGACTCAGAGGGCTAATCCTAATGCCAAAATTCCTCAGGTGGAAGTGGTGGACTTTAAGGATTTTGTGGGCCGTCAAGAGGCTAGTGATTTTACGCCACCTCTCTTAGAGAAAATCCGAGAACGCTTGGGACGTAAGGAACAAGTCGTGCTAATGTTGAACCGTCGTGGCTATTCCTCTTTTGTCATGTGTCGTGACTGTGGCTATGTGGATGATTGTCCCAACTGTGATATTTCCCTAACCTTGCATATGGATACCAAGACCATGAATTGCCACTATTGTGATTTTCAAAAAGCAATACCACATGTCTGCCCTAACTGTCAGAGCCGTCAGATTCGCTATTATGGGACTGGGACACAGAAGGCTTATGACCAATTGACGGAACTTTTGCCAGAAGCCAAAGTGATTCGTATGGATGTTGATACGACACGCAAGAAAGGGGCTCACGAGAAACTCTTGGAGGCCTTTGGAAGTGGTAAGGCTGACATTTTGCTTGGAACTCAGATGATTGCCAAGGGCTTGGATTTTCCAAATGTTACCTTGGTAGGGGTCTTGAATGCAGATACGTCGCTAAATTTACCAGATTTTCGTTCAGCTGAGCGTACCTTCCAACTGTTGACTCAGGTGGCTGGTCGTGCTGGTCGTGCTGACAAGGAAGGGGAAGTTATTATTCAAACCTATAATCCTAGTCATTATGCCATTCGGTTTGCACAGCAACAGGATTATGAAGGTTTCTACGCCTATGAAATGGGGATTCGACGTCAGTTGGCCTATCCCCCTTATTTCTATACGGTAGGAATTACGCTTTCTCACAAGGATGAAGAGTTTGTGGTTCGGAAGAGCTATGAGGTTATGGCTTATTTAAGAGAGCACCTGTCAGACAAGGTGACCTTCCTAGGGCCTACGCCTAAGCCAATTGCCCGAACACATAACCTTTATCACTATCAGATTATTATCAAATACCGTTTTGAGGATAACTTGGAAGAAACGCTTAATAGGGTCCTTGACATGACCCAGGAACCTGAAAACAAGGACCTGCGTTTGATTATTGATCACGAACCTCAGAATTTTACTTAATCTAGAAAAGGAAGAATATGACAAAATTAGTATTTATGGGAACGCCTGCCTTTTCAGCGACAGTGCTGGAAGGACTTTTGACCGATGAGCGTTATGATATTGTCGCTGTGGTGACGCAACCAGACCGTGCTGTCGGCCGTAAAAAAGAAATTCGCATGACACCGGTCAAGGAAGTAGCCTTGGCGCATGACTTGCCAATTTATCAACCGGAAAAATTGTCAGGGTCAGAAGAAATGGCGCAATTGATGGCGCTTGGTGCTGATGGGATTGTTACTGCAGCTTATGGACAATTTTTACCAAGCAAGTTGCTTAATAGCATGGATTTTGCGGTGAATGTCCACGCTTCTCTCTTGCCAAAATACCGTGGTGGGGCACCTATTCATTATGCCATTATCAATGGGGATGCAGAAGCAGGTGTGACAATTATGGAAATGGTCAAGGAGATGGACGCTGGTGACATGGTTAGCCAAAAGTCCTTGCCAATTCTTGACGAGGATAATGTTGGTAGCATGTTTGAAAAATTGGCCGTCTTGGGTCGTGACCTTTTGCTCGAGACCTTGCCTGCCTACATTGCTGGAGAAATCAAACCTGTTCCTCAAGATGCCAGTCAGGTAACGTTTTCGCCAAATATTAGTCCAGAAGAGGAGCGCCTTGATTGGAACAAGCCGGCTCGTGACATCTTCAATCAAATCCGTGGCATGTATCCATGGCCTGTGGCACATACCTTGCTTGACGGCAAACATTTCAAGATTTATGAAGCGGACTTGGTAGAAGGCCAAGGACAGGCTGGTCATATCATTGAAAAGACCAAGAAGAGTTTGGTAGTTGCGACTGGTCAGGGAGCCATTTCACTTAAGACAGTTCAGCCTGCTGGAAAGCCTCGTATGGCTATTGCTGATTTCCTTAATGGGGTCGGACGCAATCTTGAAGTAGGTGATGCATTTGGCCAATGATTGGAAAAAAACAGCCCGTGGACAGGCACTTGAAGTCTTAGAAGAAGTCTTCCAGGAAGGAGCTTACTCAAATATTGCTCTCAATGCCCATCTGAGCAAGTCGCATCTGACAGATAAGGACAAGGCCTTGGTGACGGAAATTGTCTATGGGACCGTGGCTCGTAAGATTACTTTGGAGTGGATCCTAGCCCATGTCATCGAGGACCGTGACAAGCTTGAACCTTGGGTCTATGACTTATTACTTTTGAGTCTCTATCAGTTGGCCTATTTAGATAAGATTCCAGCTCATGCGGTGGTTAATGATGCCGTTTCTATTGCCAAAAATCGTGGCAATAAAAAGGGGGCTGAGAAGCTGGTCAATGCGGTTCTTCGTAAACTATCTAGCCAGCCTTTGCCAGATCCAAGCACAATCAAACGTGTCAATAAACGCTATTCTGTTCAGTATTCTCTACCTGTATGGTTGGTTAAAAAACTTATCGACCAGTATGGAGAGGATCGTGCCCTTGCTATTTTCCAAAGCCTTTTTGTGAGAAACAAGGCTAGTGTGCGTGTAACGGATGCGTCACGTTTGGAAGAGATTGCGGAGGCCACTGGGGCTGAGTGTTCAGTATTATCCCCAGTCGGGCTTGTTAAGTCTTCAGGTTACTTTGCTGGGACAGATTATTTTAAAGAGGGCTTGTTGACCATTCAGGATGAGACCAGTCAACTGGTTGCACCAACTTTAGGGATTCAAGGTGAGGAAGAAATCCTGGATGCCTGTGCGGCACCTGGTGGTAAGACGGTACATATGGCCTCATATTTGACGAGTGGACATGTGACGGCGCTTGACCTCTATGATCATAAACTTGCTCTTATCGAAGAAAATGCTCAACGTCTTGGATTAGCTGACAAGGTTAAGACTCAGAAATTGGATGCTAGTCAGGTACATCAAGTCTTCGCCGCTGATAGTTTTGACAAGATATTAGTGGATGCACCTTGTTCGGGAATTGGGCTCATTCGTCGGAAACCCGATATCAAATATAACAAGGATCTCCAAGACTTTGAGTCCCTTAAGGCTGTGCAGTTGGATATCCTATCCAGCGTTTGTCAAACCCTACGAAAAGGTGGTATAATAACATATAGTACTTGCACCATCATAGCAGAAGAAAATCAAGAGGTGATTCAAGCCTTTCTTGAGAGCCATCCTGATTTTGAGCAAGTTGCCTTAGACCATCCATGTAAAGACATCGTGGTCAATGGCTGTTTGGCAATTACCCCCGAACAGTATCTAACTGATGGTTTTTTCATCGCACAGTTGCGTAAAAAAGCTTAGGGTTACAGAGGAGGAAATGCTGACGCAAGTCAGAAAGAAAACTATGGAAATATCATTATTAACGGACATTGGCCAAAAACGGTCAAATAACCAAGATTTTGTTAATAAATTTGTCAACCAAGCTGGTGTTACCCTTGTCGTTGTTGCAGATGGAATGGGTGGACACCGTGCTGGAAATATTGCCAGTGAGATGTCAGTGACTGACCTTGGTCGTGACTGGATTAACACTGATTTTCGTGAGTTGAGTCAAATTCGTGATTGGATGATTGCTGCCATTGATGCAGAAAATCGTAAAATCTATGAGCTTGGCCAAAACGAAGAATATAAGGGAATGGGAACAACTATCGAGGTTCTTGCCTTTGTTGATAATGCTGTGATTTTCGCCCATGTTGGGGATTCACGTATTGCCCTTATCCGTAATGGTGAGTATAAGCAATTGACGAATGACCACTCTTTGGTCAATGCTCTTATCAAGGCTGGTCAGTTGACCGAAGAAGAAGCAGCGGTTCACCCACAACGTAATATCATTACGCAATCTATTGGGCAAGCTGCTCCGATTGAGGCTGACCTTGGTGTCCAACAATTGGAACCAGGAGACTATATTTTGGCCAATTCAGATGGATTGACTAATATGATTTCAATTGAACAGATTGTTCATATTGTCAACAGTCCTGGTTTCGTCGAGGAAAAAACGAGTCGTTTGGTAGCTGCAGCCAATGAGGCTGGTGGTCATGATAATATTACCGTTGCTCTCATCAAAATAGAAAGTGAGGAAGGATAATGATCCAAGTTGGCAAATTGTTTGCTGGACGTTATCGAATCCTTAAGTCTATCGGGCGTGGTGGTATGGCGGATGTTTATCTGGCTAACGACCTGATTCTGGATAATGAAAGAGTAGCTATTAAGGTGCTACGTACCAATTACCAAACGGATCAGGTGGCTGTGGCGCGTTTCCAGCGTGAAGCGCGTGCCATGGCAGAACTCAGTCATCCTAATATCGTTGCTATCCGAGATATTGGCGAAGAAGACGGCCAGCAGTTTTTGGTGATGGAGTATGTGGATGGTTCGGACTTGAAGAAATATATTCAAGACCATGCGCCACTTTCTAACCAAGATGTTGTGCGTATCATGGGGGAGGTTCTTTCCGCCATGACTCTTGCCCACCAAAAGGGCATTATCCACCGTGACCTTAAGCCACAAAACGTTCTTTTAACTAAGGACGGTACAGCCAAGGTCACAGACTTCGGAATTGCGGTTGCCTTTGCAGAGACTAGTCTAACTCAAACTAACTCTATGTTGGGTTCTGTCCACTACCTCTCACCAGAGCAGGCTCGTGGATCGAAAGCAACTATCCAAAGCGACATCTATGCTATGGGTATTATGCTTTTTGAAATGTTGACAGGTCATATTCCTTATGATGGTGACAGTGCAGTAACCATTGCACTCCAACATTTCCAAAAGCCACTCCCATCTATTTTGGCAGAGAACCGTAATGTTCCCCAAGCTTTGGAAAACGTGGTTATTCGAGCAACAGCCAAAAAACTAGAAAATCGTTACAATAGTACTTTGGAAATGAGCCGTGACTTGGTAACGAGTTTGCATCCTAGTCATCGACGTGATGCCAAGGTAGTCTTTGATGATATGACGGATACTAAGACCTTGCCGAAGGTTGATCCAGTTCCATCAGCAAGTCTTGAGAAAAAAGCCGTTGCTGCTGAACCATCAGAGCCTACACCTGCTCCAAGTAAACAACCAAGGAAAAAAACGACACCAGCTAAGAAGAAAAAGAAGAACTTCTTCTCAACCTTACTCAAGGTTTTCCTAGGACTTGTCTTTATTGGTATTATCATCTTTGCTTATTTAGTCTTTACCAATCCTGATAATGTCCAAGTACCTAATGTGGTCGGTCAGGAGTTGTCCACAGCTCAGACTAAAATTGAGGGTGCTGGATTTAAGGTAGGAGAAGTCAAAGAAGTGGAAGATGACTCTGTCGATACGGGTAAGGTCATCAAGACCGATCCTACAGCTGGAACCACACGAAAAGAAGGATCAAGCATTGATGTCTATGTTTCTTCTGGTAGTAAAGGTTTCGCTTTGAAAGACTACAAGGGTAAAAACTATAAGGATGCCATTGAGGATTTAACTTCGAATTATGGTGTTTCTGAGGACCAAATTGATATTCAGCATGTCGAAGACGACAGTGCTGAAGAGGGAGAAATCCTATCTCAAAGTCCAGGGAAAAACAAGTCTTTCAATCCTAAGGATAGTAAGGCTAAGATTAAGTTCCGTGTGGCAACGCCTAAGATAGTTACCATGCCTGATGTGACTGGTTTGACGGTTTCAACAGCAGTTCAAACCTTGAATCGTAAGAATATCTCAAGTAGTAGCATCGAGTACCACGACTATAATACTGGTGCTAAGTTAGATAAGGATAAGATTCCTAGCAGTACGGAGGTCCTTTATCAAGATCCACAAGCTGGTACAAGTGTTGATGGTACAGTGATTCTCTATGTTTCGGTTGCAACAGCAAGTTCAAACCTTCAGTCAAGCTCAAGTAGTACGACACATTCGTCATCAACGAGCTCAAGTACTGACAGTACAACTTCAAGCACTGAAACCTCGACAGAGGCTACTCACACAGAACTACAATAGATTAAAAAACTTAGACATAATGAAGAGAGGTTATTTAAGCTCTCTTTTTTGCTACCTAGAGATCTTGTCGATAGCCTAAAAAGCCTGCTTGCCAGAGGTCAGAGATTCTTTTATAATGAAGACATCACATATAGGAGAGACGCTATGAGAAACCGTAGAAAACTGAGAAGGTATATCATTACCTACGATATTGTCATAACAGTCCTGGCCCTGATTTCCATTGGCTTGGTTATCTTTGATTTAGTTGGCTTAATTTCAATTGGAAGGCGACCTTTTAGAGTGATAGATCAGTCTATAACGCTCATATTTGCCATTGATTATGCGATTCGTTTCTCCTTAGCACCTCGTAAGCGAATCTTTGTTAAAACACATGTGTTGGACTTGTTGGCTATTATTCCCTATAATGAAGTCTTTACCTTCCTTCGTTTTTCAAGAGTGGGACGTTTTGCCAGGTTGGCCAAACTCTCACGTTTAATTGGTTTGAGCAGCAAGCTCAAGCATATTTCCAATCGTATCAATCGCAGAAATGGCTTTTATTTTCTACTTTCGGTTAATAGTATTATCATTCTTATCAGTAGTGCTGTTATTGCCCGAGTAGAACACCATAATTTTATAGATGCTATTTGGTGGTCTGTAGCAACGGTGACTACGGTTGGTTATGGAGATATCGTTCCTAAAACGCTTGTAGGTAAGGCAGTCGCTGTTATTCTCATGTTTAGTGGGATTGCCACTCTAGGGTTGTTAACTAGCTCTCTTAATAATATTTTTGTGCGGTCAGGTCGTCAGACTGAACGAAAATTAGCCGAGCTTAAGAAAGAATTAGCAGAGCAGCGTGTCATACTGGAGGAAATCAGAAGTACAGTGCTAATGATAAGAAGCAAAATGGACGATACTGACGGTTAAGATTTTTGAATGAAAGACTGTGTTTCCTGTAATGGAGGCACT
Source organism: Streptococcus sp. 21.1 (assembly GCF_016648635.1). Classification (NCBI taxonomy): domain Bacteria; kingdom Bacillati; phylum Bacillota; class Bacilli; order Lactobacillales; family Streptococcaceae; genus Streptococcus; species Streptococcus sp. 21.1. The sequence continues at coordinate 40,027 of NZ_JACLQL010000010.1, read as the reverse complement.
TTTTTGCTTTCTTCTGCCCCTTTTCTATCTTGATTACTCAATGCTCAAACTGGGTCTTTTTGTCAATTGCCTTAAAATTTGATAGAATGAAGCCTGTATACTTTTATTTGAGAGGTCCTTATGACCAAATTTAATTTTTTCTTAGTGGTGGAAGCCCTGCTTTTGACTCTGGGCCTGATTACCATTTTTAATAATGATATTACCAGTTTTATTTTCATTCTGGTTTTGACCTTGTTAGCGGTTCGCTTTTTTAATAAGGAATCCAAAAGTGACTTTGTCTTGACCATCTGTTTGATCTCACTTTTTCTGGTTTCCATGTGGAATATCTATGTGGTGCTTGCGATTTTAGTGGGTGTGGCCTATGTCATGATTAACCATTTTTCACAGGTTAAGAAAAAGAATCGCTACGCTCTCATTCAATTCAAGGAAGACGACTTGGATCCTCAGGCTGTGCGAAATCAGTGGATTGGAACTCGGATGGAACCTGTCAGTGATCGTTATGACTTTGATGATATCAATATCATCCGTTTCTTTGGAACAGATGTGATTGATTTGACCCAGGTTATCGTCTCGGGGCGAGATAATGTTGTGATTTTGCAGAAACTTTATGGTCCGACGACTATCTTGGTACCAATTGATGTTTCCGTCAAGCTCAATATATCAGCGATTTATAGCTCTGTCACCTTCTTCAATGAAGATGAGTACGACCTCCGTTACGAAAGATTGACCTTGCAGGGGGCGGAGTATGAACATGCTCATCGAACAGTGAAATTGATTCTCAATGTGGGAGCTGGACCAGTGGAGGTACGTCGCAAATGAAGAAACAGTACCTATTTTTGATTCTGATTTATTCAGTTGTTGTTCTGGTTGGCGTTACCCTAGTGGTTATGGATAGCTTTAACCTTAACTTTTCATTGGTTTTTGGTAATCTATCTCAGGTCTTCCATTTTCTTTTTAACATGTTTTTTGTGGTTCTGAGTTTGCTCATTTTGCTTTATATTCTTTGGGCCATTGCCAATGATAACAGTATGCGATCAGTCAATCAGGATTTGCGCCGCATTATCAATAATCAACCAGTCAAACGTCAGGGAGATATTGAGTTAGACAAGAATATGATGCGCTTATCTCATAAGATGCGTAAATTGACTAAGGACTTGCAGAAAACTGAGAATGCTCAAGCTCTTCAAAGCCGTGATATTATTAAGAAGGAACGAGGACGTATTGCTCGTGACCTTCACGATACCGTTAGTCAGGAACTTTTTGCGGCTAGTATGATTCTTTCTGGTGTCTCTCAGATGGCGGACCAGCTAAGTAAAGAAGATTTGCATAATCAAATTCAGGCGGTTGAGGCCATGCTGACGGATGCTCAAAATGATATGCGTGTCTTGCTTTTGCATCTTCGTCCGACAGAGCTTGAGAACAAGACCTTGCAAGAAGGCTTGCAGATGATTCTTAAGGAATTAACCGATAAATCCAATATCCATGTCGTCTACAAGGATATGGTTAAGAAAGTGCCTAAGCGTATTGAAAATAATCTCTTTAGGATTGCCCAAGAGTTTATCTCTAATACTCTTAAACACGCCAAGGCTAGCCAGATAGAGGTTTATCTCTATCAAAATAGTCAGGAAATTCAATTGAAAATGTTGGATAATGGTGTTGGTTATGATTTAAATGCGTCGACTGACGAGATGAGTTATGGACTGAAAAATATCCAGGAGCGTGTCGATGAAATGGCGGGAACTGTGCAGTTCCTATCTGCTACAGGTAAAGGAACATCTATTGATGTTCGTGTGCCGATATTAAGAGGAGAAGACAATGTCGAATAAGATAAATGTGATTTTGGTCGATGACCATGAGATGGTCCGTTTGGGCCTTAAGAGTTTCCTGAATCTCCAAGGAGATGTCGAAGTGGTTGGAGAAGCGAGCAATGGCCGAGAAGGTGTTGACCTTGCCCTGGAACTTCGTCCAGATGTCGTCGTAATGGACCTTGTCATGCCTGAATTAGATGGTGTTCAAGCGACTTTGGAATTGCTCAAAGAATGGCCAGAAGCCAAGATTTTGGTTTTGACTAGCTATTTGGACAATGAAAAAATTTATCCAGTCATTGAAGCTGGTGCTAAAGGTTATGTGCTTAAAACTAGCAGTGCGGCAGAGATTCTCAATAGTATCCGTAAGGTTTACCGTGGTGAAGAAGCTATCGAAACAGAGGTGGACAATAAGATTAAATACCACGATAGCCATCCGGACCTACACGATGACTTAACGGCACGTGAACGTGATATCCTGGCACTTTTGGCTAAGGGTTATGACAATCAGACCATTGCTAACGAGCTATTCATTTCATTGAAAACCGTTAAAACGCACGTGTCTAATATCCTAGGAAAACTCAATGTTGATGACCGTACTCAGGCTGTTGTTTATGCCTTTAGACATCATTTGGTTTCACAGGATGATGAATAAAGTTATCAACTAACCTTGTTATTTAGAGGCTAGGGAGAGTTATCATAATTCTTACCCCTTACTCGGATTTTGCAAGTCAAATCTTTTGACTTTATTTCTAGCAAAACATATAATGAAATTATCCTAAAACTTTTCTTTTTTCATATGAGGTTGAAGCGACCTCATATCATCTATCTAAGTTCGCTTAGATGATGAAATCTCCTAACTCCTAGCAATCGGTATTTCCGGTTGCTTTTTTTGAAAAAAGTTTAAAAAAGTGTTGACAGCCAACTAGTTTTTCTGTAGAATAATAAGAGTCTTTTGGGGTATAGCCAAGCGGTAAGGCAAGGGACTTTGACTCCCTCATGCGTTGGTTCGAATCCAGCTACCCCAGTTCTACCTGAGGGTAGAGACACAGATTATGGTCCGTTGGTCAAGGGGTTAAGACACCGCCTTTTCACGGCGGTAACACGGGTTCGAATCCCGTACGGACTATAAGTGCCAGCTAGAGAAAGCTGGTTTTTTTGTGTCCTTTTTGATAAAATAGAGGGGTTGACTGGCCTAGGCCAGACATTTTATACCACTTTAAAATCATAAATGACAAGACCTCGACCTGATGTAAAATGTTTGTTTTGTGATGGTTATCAGATGATGCTAAGCAGTTGGTCGAGTCGTGGTTTCATTTGAATAAGAAAACATATAATAAGGAAATTCAATGACATACTATAACGTTGGAAAGATTGTGAATACACAGGGCTTGCAGGGGGAACTTCGTGTTTTGTCTGTAACAGATTTTGCGGATGAGCGTTTTAAGAAGAAGAGTGTCCTAGCCCTTTTTGATGACAAAGACAACTACATCATGGATGTTGAGATTGCGAGTCACCGTAAACATAAAAACTTTGATATCGTTAAGTTTAAGGGGCTTTATCATATCAATGATGTGGAGAAGTATAAGGGCTGCAGCCTCAAGGTTGCTGAGGAAAATTTAACAGACCTTGATGATGGGGAATTTTACTACCATGAAATCATTGGCCTTGATGTTTACGAAGGTGATACTTTGATTGGTCAGGTCAAAGAGATTCTCCAACCGGGCGCTAATGATGTTTGGGTAGTAAAACGTAAAGGTAAGAAAGATTTGCTTTTGCCATACATCCCACCTGTAGTTCTCGATGTTGATGTTGCAGCTGGACGTGTTGAGGTTGAGCTCATGGAAGGATTAGACGATGAAGATTGATATCTTGACCCTATTTCCAGATATGTTTGCTCCCTTAGAGCATTCCATTGTTGGTAAGGCAAAGGATAAGGGCCTTCTAGAAATCAACTATCACAATTTTCGTGAAAATGCGGAGAAGGCTCGTCACGTAGATGATGAACCTTACGGTGGCGGTCAAGGTATGTTGCTACGTGCCCAGCCAATTTTTGATACTTTTGACAAGTTAGACGTCACAAAACCTCGCGTTATTCTCTTAGATCCTGCGGGTCGTACCTTTGATCAGGCCTATGCAGAAGAATTGGCGCAAGAAGAGGAATTGGTCTTTATCTGCGGTCACTATGAGGGTTATGATGAGCGCATCAAAACCTTAGTGACAGATGAGATTTCCTTGGGAGATTTTGTCCTAACTGGGGGAGAGTTGGCTGCAATGACTATTGTAGATGCGACTGTCCGCTTGATTCCTGAAGTTTTAGGTAAGGAAGCTAGTCATAAGGATGATAGTTTCTCATCAGGGCTTTTGGAATTTCCACAGTACACGCGCCCAGCTGAGTTTCGTGGCATGAAGGTGCCAGATGTTCTCTTGTCAGGGCACCACGTCAATATTCGACGTTGGCGTATGGAACAGAGTTTGCGTAAGACCTGGGAGCGTCGACCAGACCTCTTGGAAAACTATGACTTTACGGATGAAGAACGTCAGATTTTAGAAGAGATAAAAGCAGAAGGGAAATAAAATGTCAGAAGAAAAGATTTACGATATTACCATTATCGGTGGTGGGCCAGTAGGACTTTGGGCTGCCTTTTACGCCGGTCTACGTGGTATGACTGTTAATATTATTGAGAGTCTGTCAGAGCTTGGTGGACAACCTGCCGTTCTCTATCCAGAGAAGAAGATCTACGATATTCCAGCCTTTCCGCAAACGACAGGTGCGGAATTGACAGAAAATCTCTGGACTCAACTTAAGCGTTTTGAAGATCGTGTCAGCATTCATTTGAAAGAAGAAGTGCAAACCTTTGAAAAGAAAGAAGGCATCTTCACAATTGCCACTAGTAAGGGCCAACACTTGTCTAAGGCTATCGTCATTGCTTGTGGGAATGGTGCCTTCGCTCCCCGTCCTTTGGGTGTGGACAATGAAGAAGATTATGCGGACAATAACTTGTTCTATAATGTGCATAGCCTTGACCAATTTGCCGGCAAGAAGGTTGTGATTGCTGGTGGTGGGGATTCAGCTGTTGACTGGGCCAATCACTTGGATGGGATTGCTGAGAGCGTGACTTTGATTCACCGTCGTGATGCCTTTCGTGCCCATGAGCATAGTGTAGAACTGCTTCATCAATCGTCAGTTAATGTGATGACGCCTTATGTGCCACTTGAAATTAAGGGTAAAAATGGTCTTGCCCAAAGTTTGACAGTTCAAAAAGTGAAGTCAGACGAGGTTGTGGAATTGCCACTTGATGCCCTTATTGTTAGCTTTGGCTTCTCAACCAACAATAAAAACCTTCGTAACTGGAATGTTGACTTTAAACGCTCTAGCATTACTGTCAATGCCCAGTTTGAAACCTCACAAGAAGGTGTTTATGCTATTGGTGATGCAGCAGAATATGAAGGTAAGATTGACTTGATTGCTGTGGGAATGGGTGAAGCCCCTATCGCTATCAACCAAGCCATCCAATATATTGATCCAGATGGTAAGAATCGTCCGGTTCACTCAACATCACTAATTGAAGAATAATGTCAAAAGAAGATAAGTTCCAAAAGAAGACTTTGTCTTCAATCTAAGGAGAGACTTGTCTCTCTTTTTTCATGTCTAAAAACGTGGTATAATACACCTATGGCTACAACGAAAAAAACGAAAAAAGGGTCGACTTCTAAGAACAGTAAGAAGCGGCTTACAAAAGCAGAATTAGACAGACAGAAGGCGATTAAGCGAATGCTATGGACCTTCTTTTTTGCCTTTGTTTTAATTTTCCCAGTCTTTCGATTGGGTTTCTTTGGGGTTACCCTCTATAATCTCTTTCGAGTATTTGTGGGGAGTATGGCGTACCCTTTAATTTTTGCTATCTATGTTTATCTCTTTGGCTTTAAATGGTTACGTAAACATAGTAACTACGTAACAGGATTTTGGATGATCTTCGCGGGTCTCTTGTTGGAGTTTCACGCCTATCTCTTTAGTCTAGAACGCATGAGTGGTTTGGATATTTTCCCTGGTACCAAGGACTTGCTTTTTGAGGAACTGGTCAGTGTGCAAGTAGCTCGTTTTGCGGGTGGTGGTATGTTGGGTGCTCTCCTATACCAACCGATTTCCTTCCTCTTTTCAAATATCGGTAGCTTCATGATTGGGGTATTGATCATTCTCTTGGGTGCCTTCATTCTTAGCCCTTGGGATGTCTTGGATATCATGGAGTATACTAAGGAAGCTTGGCAGAAAGGGGCTGAGAAGCGTTTGGAACGGACGGCACAACGTCAGGAAAAGAAGGCAGAACGTCAGGCTCAGAAAGAACGTGAGGCGGAAGAACGTGCCGAAGCCGAGCGTCTGGCTGATTTAACTGTTGACGAGGAGACGGGAGAAATCTTAGATGATGCTGCAGAGGAGTTACCACAAGAAACTGAGATTTTTGCACCTGAACCTGAAATCAGTGATTATGCCTCTGAGGACTACTATGATAATCTCCCTCCCGAGGATTATGAGGATTTTCTAGAAGATTATGCACCTTATCCAGAGGATGTGCCAAGCGAGGAGTTTCCCCCATCTATGGTTGTTGAGGGAGATGATGCACCTGTCGAGGTTGATTTCACACCGAAGGAGCTCTTACAGTATAAATTACCTCAGATAGATCTCTTTGCACCTGATAAGCCTAAGAGTCAATCTAAAGAGAAGAACATCGTTCGTAAGAATATACGTATCCTTGAAGATACCTTTAAGAGTTTCAATATTGACGTCAAGGTTGAGCGAGCCGAAATTGGACCATCAGTGACTAAGTACGAGGTCAAGCCTGCTGTTGGGGTTCGTGTTAACCGCATTTCAAATCTAGCTGATGACTTGGCTCTGGCTTTAGCTGCGAAAGATGTCCGTATTGAGGCCCCTATTCCTGGAAAATCTTTGGTTGGTATCGAAGTGCCTAACTCTGAGATTGCGACGGTTTCTTTCCGTGAACTTTGGGAACAGTCCAAGACGGATCCTAATAAACTCTTGGAAGTTCCTCTTGGTAAGGCGGTTGATGGTTCGGCTCGTAGCTTTGACCTGGGACGGATGCCTCACTTGCTAGTGGCTGGATCAACAGGTTCTGGTAAATCGGTGGCGGTTAACGGAATCATCTCTAGTATTCTTATGAAGGCTCGTCCAGATCAGGTTAAGTTCCTCATGGTCGATCCGAAGATGGTTGAACTTTCGGTTTACAATGATATTCCTCATCTCCTTATCCCTGTAGTGACCAACCCACGTAAGGCCGCTAAGGCTCTTCAAAAAGTGGTAGATGAGATGGAAAATCGCTACGAACTCTTTAGTAAGTTTGGCGTGCGTAACATTGCTGGCTACAATGCCAAGGTTGAGGACTGGAATGCCCAGTCGCAAGAGAAACAGATTCCCTTGCCTTTAATTGTGGTTATCGTCGATGAGTTGGCCGACTTGATGATGGTGGCCAGTAAGGAAGTGGAAGATGCCATCATCCGTCTAGGACAAAAGGCACGTGCGGCGGGAATTCACATGATTCTTGCAACTCAACGCCCATCGGTTGATGTTATCTCCGGCTTGATTAAGGCCAATGTGCCTTCTCGTGTGGCCTTTGCGGTGTCTTCGGGAACAGATAGTCGTACCATTTTAGATGAAAATGGGGCAGAAAAGCTACTCGGACGTGGGGATATGCTTTTCAAACCGATTGATGAGAACCACCCTGTTCGTCTACAAGGTTCCTTCATTTCCGATGATGACGTGGAACGTATTGTGTCCTTTATCAAGGATCAGGCTTCAGCTGATTATGATGAGAGTTTTGACCCAGGTGAAGTTTCTGAGAATGATTTTGGTGGAGGTTCGTTTGCCAATGCTGGTAGCTCAGAAGGAGATCCTCTCTTTGAAGAAGCTAAGGCTTTGGTCCTTGAAACACAAAAAGCCAGTGCTTCCATGATTCAGCGCCGTCTGTCAGTTGGTTTCAACCGTGCCACTCGTTTGATGGAAGAATTGGAAGAAGCAGGCGTTATCGGACCGGCTGAAGGTACCAAACCACGTAAGGTTTTGATGACTCAAGAATAATGGACTGGAAAGAGTCTCAAGCCTAGTTCTAAAGGAATTAAAATCAACAAAAGAAATGAGAAAAATGAGTGTTTTGCCATTTATTTTCTCATTCTTTTTTTATGTTCAAAATAGACCAAAAAATTGCAAAATATTCCATAAGAACGCTTACAAAACGAACTTTTTTTGCTATAATAGGAGAAAAAGTGAGTAATAAAAACTAAGGAGTAAAAAATGGACAATTTATTAACCGTTCATTTTCATAGTATGCATGGCGACTATTCCCGATATAGTATGTGGAAGTGGCTAGATGGTTATTGGGGCGAAGAAGCCCATTTTTCACGTGAGGACGATTTTGGCCTTGTTGGTCAGGTTACTTCTCCCTCCAATCGTTTTATTGATTCTGTCAATCTTTTGGTCAAAACGGAAGACTGGTCGAGGCAAACACATGATTATCGTGTCCGACGCTTCCTAGGGGATGCTCCCAATGCTATTTGGATAGTTGAAGGTGATCCAACGGTTTATTATTCTAAACAGGCAGCCTTGACTAGCCATAGTTTCGAAGGTCGCGACCAGCATGCCTTTGATATGGCTCTCCGAAGACAGGAATTTGATCAGAAGTGGGGCTTTCAAGGTTGGTTAGGTCATAAGTATGAAAAAGGGGCTACAGAGTTTCGCCTTTGGTCACCTCTAGCTCGTCGTGTGCAGCTCTTACTTTTTAAGAAGGGCAGTAAAAATCCTAAGGTCATTAAGATGAGTCGAGGAACCAGTGTCAATAAGGATCGTCATGAGATGAATACTCACGGTGTTTGGAGTGCCACTGTCAAAAAGGATTTAGATGGGGTAACCTACCAGTTTCGTGTGTATCATGAGGAAAGCTTCTACCAGGATACAAGAGACCCTTATAGTATCGCTCTTAGCTTAGATAATAAAAAAAGTTTGGTGGTCAATCCTAAGAGACTTGTTCCAAGAGGGTATGAAAAGGTTACCAAGCAAAAAGCGAGCTGGCGTAAGGCAAATGCTTGCTCATCCGTTATCTGTGAAATGCACGTCCGTGACTTCTCAATTTCAGAGACATCTGGTGTTAAGAAGTCCTATAGAGGAACCTATCTAGGTGCTTGTCAGAAAGGGACTAGAAATGCCCAAGGAGATGTGACTGGTTTTGATTACCTCAAACGTATGGGTTACAACTATGTCCAACTGCAACCGGTCTTTGATCACCATAAAACCTACGATAAAGGTGGGAAGCTTCTCTACAACTGGGGGTACGATCCTGAAAATTACAATGTTCCGGATCGTCAGTTTGCTGCTGATCAAAAGAATCCCGTGGCACCAATTTTAGAGCTTAAGAAAATGATTCAGGCCTACCATGAGGCAGGAATAGGGGTTATCATGGATGTGGTTTATAATCATACTTACTCTTCTTACAGCTCTCCCTTCCAACTTTCTGTGCCGGCTTATTACTACCGTATGCATGACAATGGGTCTTTCCAAGACGGATCAGGCTGTGGAAATGAAACAGCCAGTGAAAAGGAAATGTACCGTAAGTATATGATTGATTCTTTGGCCTATTGGGCAGAAGAATTTGGAGTGGATGGTTTCCGTTTTGACCTTATGGGCTTGCATGATGTTGCTACTATGAATGCCATTCGTTCGGCCATGGATGATATTGATCCTAGGATTCTTCTATATGGTGAAGGATGGGATATGGGAATTGGTCTTCCTGTGGATCAAAAGGGCAAGAAGGATAATGCAGCCCTGATGCCTAGAATCGGATTTTTCAATGACAATGCGCGTGACGCCGTTAAAGGGGCAGAAGTCTATGGACATATCAGTAACGGTTATGTGTCTGGAGCCCCATTGGAAGACCAGATTGCCAAGAGTCTGCTTGGTAGCCGTGGTTTTGTAAACTACCTCATGCCGGGTCAGGTTCTCAACTATATTGAAGCTCATGACAATTACAATTTGAATGACCTTATGCATCATTTGCATCCACATGATTCGCCAGAAGATATTGAAAAACGTATCTACTTGGCAAATGCTCTTAATCTAAGTATGCAAGGGATGTGTTTCATGCAGTTGGGACAAGAATTCCAGCGTAGTAAGATGGTTGCAACAGGTGAAGACGGAAACTACACGGAAGCGGATGTTAAGCGTGCCATGAATAGCTACAATGCTCCTGATGCCGTTAATCAGGTGGATTGGAATCAAGTGACCCTTAAGAAAGACTTGGTTGCTAAAGTTGCCAAATTAATTGAGCGTAAGCAAACCGTACCAGAATTGTCATATCGTTCATATGCAGATATTTACGATAATCTCTATGTCGCAAAAGCGGAGTACGATTCAGGTATTGTTGAATTGCACATTTCTGGAAAATTGCGTAAGACTTTTGTGTTCAATAATATGAAAAAAGATTTGGAGATTTACTGACAAGGCAGTCAAAAAATGTTATAATACAGGAAACGCTTACACAAGCAGTTTTATTCGCTTGTGAGCCCTATCAATCTGAAGGGTTTTCTAGTGTATTTACATATATTTCAATGTTTTAATTTCTTGATAGATAGATCTATCAAGGCTAGTTTTAGAAAGGAGTGATGGTATGAATCTCGATGAAGCCATGTACACGTTTGGGACAGGTGAGAACTTCCACCTTCAGAATTATCTGGGTGTGCATGAATTGGAGGGTGAAGAAGGATTTATCTTCCGTGTGTGGGCCCCTCATGCTGAGCAGATTCAGGTAATTGGAGATTTCACAGGTTGGTTTGATGAACCTCTGGATATGACCAAAAACCATATCGGTGTTTGGGAGGTAACTTCAGCCCTCCCTCAAGAAGGACAACTCTATAAGTTCTTGGTGAAACGTAAGGGAGGTCAAGTAGTCGAAAAGATGGATCCTTTCGCTACTTATTTGGAACCACGTCCAGGAACAGGAGCTGTGATTCGTAAGAAGAAAACTAAGAAGTGGAAGGATGGCCTTTGGATGGGTCGTCGTAAACGCTTTGGTTTCCAAAAACGTCCGGTTAATATCTATGAAGCTCATGCATCATCTTGGAAACTAAAAGAGGATGGTCAACCTTATACTTTCAAAGAATTGAAAGAAGAGTTGATTCCATATTTGGTTGAGATGAACTATACCCACGTGGAATTCATGCCACTCATGGCTCACCCTCTTGGGATGAGTTGGGGTTACCAGCTCATGGGTTACTTTGCTTTTGAGCATACCTATGGTACACCAGAAGATTTTCAAGATTTTGTTGAAGCATGTCACCAGAATAATATCGGTGTCTTGGTAGACTGGGTCCCAGGTCACTATACACAGAATGACGATGCTTTAGCCTACTTTGATGGTACACCAACTTTCGAATATCAGGATCACGATCGAGCTCATAACTATCGTTGGGGAGCGTTGAACTTTGACTTAGGAAAAAATCAAGTACAGTCTTTCCTTATTTCAAGTGCTCTTTACTGGATTGAAAATTATCATATCGATGGTATCCGAGTGGATGCAGTTTCAAACATGCTCTATTTGGACTATGATGAGGGTCCATGGATGCCAAACAAGGACGGTGGTAACCGTAACTTGGAAGGCTATGGCTTCCTTCAAAAACTCAATCGTGAGATTAAAAAACGCTATCCAGATGTCATGATGGTTGCGGAAGAATCAACTGCAGCAACACCAATTACACAACCGATTGAAGAGGGTGGTCTAGGTTTCGACTTCAAATGGAATATGGGTTGGATGAACGATATCCTCAAATTCTACGAAGAAGATCCAGTTTACCGTCAGTACGATTTCAATCTGATGACTTTCAGTTTCATGTATTGCTTCAATGAAAACTATGTTCTGCCATTCTCACATGATGAAGTAGTTCATGGTAAGAAGAGTATGATGCATAAGATGTGGGGGGATCGCTACAATCAGTTTGCTGGCCTACGTAACCTCTATACTTATCAACTCTGTCACCCAGGTAAGAAATTGCTCTTCATGGGATCTGAATTTGGTCAGTTCTTAGAGTGGAAATTTGATTACCAACTTGAATGGGATAATCTTGAAGATGAGATGAACCAGAAGATGCAGGCTTTCACTAGCCATATGAATGGTTTCTACAAGGACCATAAATCTCTCTGGCAGATTGATGATTCTTACGATGGTATTGAAATCATTGACGCGGATAACCGTTCTGAAAGTGTGCTTTCCTTCATTCGTAAGGATGACAAAGGCGATAAGGGTGACTTTCTCGTCTGTGTCTTCAACCTAGCTCCAGTGGAACGTCAAGACTTCACTATTGGATTGCCAGTCGCTGGTATTTATCAAGAAGTGCTTAACACTGAGATGGAAGAATTTGGTGGTGTCTGGAAAGAAGGGAATCCTGAAACCCGTACCCAAAAAGCGAAGTGGAAGGATTATGAAAATACCCTTAGCTTCACATTGCCAGCTCTTGGAGCAAGTATCTGGCGTGTTAAACGTCGCTTGAAATAAAGGGTAGACTTAAACGTGTACACGATTTGTTTTTCAGAGGTGATAGCAAGGAAGTTACGGTTGAAAGAAGCTGTTTGATGCCCAAACTATTGCCACACTGAGGAACTTACTTTAATTGTCATAATCAGTTTCGACTGATTGTCTCACATCCTTTTGAGGATGGAACTAAAAATCATGAGGGGGACTATTCATGAAAAATGAAATGTTGGCTTTGATCCTTGCTGGTGGGCAAGGAACTCGTCTTGGAAAATTGACCCAAAGTATTGCCAAACCAGCTGTTCAGTTTGGTGGACGCTACCGTATCATTGACTTTGGTTTGTCAAACTGTGCCAATTCAGGAATTAACAATGTAGGTGTCATTACACAGTATCAACCACTTGCTTTGAACAATCATATCGGTAATGGTTCAAGTTGGGGATTGGATGGTGTTAACTCTGGTGTATCAATTCTTCAACCTTACTCAGCTAGCGAAGGTAATCGTTGGTTTGAAGGTACCAGCCACGCTATTTATCAAAACATTGAGTATATCGATAGCATCAATCCTGAATATGTTTTGATTTTGTCTGGTGACCATATTTACAAGATGGACTATGATGATATGCTCCAATCTCACAAAGATAACAACGCAAGTCTTACTGTCGCCGTTCTTGATGTGCCACTTAAAGAAGCTAGCCGTTTCGGTATCATGAACACTGATGCTAATAACCGTATTGTTGAGTTCGAAGAAAAACCTGAAAACCCTAAATCTACGAAAGCATCAATGGGTATTTACATCTTTGATTGGAAACGTCTTCGCAATATGTTAGTATCAGCTGAAAAGAGTTCAGTTGATATGTCAGACTTTGGTAAGAACGTTATCCCAGCTTATCTTGAAACAGGTGAAAGCGTCTTTGCTTATGAATTTGAAGGCTATTGGAAAGACGTAGGTACTATCGAATCCCTTTGGGAAGCAAATATGGAGTACATTTCTCCTGAAAATGCCTTGGATAGTCGTAACCGTCAATGGAAAATTTACTCACGTAACGTGATTGCTCCACCAAACTTCTTTGGTGAGAATGCTCATGTTGAAGATTCACTCGTTGTTGATGGATGTTTGGTTGATGGAACTGTTAAACATTCTGTGCTTTCAACAAGTGCACAAATTCGTGAAGGGGCAGTCGTTGAAGATTCAGTGATTATGAGTGGTGCAATTATTGGTAAAGGTGCAAAAATTAAACGAGCTATTATCGGTGAAGGTGCACACATTTCCGATGGTGTGGAAATTGACGGTACAGAAGAAGTGCAAGTCGTAGGATACAATGAAGTAGTGGGGGTACCAAAAGATGAAGATTGATAAATATTCTGCAATTCTAGGAAATACCGTAGGATTCCATGACATGGGTGGTTTGACTGAGCACCGTCCTATTGCCAGCCTACCATTTGGCGGAAAATATCGCCTCATCGACTTCCCGTTGTCTAACTTGGCTAATGCTGGTATCCGTAGCGTCTTCGGAATCTTCCAAAACGAAAACATCAGTTCTGTCTTCGACCATATTCGTTCAGGTCGTGAGTGGGGCTTGTCTACTCTTCTCAGTCACTACTACCTTGGTATTTACAATACTCCTGTTGAAAGCTCAACTGTTGATGAGGAATACTATCGTCAAATTTTGACTTACCTTAAACGTTCAGGCTCAGATCAGACTGTAGCTCTTAACAGTGATGTTTTGGTCAACATTGATCTTAACCAAGTTTTCCACCTTCACAATACAACAAAACCAAAAGTTACTGTGGTCTACAAAAAACTTCCTAAAGAACTCATTTCAGATGTAAACAGCGTTTTAGAAATTGATGACTCTGACAAAGTGCTTGGTCATGAGCTCTTCCAGAGTGGCGATAAAGAAGTTTACAATATGTCTACAGACATCTTTGTTGTGGATACACCATTCTTGATTGAAAAATTGGAAGAAGAAGCAGCTAAAGAAGAACCTCGTAAGCTTCGTTATGTACTTCGTGATTTGGCAGTTGCTGAAAATGCTTTTGCTTACGAGTACACTGGTTACCTTTCAAATATCCACTCAGTAAAAGCGTACTTTGATGCTAACTTGGATATGCTGGAATCACAAAAATTCTATAAACTTTTTGCACCAAACCAAAAAGTTTATACAAAAGTTAAAAATGAAGAGCCAACATACTATGCAGACTCTTCTGAAGTTAAGCTTTCACAATTTGCATCTGGTTCGATTGTTCGAGGTAAAGTTGAGAACTCAATGATTTCACGTAATGTTGACTTTTCTGAAGGTTCTAGTGTTAGCCATTCAATTATCTTCCCACGTGTTAAAGTTGCTAAAGGCGCAACAGTTGAATATGCTATTGTGGATAAAGGTGTTGAAATCGCTGAAGGTGTTACGGTTCGCGGTACAGAAAACAACCCAGTTGTCATCAAAAAAGGTAGCGTTGTAACAGAGGATATTGTACGATGAAAATTTTATTTGTAGCAGCAGAGGGTGCACCTTTCGCTAAAACTGGCGGTTTGGGTGACGTTATCGGTGCTCTTCCTAAATCTCTAGTCAAAAATGGTCACGAAGTTGCCGTAATTCTCCCATATTATGATGTGGTTTCGGCTAAATTTGGCGATCAGGTTGAAGACATTGGCTTCTTCTATACAAATGTTGGTTGGCGTCGTCAATATGTCGGCATCAAGAAAATTGTCCGTGATGGTGTGACCTTCTTCTTCATTGATAATGAGCAGTATTTCAACCGCGGTACGGTATACGGTGAGTGGGATGATGGTGAGCGTTTTGGCTTCTTCCAAATGGCTGCCCTTGAGTTGATGGAAAAAGTGGACTTTATTCCAGATATTCTCCATGTTCATGACTACCACACAGCCATGATTCCATTCCTTCTTAAGGAAAAATACCATTGGATTCAAGCTTACCAAGGTATTAGAACAGTCTTCACTATCCATAATATTGAGTTCCAAGGTCAATTTGACAGTGGTATGCTTTGGGAAATCTTCGGTGTTGGTTACGAGCGTTATGCAGACGGTACTCTCCGTTGGAATGACTGCCTCAACTGGATGAAAGCAGCCGTTCTTTACGCAGACCGTGTAACAACAGTATCACCATCATATGCTGGTGAAATTCAAACACCTGAATTTGGTAAAGGCCTTGATCAAATCATGCGCATGGAATCTGGTAAGTTGTCTGGTATTGTTAATGGTATCGATACGGACCTCCTTGATCCAGAAACAGATGCTCACATTCCTTATCACTTCTCAGTGGATGATTTGTCAGGTAAAGCCAAAGACAAGGCAGCTCTTCAAGAACGTGTTGGTCTCCCAGTTCGTGAAGACGTTCCATTGATTGGTATTGTGTCACGTTTGACTGACCAAAAAGGTTTCGATTTGGTTGTCAACGAACTTCACAACATCTTGCAACATGATGTTCAGATTGTTCTTTTGGGTACTGGTTACAGCGACTATGAGAATTCTTTCTCTTGGTTCGGTCACGCTTACCCAGAAAAAATGTCTGCCAACATTACTTTCAACCTAGAGTTGGCTCAACAAATTTATGCTGGTTGTGACATTTTCCTTATGCCTTCAGCCTTTGAACCATGTGGCCTCTCTCAAATGATGTCTATGCGCTATGGTACCTTGCCAGTGGTTAGCGAGGTTGGTGGTCTTCGTGATACTGTTGAACCATACAACCCTGTGACAGGCTCAGGCACAGGATTCTCATTTGGTAACTTCTCAGGTTACTGGATGGTTCAAACCCTTGAAAAAGCTCTCGATGTTTACGAAAACAATGCTGATGCTTGGAAACAACTCCAGCACAATGCTATGACACGTGACTTCTCATGGGATACAGCAAGTTTGGCATATGTTGATTTGTACAAACAATTAGTATAATTGCAAAGATAACTTTTCTCGCAAGGGAAAAGTTATCTTCGTGTAAAGCGTTTGAAAACGCTTCTATATAATCTTGACAAAAGTCAGGATAGCATCTCTCAATCTTGCTGATAAAGCAATGAAAGAGAAGATATCTAAAAATCTGAATAGAAGACTAACTCTAATCGTGTTTAATAGACCTGACTGTTTTGATAGTTTTGTAAATAAAGATTTTGAAATATCTGTTTCGAATCTTGATTGGCAAGGTTTGGAAGTTTGAGGAAAATTTCCAATTCCCTCTTATCTGAATAGATCCCTCTGTAAGAAGTGTATTGAAGATAAGGAAGTAGTAAGAAAGGATTTCTATGCAACTCGAAAATTTAACAAAAGAACAATTCATCCGTGACTTTAAAGACACGCTCCACCAAGAACAGTTGATTAAAGTGGCTAAGGCTACACCAACTGAAATTTTCACGGCCCTGGCTGGTTTGATCCGTAAGTATTACACTAACACATGGATTGAACGTAACCATGCGCTTTCAGACAATCAAGAAAAGATTGCTTACTACTTCTCGATTGAATTCCTTCCAGGTCGTATGTTGGAAACTAACCTCCTCAACCTTGGTATTCTTGACCTTGTTAAAGAAGGTTTCGCAGAACTTGATATCGATTTCCGCGAAGTGGTAGAAGCTGAGCATGATATGGCACTTGGTAACGGTGGTCTTGGTCGTTTGGCTGCTGCCTTCATGGATTCGCTTGCAACTACTGGTTATCCAGGTTTTGGTAATGGTCTTCGTTACCGTTATGGACTGTTCAAACAACGTATTGTTGATGGTTATCAAGTTGAATTGCCAGATGGATGGTTTGGTTCAACAGGAAATGTTTGGGAAACACGTAAAGACCATGATATTGTCTATGTAAAACTCTTTGGTGATGTTGTCCTTGAAAGTGACGAAGATGGTCGTTTTGTTCCAACTTATAAGAATGCTCAAGTTCTTCGTGCTGTGCCTTACGATGTGCCACAAATCGGTTATCAAAATGGTGTGATTAATAACCTTCGTCTCTGGGATGTTGAAATTCCTGAAGAGTATGAATTGGACTACCCAACTTTGGAAGCTCGCCGTCGTGTGAAAGATATTACAGCCATTCTTTATCCAGATGATACAACGATTGAAGGTAAAGAATTGCGTTTGGTTCAAGAGTACTTTATGACAAGCGCAGGTCTTCAAACAATCATTAAGTCTTACCTTAAGATGGGCTTGCCATTGAAAGATATCCACGAAAAGGTATCTGTTCACATCAATGATACTCACCCTGCGGTTGCACCAGCTGAATTCATGCGTCTCCTCCTTGATGAATACGGTCTTTCATGGGAAGATGCTTGGAATGCGACTGTTAAGACAATGAGCTACACTAACCACACAATCCTTCAAGAAGCTCTTGAAAAATGGGATCAACAGCTCTTCAAACGTGTTCTTCCACGTGTTTACCAAATCATCTTGGAAATCGATAACCGTTATGTAGCTGAAATGGCTGGACGTGGTGTTGCTGCAGATGTTATCGAACGCACTCGTATCGTTAAGGATAACCAAGTGCATATGGCTAACTTGGCGATTATTGGTGGTCACTCAGTCAACGGGGTTGCCAAACTTCACACAGA
This sequence comes from Streptococcus sp. 21.1, assembly GCF_016648635.1. Classification (NCBI taxonomy): domain Bacteria; kingdom Bacillati; phylum Bacillota; class Bacilli; order Lactobacillales; family Streptococcaceae; genus Streptococcus; species Streptococcus sp. 21.1. The sequence goes on along the minus strand of NZ_JACLQL010000010.1, from coordinate 22,147 downwards.
ACTTCTTAAAGAAGATACGCTTCACGACTTCTATACTATTTATCCTGAAAAATTCAATAACAAGACAAATGGTATTGTTCAACGTCGTTGGACACAAATTGCAGCTCCTGAACTTTCAGCAGCAATTGATGACGTGATTGGTGATGGATGGCGTAAAGACATCCATGAGCTTGAAAATCTTACAACCTACTTGGATGACAAGAAAGTCTTGAACCAGTTCTATCAAGTTAAGAAAACTGCTAAACAACGTTTGGCAGACTACATCAAGGAAACAACAGGCGTAGAAGTGTCTACTGATGCTATCTTTGATGTTCAAGTGAAACGTCTTCACGCTTACAAACGTCAATTGCTTAACCTTCTTCATATCATCAAACTTTATTGGGATCTTAAAGATAACCCAGATAAAGACATGGTACCACGTGTATTCATCTTTGGTGCCAAAGCTGCGCCTGGTTATCACTTCGCTAAATCTGTTATCAAACTCATCAACGAAGTTGCCAACCTTGTTAACAATGATGAAAGCCTTCAAGGTAAACTTAAAGTTGTCTTCCTAGAAAACTACCGTGTCAGTCTTGCGGAACTCATCATTCCAGCAGCTGATGTCTCTGAGCAAATCTCATTGGCTTCTAAAGAAGCATCTGGTACGTCAAACATGAAATTCATGATGACTGGTGCTATCACCTTGGCAACACTTGACGGTGCCAACATTGAAATCAAGGATGAAGTTGGAGATGAGAATGTTGTCATCTTCGGTATGGACAAGGACGAAGTTTATGAACACTATGCACGTCACGATTACTACTCTCGTGCAGTTTATGAAAATAATCCTGTCATTCGTCGTGTTGTTGATACTTTTGTCAACGGTACGATTCCAGATGCTCAAGCTGAAGGTACTGAAATCTATGAAGCCCTCATCACCCACAACGATGAATACTTCCTCTTGGAAGACTTCGAAGCTTATGTAGAAGCTCAAGAGAAAATCGATGCGCTTTATCGTGATCATGACAAGTGGGCACGCATGAGCTTGGCAAATATTGCTAAATCTCATAAGTTCACTTCAGATGATACGATTACAGAGTATGCTAAAGAAATTTGGGAATTGAAAAAATAGGCGATAGCTTATGAATCACAAAAAGACAAAGGCTAGAAATGGTCGTTGTCTTTTTATTTTTTTAGAAGAGGGGTGTCATAGACAGCCAAAAAGCATTTATAAATGGCAGGGTAGTTTATCTGCAGATCTATCTTAGCCCTTGAAACTTGCACTTGCTTATCAAGGTGTTATAATGACCTATAGGTATAAGCATCAAAAAGGGGGACAATACATGGCTTTATGCAGCCAATTAATTACTAAGGAGTTTCCAGAATTAGATAGGGTAGAGCGCTTAAATAACGAGGCCTTCCCAGAAGAAGAACGTATTCCATTAAGTGAGTTTTTACAATTGGATGGTCGTGATGATTATCATTTCTTTGCCTTTTATGACGAGGATGATTTTGTTGGATTTGCCTCAGTTCTCTACAATGCCAAAGTTTTTTATGTGAGTTTCTTTGCCATCGTTCCTCAAATGCGGAGTCATGGCTACGGAAGTGAGATTATTGATAAACTGGTGGACTTTTATGGACCCTCGCGTTCTATGGTCTTGGAAGTAGAGCGCTTGGATGAACCTAACGACAATCCTGAGCAACGTGCGGCGCGTTGGGATTTCTATAAGCGTAATGGTTTTAAGACTTCTAATGCCTTCTTGGAATACGAAGGTTTGAGTTTTGAGATTCTCTATCGTGGCGATCACTTTGACGAAAAAGCCTACAGAGACATATTCCACAAACTTCAGGAAAATGCTTATTTTGATTTTAGTATTAAACATCGTCGCTTGAGCGATTTATAAAAAATTGAGTTGAACAGGTCTTAGTCGGCCTGTTTTTCATTTGTTTTCAACGTTTGCCAATCGTTTTCAGAATATTTTGTCCACCTATGCTATAATGGAAGTACTATGAAGAAAGTAATTTTACAGTATCTGGCAAGTGCCCTGGCTGTAATCCTCATACTTGGTCTTGTGGTTTTCAATCGACAGCGAAATGACTCTTTGGTAAAGAAGGTCAAAGACCCTGAGATTTCCTATATCTATCAGGATTCTTTGGAAAATATAGATAAACTGGCACTTAGTCAGGCTGGGGTTATCCAATCTTATCAACTCGATGCTTTGTCTGTTAGGAAGGAAGACGGGAAAATTTACCTCGTTCTCCATATCAATCATTCCTATGATATGCAGGTAAATCTTGTCCTAAAGGCAGATATCTACGGTGATTTATCTGTGGTTCAAGCGACACCATCAAAGGCTTTGAAGCTGGCCTTGGAGGACGAGTCTTATCAAAAACGATTGACCTTGATTTCACAGAAGGCAAATGCTATTATGGCTCGTGACCACTGGGATCAGGGCATTAAGCCAGCCTATGTGGCTCAGGTCAGAAGCAAGATGAAAAAGACTTCCTTGACCCAGTTAGACAAGGTTTTACAGGACATTGACCAAGAAAGCAAGGAAGTGGGCTCAGATACCTATACGGCCTTTTTCCAAGCATCTCAACTCCCTAATCATGACAAGCTCAATTTGGTTATGGAGCACATGCAGGTTTATGTGGACAAGTACCAGTTCCTCCAGTTAGGGAAGTCAGGTTATAAATTTTCCAAGAAGCTAGAGCCAACCAGTCCTTTTTATAGTTACTTCCGTGAGGCTATTATGGAGACCTATCAGACGGATCTAGGGCTTGGGGTGGATGACTTAGGTATCAAGCTCCATCTTTTTAGGTCTTGGATTGATAAGCAGTCCATGGACTATATTAGGACCAACTACAAGGGCAAGACAGATTTAGACAAACTTCTGGCCTACAGCAAGGACAAGAAGATTCATTTGGATTACACTACGGGTGCTTCCTACCATAATCGAAGCTTGGGAGACTTTACCTATCCGCAGAACATGAAAATTCAGCTACCTCAGACCAGTGTCATGGGACCTTATGGAGTTAGCAATTCCCGTTTTATTGAGTTTATTGTCAATATGGATACGGGGAGATTTGTCTCTGAGTGGAATGTCTACAAGAAAAGGAAAGACGGTAGCATCGACTCCAATCCCAAGCATTACAAGATTGAAGACGGTGCTGACATTGCCGATACGGATTCTGCTAATTATGGGCTGTCTAAGGGATTGAATGCTGACCTACCAGCCTATCTCAATAATAGCCATACCTATCTTGACGTTCGTCATCCTGCTGACAATGCGATTAGACGCAAGATGGTTAGGAAGTGGAAAAATCCCAAGAATGTCTTAAACGGTGGGCGCTATGCTGATATTGTTAAAAAAGGAGGCTTGAAAGACCTTGAAACATGGAGACAAGTTAAAGCTGAAGACCGGCTCCAGGTCTACAATGCTTACCTTGATTATATTCGCTCTCATCTTGTGCTTAATGGGTTTGACAGCTTTTACCAAGAAACCTACAAGCCCCAAGGTGGAGACAAAAAAGACTGAAAACCTTGATAGTGTCCTTGTCGCTAAGAATTTCTATCGAGTAAGGGATGCTTATGCCATTAAGCTCTACGGACAGGATGAGGGGATGTCCTTTGATGTAGCTGGCCAAAGACTTTTTGGATCAAACATTGCTATTAAGGATGGCCTATTATATGGCTCCAGTCTTGGGGATTTAACCATTGAGGCTTATTTTCAAGGAGAGCTGTCCTACCTTTTAGAGGCTACCCAGAAGCTTCCAGTGGACAAAAATCGCATCAAGGCTAACCACTATAGTCAGGACATTGTTTTGAATAACGTTTGGACTAGTTTGGAAGGTCAAGAAACCTCCAACAGTATCATCACTCAGTTTCAGGATAAGACCCTACTCAAGCTGCGAATCAGCTACAACAAAGAGTTCCTTCCCACAAAGATTCAAGGTTTCTACAATAGTCAGACCTTTAATGGCTGGCGGGACCTCTTTTACATAGATTATCCTTACAGTGATCAGGAAGCCTTCAATCAGGCTCAAGATGCCTACATACAACACATCCAGTACATGGAAACTCATCCTGAGGAAGAAGCAGGAGAGTTTGGTTAATAAAACAAAATCACCTTTATCTCGAGATAAAGGTGATTTTAGGTTTATAGGATTCTAGGTTTTAGTTTTGATTTGTGGCAACTTCTGGAAAAAGCTTGTCTAAGATTTTTGAAGTGATAGCCTGTCCAGGTCCTTCAGCACAGTAGGTGTGCATATACATAGAAGGGTTAAAGTTGAGCTCGATGCAGGTGCAATGAGGGTTTTCTTTGCTAGCAGGTTGGGTTTCATCTGGAATAATGAGGTCAACCCCACAAGCCCAAGCGCCCATACTAGTTGCCATAGCTGCAGCTAATTCTTGGTAAGAGGAATCCATGGTCCCAGTGACATCAATAGAGTCACCACCCGTAGAAATGTTTGAGTTACGACGTAGATTGACCTTTTTCCCTTCTGGGAGAATATCATCAGGGGTATAACCCTGTTGCGTTAACATCAGTTGTTCGATGTCTCCTAGTGCAATGATTTCCAGTGGTGAGCGGTGATCACGTCCTCGCAATGGATTGGCATTTTTCTGAGCGACCAATTCACGAATGGTGTGTTTGCCATCACCGACAACATTGGCAGCGACACGAAGGAGGACAGCCTCACAGCTCCCATCCAGAATGAAGAAACGGTATTCGGTTCCTGGGATAAATTCTTCAACAAGAACAGCTGTATCTTCTGCAAAGGCAATCTCGAGGGCTTTCTTATAGTTATCAAGGCTGGCAGGCTCTTGGAAAATGGAAATGCCCAGACCAAAGTTGGTTGATTTTGGTTTAACCACAATTTGCTTGTCCTTGATAAGAGGATAATAGGCTAGACCTTGTTCCAGACTGGTAAATTCGTCGCCAGCGGGAACAGGGAAACCAGCATCAGTCAGGATTTTTTTGGTCACGGTTTTATTGGCCATGGCAAGAGGTACTACATAGTTGTCTTTTGAGGTCATGTTACCATTTTTGACGTACTCAACATGATCTTTATGCCAGAGTTTAAGGAACTGATCCTGCTCATCTAGGATTTCAAAATGAATCCCTTTTTGAATGGCATCAAACAGTAGCATCTGAGTAGAAAGCTCCATCTCCTCGTAACCCTTAAGAGCATAGTGGGCAGTCCAGTCGTAATCATGATAGGCAAGAGCCTTGTCAAGGGCAAAGTCAGCAAGGGACTTGTCTTTGATATGAGGTAGAAGTTGAGCAGCTAGTGTCTGACTAGGATCTGCAAAGGCATCTTTCACTTGCTTAACCAAACCTTGATGATAGTCACCTAGTCCAAAATGTTGCACCAGTTGGTCCAGAGCCGTCGTAATGTTCTGAGTTTCAGCTTCAGAAGGTAGAGGCTCTAAAGGATGAGAGAGGGCGATTTTTTCATTCAGCGCGTGACCTTGAGCCAGAGCCTGATCGACATTTTCAGGGGCATCCATCCAGAGGAAGGCTAGAAGGAGTAGGTGTACAGTATCCATGGTAGTTTGGCTAATACCGATACGCTCAAAGGGGTTAAGGTCGAAGTTACGGAATTCCAGATAGGTGATTCCCTTGTCAAGGAAGGAACGATTAACCTTTTGTCCACGGAAACGAACAGCTGAGTAAAATTCCTTCTCCGCAATCAAATCTCCTTGTTCGATATAGTTTTCGATGGCAGAGACATAATCTTCTAGGTTTGCAAAAGATACTTGGATTTCTTCCTTATTGACATAACCATGGTCACTGTTACGGAAGGAACGCACGGGTTCTGGCACTTCTTGGTCGAAGAAGCCTTGCTCAGCAACAGGTGCAGCACCAAAGAGATAGGTAATCACCCAACGGTAGCGCAAATAGTTCTGAGCCAGCTTAAGATAGAGGGCGTTCTTGAAAGCAATCATATCAGTCTGGTCGCTTTCTTTGAATAAAGCCTCAACCAAATCTTTCCCAAGTTCCATATTATAGTGGATACCTGAGATAGCTTGAAGTTTGGTTCCGTATTTTTCGGCCAAGTAGTTGCGATAATGGCGTTCGAATTCATTTTCCAGTTGGGCAACTTGGATTTCTTGGGCCTTGATACGAGGTGGCATGGACAAGGGCCAGAGAAGTTCATCTTTACTGATGGAACGTCCAGCTACATCGGTAATGGCTCCAAGAAAACGACGAGCCTCAGTGGTAGATTTAGCAACTGGCGTGATGAGTTCCATTTGAAACTCACAAAAATCTGTTTGAATATAAGGGTGGAAACTTCGAGCTCCTAGGCAAGAAGGGTGAGGCGTATGTGCTAATTTTCCCTGTCTATCGACACGAAGACTTTCGCGTTCAATTCCAAAGTTAGCTTGAAGGATAGGGCTGGTAGGCTCCAGCTTTTGAAGCAGTTGATTTATAGTCATAGAGTCACCTTTTCATCTAATGTTAGTGTTAGTCTATTATAAATAGGAACAGAAAACAAATTTCTGCTACGTTTGGCTATGATTTACGAACATTTATGATAAGTTTGTGAAAAATGAGCAGCTTTTAGAGCGATATTTTTATCAAACATCGTAAAAAACTTACAAATGTTAGCAAAATGATATTATGCTTGCAATTTTACTCAATTTAACCTATACTAATGACATATATATGAGAACGAAAAAATCCCTAGGGTCTGCCCTCAGGGGCTTTTGTATGCTCTCAAAAGGGTATGACCGTTCTTTTATAGATAAATGATAAGCATAAGACTGTTAGTTTTATGCCTAGAGTAGACGATATTTTTCGCCGTGGTAACAGTTATCTAAATCTGCTCAGTCTTGCTGAAAACAGAGTAAGATACTAACAGTTCGCTCTGCTCAACAGCGATGCTTTCGCCGTGATGATATTCCTATAACTGCAGAAGCAGTTATAGGAAGCGGAGTTATCGAGACTTTGGCTCGATAACTAGTCATGGAACGACTGAGTCGGTCGCTGACGTCCGCCATCACTTAAGAAAGCATCAAAAAAGAAAAATATCAAAAGAAAAATATCAAAAGAAAAAGAATAAAAACGGAGGTAATTATGTTTCAAACCCTGATCGCCCAGATAAAGGAATACAAGAAACCCTCAATCCTAGCGTCCCTCTTCATGACGTTAGAAGTCATGTTTGAGATTTCCATTCCCTTTGTCATGGCCAATCTTTTGGATAAAGGTGTCCAGCAATCTAACATGTCTAACATTTGGCTCTATGGTGGCCTCATGTTGGTCTGCGCCTTCCTGTCGCTTTTCTGTGGGATGCAGTCGGCACGCTATGCGGCCTTTGCCTCTGCTGGATTTGCCAAGAATCTACGCCAGGCCATTTTCAAAAAGGTTCAAACCTTCTCTTTTGAAAATATTGATAAGTTTTCAGCTGGTGGTTTGGTAACACGTATGATGACTGATGTGACCAACGTGCAGAACTCTTACCAGATGATTATCCGCATCTGTGTACGTGCACCACTTAACCTGATTTTTGCCATTACAGCAAGTTTCCTGATTAATGGCGAAATGGCTTGGATTTTCGTTGGTGTAACACTCTTCCTTGGTCTGGTTTTGGCCATTATTACCAAAATCGTATATCCTCTCTTTACTCAAGTGTTTGAGGCTTATGACAACCTCAACAATAGTATCAAGGAAAATATCACCAACATGCGTGTGGTGAAATCCTATGTTAAAGAGCAGGAAGAAACTGACAAATTCAAGAAGGCTTCACGTCGTATTTACAAGATGTTCATGCGTGCCATTCGTGTAGTTATCATGTCTAACCCAGCTATGATGTTGTCTATGTATGCGTCCTTCCTTATGATTTCCTGGTTTGGTGCCCATCTCATCGTTGGTGGTAGCTTAACTACAGGGGAATTGACTTCGATGTTCAGTTACACCATGACCATCCTTATGTCACTCATGATGTTCATGATGATTTTTGTCATGTTGTCTATCTCTACAGCATCTGTTGAACGTATTGATGAAGTTCTTAGCACTGAAGCCACCATTGTTTCACCTGAAAATGGCTTAACAGAAGTTGCAGATGGTTCAATCAGTTTTGATCATGTGGATTTCTCATACACTGATGAAAATGGTGATAAGACCCATGTCCTCAAAGATATTACGCTTGATATTAAGTCTGGTGAGGTTATTGGTATCCTTGGTGGAACAGGTTCTGGGAAATCAAGCTTGGTTCAGCTCATTCCTCGTCTTTATGATGTGGAAGCAGGTCAGGTTAGGGTTGCTGGGCATGATGTTAAGGATTATGATTTGGATAGCTTACGTAAGCAAGTTGCCATGGTCCTTCAAACCAATGTCCTTTTCTCAGGAACCATTAAAGAAAATATGCGTTGGGGAAATAAACAGGCAACAGATGAGGAAATCATTGAAGCTTGTAAGATTGCCCAAGCTGATGAATTTATCCAAGAGTTTAAGGATGGCTATGATACCAAGATTGAACGTGGTGGAGCCAATGTCTCAGGGGGACAACGTCAACGTCTTTGTATCGCACGTGCCCTTCTCATGAATCCGAAAATTTTGATTCTGGATGATTCGACATCAGCAGTTGATACTAAGACAGATAGTTTGATTCGTCGTGGTTTCGCGTCGAGTCTCAAGGAAACAACTAAGATTATCATCGGCCAACGTATCTCATCTATCCAAGATGCAGACCGTATCCTCGTTATGAATGATGGCCGTATCGATGCTATTGGTACTCATGACGACTTGATAGCTAATAATGCCATTTATCGTGAAGTATACAAGATGCAAACACAAGGGAAAGGAGTAGCAGATGCAGAATAAGAAAAAAGCTAATTGGAGCTCTCTAGCACGTCTTCTACGCTTTTTGTGGCAAGACTACAAACTTTCGCTTAGTATTGCCTTTGTCCTCATTGTTGTTGCTTCTTTGGCAACGGTCAATTTAACGGCTTCTATTCAGTCCTTGGTTGACGTTTACGTTCAACCTTTGCTCAAATCTGGTAGCCATGACTTTGGGCCATTGTTACGTTTCTTGACTTCAGTGGCTGTCTTCTGTCTTATCGGTGTGATTGCCAACTATGTGTCATCACTCCTTATGGCGACGATTTCGCAAGATTCTCTGCGTTCCCTTCGTAATCAGCTTTTTGCTCGCATGCAAAAGCTTCCGGTTCGCTACTTTGATACTCACCAACACGGTGACATCATGTCTATTTACACCAATGATATCGATGCCCTCCGTCAAGCTGTCGAGCAATCTATTCCACAGTTGCTACAAACGACTATTACCATTATCGGTGTGACTGTGACCATGCTTACGGTTAGTCCTCTCCTCTTTATCGTGGTTCTAATCATGGTAGGCATCATGTTTATGGTCATCAAAAATGTATCATCCAAATCAGGTCGTTACTTCGGTGAACAACAAAAGAACCTAGGGATTGAGAATGGTTTTATCGAAGAAATGATGTCAGGTCAAAAGGTAGTCAAGGCCTTTGTCCACGAAGAAGAAAGCATGTCTGACTTTGATAAGATTAACGAACAGCTCTTTGAATCATCATACTTGGCCAATCGCTATGCCAATGTTCTCATGCCCATTCTTGGGAACTTAGCAAATGTTTCCTTTGTTTTGACTGCCTTGGTCGGTGGGGTATTTGCTCTAAATGGTGTCGGTAGCTTGACTATCGGTGGTCTCATGGCCTTCCTACAATTGAACCGTTCCTTCAACGGCCCAATTACTCAGGTTTCTCAACAACTTAACTTTGTCCTTATGGCACTTGCTGGTGCGGACCGTATCTTTGACCTTTTGGACGAAGCAGAAGAAGTTGACCAAGGTAAGGTCACTTTGGTCAATTACGAATTGGTAGATGGTCAAATGGTTGTGACAGACAAGAAAACCAATCTTTGGGCTTGGAAACACCCACGTCCAAATGGCGACTATGAATTGGTCGAATTGGTCGGAAATGTAGTCTTCCAAGATGTTGATTTTTCTTACGATGGTAAGAAACAAATCCTTCACGATGTTAACCTCTATGCAGACAAGGGGCAAAAGGTTGCCTTTGTTGGTGCGACAGGTGCAGGTAAGACGACGATTACTAACTTGATTAACCGTTTCTACGACATCCAATCTGGTGTGATTACTTATGATGGTATCGATGTGAAGCTGATTGAAAAAGATTCTCTTCGTCGATCACTTGGTATCGTACTTCAAGATACGCATCTCTTCACAGGGACTATCGCTGAAAATATTGCCTACGGCCGTGCTGATGCGACGCGCGAGGAAATTCTTGAAGCTGCTCGTATTGCTAATGTGGATTCCTTTGTGCAACATTTGGACAATGGTTACGACACTGTCCTCACAGATGATGGCGCAGGCTTGTCTAATGGACAACGTCAGCTGATTGCCATTGCGCGTGCTGCCCTTGCCAATGCCCCTGTCCTCATCCTTGATGAAGCGACATCCTCTATTGACTCTCGTACCGAAAAAATGGTACAAGAGGGAATGGACCGACTTATGGAAGGACGCACGGTCTTTGTTATCGCCCACCGTCTTTCAACCATCGTTAACTCTGACGTTATCATGGTTATGGATCATGGCCGTATCATTGAACGTGGTGACCATGACAGCCTTATGGAACAAGGTGGTACCTACTACCGACTCTATACTGGTGGTCTTGAAATTGATTAAGATTAAAAGAACTCAGGCAAAACCTGAGTTCTTTTGCATCTGAAGAAAAAATTTTTGAGATATTCCTTGCAAAAACGAAAGTAGTGTTTTGTATCCTAAATCTCAACTTCTTTTAAACCGTGTGAGTCCAGGCGATATATCTTTTGGCAAACTTGTCTGAGGTAGTTGACATCATGTGAGACTGTCAGAATGGCACCTGGATAGTTCTCGAAGAGCTGTCGGACTTGGGGTTGTGAGGTGGGTGAAAAATTTCTGGTTGGTTCATCTAGGATAAGGAGCTGAGGGTTTTCTAAGACTAAGTGCAGTAGGATTAGCTTTCCTTTTTGACCACCAGATAGGTTATCAATTGCATGGTTCATTTCATCATGACTAAAGTTGAGGTTGGCGAGATGGGAACTTATGATTTCTTTCTCAGTTTTGTCGCCAGTCTTATGTAAAAACGCTATCGGTGACAAATCATTTTTCAAGATAAGATCGTAATCTTGGGGCATGTAGCCAATAGTCAGGTCTGTTTTCTGGCTAAGTTCTTGGTAGAGATAGTGTAAGAGAGTGGATTTACCGCAGCCGATATCTCCCACAATACCAATTTTTTCCTGGCCTTTCAAAGAAAGTTTGAGATGGTCAATAGTCAGGTGAGGAGCGATGTTTATCTGCTTTTCATCTAGATTTAAGAGATATTTTCCTTGAGGTAGAGGGTCAATATGAGAGAAGAATAGTTCAATGCTATCTTCTTTTTCAGGCATTTGTGTCATGTCTTGGGCAAGGCGGTCGTAGCGTTTTTCTTGTGAGAGGACTGCCTTCATCTTTTTAGCAAGCAATCGTCCTTGCGTGCTGTCATGCGTATTGCGTAGGGTGGTTTGGACATTTTGTTTGATACGGCGATGCTTGGCCATGGCTTTGTCATAGGCTTTTTTCTCGGTTATGGCTTGCTGAATCTGTTGTTGGTAGCTATCAGTGCGTTTTTGGCTATAGTTATCATAGTCGAGGTGCTCCACACTGGTCCTCGCCTGTCGACGACGTTTAAGGAGTTCCAGATGGATAATGGTATCTGCTGTCTGGCTTAATAGGTCCTCGTCATGTGAGATATAGACGATCGTTTTATTAGAGTGCTTGATAAAGTCTTTTAACCAAGTCATAGTAGTCAAGTCCATATCGTTTGAGGGCTCATCAAGAAAAATGACGTCGTGGGGACGAGCTAATTCTCGGATGAGTTGAATTTTGAGTTTCTCACCACCTGATAGAGTGGTGATAAGCTGACTGCTAGCAAAACGCTCACTATCAAAACGAAGTTCATCAGCTAGACGATAGAGGGTAGCATAGTCTAGGTCATAAGTGTCCGCAAAGAAGTAGTCGTTAAGGGTTAGAGATTGCAAGCTATCCGAAATCTGTTGGGGAATATAGAGCTGTGGGCTATCTGTTTTGTTAATAGTTCCTTCGTAAGACAGATGGTCAAAATGTGCTTTTGGATTGACCAGAAGGGCAAGGAGACTAGATTTTCCATTGCCTTCCTCCCCAATGATGGCGACTTTTTCGCCTGTAGCTATCGTTAGATTTAGATCATGAACAAGTTCACGCAAATCCTTGGTATGTGTTATGGTTAGGTGTTGAATCTGTATCATAGGACCTCCTAGGTCAGAGTGTTTGTGGATATTGTTTCATGGGAAGTAGGTTTTTACTTCAAACAATATCAAAGGTCAAAAAACAGTCCTACCTTATAAGATAGAACCGTCTTGAATCTAGCTAAAAAGCCCTCTAGGAGATAGTGATGGTGTGGATGCAAAAAAACGAAGATACCACCAATAAATTTTCTACAGAAAAAGAGCGCAAAAAAGACATGAAAACAATCTATCGAATAAAGCAGGTTTATTGTGAATAGACTTAGTTGTTCATGTCTCCATTTACCTCCGAATGTTACTTGCCTTGATTGTACGCTGTCCGAGAGATTTTGTCAAATGAAAATCAAAAATCCAACCCTCTTAGACCGCCGATGCACCTTATCAATAGTCTCCACCTATGCTATACTAAAAGCAATACTAAAAATGGAGATTGTTATGGAAAATAAGTTTGTAAAGAAACCAACACCTAAGGGGGATAAGTCCACAAGAATTGTTTTTATAGGTCTCTTAGTGGCATTGCTTTTTATAATCGCAGGGACGGCTATCTTCTTTGCTGTGAATAGTAGCAGTAAGGCTACCAAAGGTTTAGCTGCATCCAGTAAGTCGAGTACGACTGTCTATTCCGGCAGCAATGCAGAAGACCCCTTGTTCAAAATTACCCTGAAAACCTTCGGAGATAATAAAGAATTTTTACTCGTGACACCAAATCCTGGTCATGATAGAAACATGTCTAACATTGTGGGGGTAGCTGGTCAATACTTAGTCACTCAGGAGTACAAGGGGGATGAATCTGGTAAGAAAAATGCCAAGGGTGAGACACTTTATAAGTATGACTACTTTAATATCTATATGTATGACACGGAAAAACCAAATCAAAAACCTAAACAAATTGACCTCTTGAAATTGGCTAAAAAAGCTGGGGATGAAGATTATTTAAATCAGGCAAGTCTAAGGCTTTTCATGCTTAATGAGCAAGCTTACTTACAAATGCCTTTTGGTGCGTCATCAGCGGATTTTGCTTCTAATAAAAAATACCTCAATCTCAAAACGCAAAAGATTGAGGAAATGAATATTCCAGCTAACTCGAATACTTTGGACTCGGAATTGGATTACGCCAATGTTGATATGCGTAAGACTTTAGAGCCTTTTGGTCTTGAAATGTGGCCGGGTGCAACTAATGGTAAGGATCTATATCATCCAACAGAAACACCAATTGCGAGTCTGCCTGCTCTTTATTACATTTCTGAAAAAGACAGAAGCCTCAATATGGATAGTACCAACTTTGCCAAAGAGCATAAGGATGCTTATGAAGCGATTAAGACCAAACATGCTAGAATCTACACCATTCCAAGCAAGATTAACAATGAAACCTGGTTCAATACCTTACTCCATTGGATGGCACCTGAAGGCCAGGATGCCTACGAGTTACCGGTTAGGGCATTTAGACCGACTCAGGAAGAAGGGAAAGTCAAGTCCTACCAAGAATTGCAGACTTGGAATGACAACCATATCAGAAAAAAATAGAGGAACTTACCTCTGAGACCCATAAGATTATGAACCCAAGTCTATAATACTTGGGTTTTTTAGTGTTTTTGAAATGCTAATGGGAGACTTTAGTCGTGAAAGAGGATTATTAAATTGTATATCAATGGTTTATCGAGGGTGTTACAGAATCGGATGGTTTGTAATAAGAAGGTAAAAATTAGAATAAAAGTGAGGAAATCAGCCAATAAAATGAGTTAATTCCTCTCATAAGTCTAACATCTTCCGTGAAAATCATGAGAAAGTTAGGAATGAAAAGAAAATAAAATAGAAATTTGAAAACGGTATAAAGCAAATAAAATCAAGGATTTTACACTTGTAAGAATAAAAAACGAGCGAAAGTTGTTGGTTGAATTGTCAGACAACTTGATTTTTTTTAAAAAAGTTGACTTAATCACTTGACCATGAATTGTCAGAATGTTAGAATGTAATAGAATCATGAGTTCAAGTATAGGATTCTTGTATACTCGTGACCTATAACTAACTATTTCATACAGAGGGAGACTTGAAATGAAAGACATTTTTAACAGACGCCAACGATTTTCATTGCGTAAATATTCGTTTGGTGTCGCTTCAGTCTTGCTAGGAACGGCACTCTTTGCTGCTCATACTGCACAGGCTGATGAAGTCACAGCACCTGATGCTTCTTCATCAAACCCTGGTTCATCAGTTGAGGGCGAGAGTTCTTCAGACCTGGTTGAGACGTCAACAGCATCAACAGCTCAAGCAGATCCTACTGCAGCTGTATCTTCAACTGAGGCAACTGCGTCAACATTTAACTTGACGCCAGAAGCTTCAACAACAGATAAGGCTACCGCAGAGGCAACTGACAAACAAGCTACAGAAACTGCAAAATCAGAAGCAGCTAAACCAGCATCAGAAGCAGCTAAACCTGCAGAAAACAAGGCTACATCAGAAGCAGCTAAACCAGCTACTGCAGCATCAACTGCAGCAGCTAGCGGTAAAGTTGAAACAACAGCTTCAACAACAGCCGCTGCAGCAACTCCAGCAGCAACAGCGGCAAACCGTACAGCAGCAACAACAGCTCCTGTAGCTGAAGAAACAGCAGCAGCTGAAACTGCGGCGGCAGCAACAAGTGTTAAGCCAAATGTTACAGCACGTGGTTATTCACGTTTTTATTCTGTAGGATCAGCAGCAAATCGTAGTGCAACACTTGACCGCGCTGCAACTGATATGACGAATGCTGGTGCTTTGGAAACAAGTGGTCGTAGTCGTAGTCGTAACCGTCGTGCCGCTACAGACCATAACAACGAGCCAATTGCTGTAACAACTTTCCTAAAAGATGGTGAAAAAGCGACTCCAGAAATGACGGATCCAAACGGTGCAACTGTTGCATCTCAAACCGTACCAGCTGGTTACCAAGCTAAAGAAGGCGACTTCTATACTTATGCTATTTGGGATCTTACTAAATTCAATGAACGTTATGGTACAAAATATTATGCGCGTGCCTATAAGAGATTTGATGACTCTACCGATACAACTGTTGAATTGGTCAACAAAAACACTGGTAGTGTAGTTGAAACTAGAACGATTACCGCTTCTAGTGGTGTTCAAAAATTCACGACTACTACGGCAGCGTCTAATAGCCAATTAACTTTCCAAGTAGATTATAAAGCTGGGACTGCCCCAAGTGGTAAAACAGCAGAACCATTTATTCAAAGTGGTTATGAAGTTGGAAAGAGTATCACAGACTTAGTAGCTGCTGGACACCAACTGACACCTGCAGAGCAAGCTCTATTTACTGCGGTCTATAACGCTCGTACTACAACTGATATTATTAACGTTGTTGAACCAGCTTACAATGGTCGTACAGTTACCGATTCAAACGCTAAAATACCAGTAACAATCAATAAAACAACTTACTATAAAGTAGTTGATAAAAACAACCCAACATTTAACGCTAATAAAACAGATGTAACTGTTCAAGATTATAAAGAAAATGGTAATGAAGTTGAGTTAGCTAGATACACTCTTAAAGCTGAAGAAGGACAACGTTTCACAGCATCTGGCGAACGACAATTTGATGGATACAAACTTTACCAAACGGCTGATGCAAATGATCAATCAGGTACTGTAAGTCGTCCTTACACCGTTGGTACGAAATTCATGGATGCGGACCGTTACGGTATCAAACGTATCAAAGAAGTTGTTGGAGAAGACGGTTCAGTCGTTATTCGTGTTTACTTGCTAGATCCAAGACAACAAAGCAAACGTTCTGATGGTTCATTAAGTACCGATGGCTATATGTTGCTAGCAGAAACTAAGCCGATTAAACCAGGTGAATGGAATTCGCAGGACTTAGTTGTTAAAAAGTCACCTCTTAGAACAATTTCATATACTGAAACTAATGAAAAAACAGGTGCAGTTACACAATATCCTAACGGTAAAGAAGTTACATTTGACTTCCAAAAAGCTTCTGGATATGCACCATATCATACTGTATTCGTGCCATTCTTAGGAGATGGAATTGGACACGGTTCAGCTAACTCACAATTGGAACGTGGGGTAGAAGGTATCGGTACCAACGTTGACTTGCTCAACACTTTGACACCGTACAAACAACCTATTTACTACTATGTCAAACAAGAACCTGTAACAGTTACTCCAGAAGTTGAAAAACAATTGGAAGGACGTGTACTTGTTGATGGTGAATTCAGCTTCAAGATTAAAGAAGTCAATGAAAACAAATCACTTCCTTCTTACGAAGAAACTGTTACTAACAAAAATGGTAAAGCTACATTTAGTAAATTAAGCTTCAATAAAGTTGGTACCTACAAATACACAATCACTGAAACTGCAGGTTCTGATACAAACGTTGACTACGATGCAATGACTGTTACTATGACAGTTACTGTAACAGAGAACTCTAAAGGTGATTTGCAAGCTTCAGTTAAATACAGTGGTACTGGTGGATTTGCTTCAAGTGCAGATGATAAAGTCTTCAACAACTACGTTGTAGCTCCAGTTAAGACTAAGTTTGACTTTAGCAAGGCTCTCGCAGGTCGTGAGTTGAAAGCCGGTGAATTTAGCTTCGTATTGAAAGATTCAACTGGTAAAGTTCTTCAAACTAAGACAAATACTAAAGAAGGTGTTGTAGCCTTTGATGATTTGACCTTTGATAATACTCAAGTTGGTACTCACAAGTACACTGTAGAAGAAGTTATCCCAGAAAATAAAGAAGCTGGTATGACTTACGATACAATGAAAGCTGAAGTAACAATCACTGTTACTAAGGAAGGTCACGTTCTTAAAGCGACAAACACTCTTCCATCAGATACAGAGTTCAACAATACATTCACACCTGCTGCAACACAAGCACAATTCCGCTTCACAAAACGTTTGGAAGGTAAGACTCTTGAAGCAAATGCCTTCACCTTCGAATTGCTTGAAAACGGCAATGTGATCCAAACTAAGAAGAATGCGGCTGATGGTTCAATCCAATTTGATCCAATCTCATATGCAACTGTAGGTACACACACTTACACTGTACGTGAAGTAGCTGGAACAGATACCAACATTGATTACGATGATATGAATGCAGTTGTAACTGTAAATGTCACAAAAGACGCTCAAACAGGTCTTTTGAACGCTGCAGTTACAATGCCAGCTGATACTGAGTTCAATAACTTTGCTGTTGCACCAGTTAAGACTCGTTTTGACTTCACTAAAGCTCTTGCAGGTCGTGCTCTTAAAGATGGTGAATTTAGCTTCGTATTGAAAGATGCCAACGGAACTGTTCTTCAAACTAAGACTAACAATGCTAATGGTGTTATCGCCTTTGACGATTTGACATTCACAAACGCACAAGTTGGTACTCACAAGTACACTGTTGAAGAAGTTCAAGGTTCTGAAGCTGGCATTCAATATGACACAATGAAAGCTGAAGTAACAATTACTGTTACTAAAGATGGTCATGTTCTTAAAGCTGTTAATACACTTCCAGCCGACAAAGAATTCAACAATACATTCACTTCATCTCCAACACAAGCACAATTCCGCTTCACAAAACGTTTGGAAGGTAAGACTCTTGAAGCAAATGCCTTCACCTTCGAATTGCTTGAAAACGGCAATGTGATCCAAACTAAGAAGAATGCGGCTGATGGTTCAATCCAATTTGATTCAATCTCATATGCAACTGAAGGTACACACACTTACACTGTACGTGAAGTAGCTGGAACAGATACCAACATTGATTATGATTCAATGAACGCAGTTGTAACTGTCAATGTCACAAAAGACGCTCAAACAGGTCTTTTGAACGCTGCAGTTACAATGCCTGAAGACACTGAGTTCAACAACTATGTAGTTGCTCCAGTTGTAACTAAGTTCGACTTTACTAAGAAATTGGCAGGTCGTGAACTTAAAGCAGGTGAATTCAGCTTCGTATTGAAAGATTCTACAGGTGCAGTAGTTGAAACAGTTAAAAATGATGCTGCTGGTAATGTTTCATTCTCTAACTTGTCATTCGACAACACTAAAGTAGGTACTCATACTTATACAGTAGAAGAAGTTATCCCAGCCAACAAAGAGTTTGGTATGACTTACGATAAGATGAAAGCTACTGTTACAGTTGAGGTTGCTAAGAACGGTCATTCATTGACTACGGTTACAAACGTATCTTCAACTGGTGGGGTTGATGCCAACGGTAATGCTACTGACGGTACTGCCGATAAAGAATTCAACAACAAAGTCACTCCTCCAACGCCTCCTGAATTCCAACCAGAAAAATTTGTCGTTTCTAAAGAGAAATATGACATCACTGGTCATAAATTGACTGATGATGACGATGATGTTCCTGGTAATGAGTACACAGCAACAAACACCAATCCATATGTTGATGGTGTTGCCAACAACGAACCAGAAAACTTGAATACTAAGACTGTTAAACGCGGTTCTAAATTGGTATACCAAGTATGGCTTGATACTACTAAATTTACAGAAGCTAACAACGTTCAATACGTTGGTGTATCTGATACATACGACGCAGAAAAATTGGACGTAAATGCAGCTGACATCAAAGCTTACGATTCAGTAACTGGTGCAGATGTGACTGCTAAATTCGACATCAAAGTTGAAAATGGTACAATCACTGCAACTTCTAAAGATGAATTCATCAAAGATAAAGTAAACAACCCTGTTATCGATACTACTAAATTCGCCTTTGGACGTTACTATAAATTTGATATCCCAGCAACTGTTAAAGAAACTGTTAAAGCTGGTGCTGATATTGAAAATACAGCCAACCAAACAGTTCACGTTTACAACCCAGTAAGCAAGACAGTTGAAAAACCTGAAAAACCAACACAAAAACGTGTTAACAGTGTTCCAGTTCCAGTGGAAATGAACTTCACTAAACGTTTGGAAGGTCGTGAACTTCAAGCTAACGAATTCGAATTCGTATTGAAGAAAGACGGCGTTGAAGTTGAACGCGTGAAGAACGACGCTGCTGGTAAGATTGTCTTCAAGACTCTTGAATTTGGTCGCGATGATCTTGGTAAGACTTACAACTACACAGTAGAAGAAACTCCTGGTACAGATACAACTGTCAAATACGACACAATGGTTGCCACTGTTAAAGTTGTTGTTTCACACGACGGTACAGCTAAAGCAATCGTTGCCAACGTAACAGATGCTGCTGATAAAGAGTTCAACAATACAGTAACTCCACCAGAAGAACCTAAGTTCCAACCAGAGAAATACGTTGTTTCTAAAGCGAAATTCGATATCACTGGTACTAAACTCGTTGATGATGATTCTGAATTGACAGATAAATATGGTGAAACAAATACAAACCCATATGTTGATAATACAAACAACAACGAAGATGAAAACTTAAATACTAAGTCAGTTGAACGTGGATCTAAACTTTACTACCAAGTATGGTTGGATACAACTAAATTTGATGCAGCTAACAAAGATAACATCCAAACAGTAGGGATCACAGATAACTACGACAAGGATAAATTGACTGTTAATGCTTCAGAAATCAAGGTTTATGATTCTGTAACTGGTGCAGATGTTACTAACAAGTTCGATATCGCTGATAACAATGGTGTTCTTACAGCTAACCTTAAAGCTGGCTTCACTAAGTCACTTGGCGACGCTGAAAACACTCAAATCATTGATACTACTAAGTTCGAATTTGGACGCTACTATAAATTTGATATCCCAGCAACAGTTAAAGACGATGTTGTAGCTGGTGCAGATATCGAAAACAAAGCAGCTCAAGTTGTTAACTACTACAACCCAACAACTAAGAAAGTTGAAAAACCTGAAAAACCAACTGAAAAACGTGTCAACAGTGTTCCAATCTCAGTAGAATTCAACTTCACTAAGAAATTGGAAGGTCGTGACCTTAAAGCTGGCGAATTCACATTCGAGTTGAAAGATAGCGACAATGTTGTGATTGCAACTGCAACCAACGATGCAGCTGGTAAGATTAAATTCTCTCCAGTAGAGTACACTAATAAAGCTGGTAAAACTGTTACAGCCCTTAAATACCAGAAGGGTCAAGAAGGTACTTACAAGTACACTGTAACAGAGGTTAAGGGTACAGATGCAACTGTCACTTACGATGAAATGGCTGCTGTTGTAACTGTTACTGTTTCTCATGATGGTACAGCGAAAGCCTTGATCACAAACGTGACAGACCCTGCGGATAAAGAGTTCAACAACCGTGTAACACCTCCAGAAGAACCTAAGTTCCAACCAGAGAAATACGTTGTTTCTGAAGAGAAATTCGATATCACAGGCGACAAGCTCGTTGATGACGATAAAGAGTTGGCAGATAAGTACGCAGACACAAATGCGAACCCATATGCGGACGATGCGTCTAACAATGAAGCTCAAAACTTGAATACTAAGACTGTTAAACGTGGCGACAAGTTGGTTTACCAAGTATGGTTGGATACAACTAAATTTGACGCAGCTAACAAGGACAACATCCAATCAGTAGGAATCTCAGATGACTACGATGAAACTAAGTTGGATCTTGACGCTACTAAGATTAAAGCCTACGATTCAGTAACAGGTGATGATGTTACAGCTAAATTCGATATCGCTGTGAACAATGGTGTGATTACTGCAACTCTTAAAGAAGGCTTCACTAAGTCACTTGGCGATGCAGAAAACACTCAAGTTATCGACACAACTAAATTCGCCTTTGGACGTTACTACAAGTTTGATATTCCAGCAACTGTTAAGAACGATGTTCCTGGCGGTGCAGATATCGAAAATACTGCTGCCCAAGTAGTTAACTACTACAACCCAGTAAGCAAGAAAGTTGAAAAACCAAACAAACCAACTGAAAAACGTGTTAACAACGTACCAGTTGAAGTGGAATTCAACTTCACTAAACGTTTGGAAGGCCGTGAGCTTAAAGCTAACGAATTCAGCTTCGTGCTTAAAGATTCAGAAGGTAAGACTCTTGAAACTGTAAGCAATGATGCATCAGGTAACGTTAAGTTCTCTAAACTTGAGTTCAAGAAAGGCCAAGAAGGCGTACACAACTACACAGTAGAAGAAGTTAAAGGCTCAGACGCAACCGTTACATACGACACAATGAAAGCGAATGTAACAGTTACAGTTAAACACGATGGAACAGCTAAAGTTCTTATCGCGACTGTAGGCGACATTGCGGATAAAGAATTTAACAACCGTGTGACTCCACCAGAAGAACCTAAGTTCCAACCAGAGAAATATGTATTGAATGCAGAGAAATTCTCAATCACTGATAACAAACTTCTTGATGATGATTCTGAATTGGCTGACAAGTACGCAGATACAAATGCCAACCCATATGCGGATGGTACTGCAAACAACGAAGCTGAAAACATCAATACTAAGACTGTTAACCGTGGCGACAAGTTGGTTTACCAAGTATGGTTGGATACAACTAAATTTGACGCAGCTAACAAGGACAACATCCAATCAGTAGGAATCTCAGATGACTACGATGAAACTAAGTTGGATCTTGACGCTACTAAGATTAAAGCCTACGATTCAGTAACAGGTGATGATGTTACAGCTAAATTCGATATCACTGTTAACAACGGTGTGATCACTGCAACCCTTAAAGATGGCTTCACTAAGTCACTTGGCGATGCAGAAAACACTCAAGTTATTGACACAACTAAATTCGCCTTCGGACGTTACTACAAGTTCGACATTCCAACAACAGTGAAAGCTGATGTTAAAGGCGGAGTAGATATCGAAAACACTGCGGCTCAAGTAGTTAACTACTACAACCCAACAACTAAGAAAGTTGAAAAACCAAACAAACCAACTGAAAAACGTGTCAACAG
>NZ_JACLQL010000001.1:272872-366079 GCF_016648635.1 Streptococcus sp. 21.1 | reverse complement strand
AGCGGTTATCACGTCGCCCTGTCACGGCGAAGATCGCGGGTTCGATTCCCGTCGGGACCGTCAAGTAGAAATATTTGAGACTCGTTAGCTCAGTTGGTAGAGCAATTGACTTTTAATCAATGGGTCACTGGTTCGAGCCCAGTACGGGTCATATATGCGGGTGTGGCGGAATTGGCAGACGCACCAGATTTAGGATCTGGCGCTTAACGGCGTGGGGGTTCAAGTCCCTTCACCCGCATTAGAAAAGTTAGCCGGCTTAGCTCAGTTGGTAGAGCATCTGATTTGTAATCAGAGGGTCGCGTGTTCAAGTCATGTAGCCGGCATAAAGAAGGTCCGTTGGTCAAGGGGTTAAGACACCGCCTTTTCACGGCGGTAACACGGGTTCGAATCCCGTACGGACTATATTTCGAGTAACTTAGGTTACTCTTTTTATTTTGTTTCTTTTTTTTATATGTTATAATAACTTATAATACTATTTTTGAGGTGAATTTATGTCTAAAGTTTTTGTTTTTGGTCATCAAAACCCTGATTCTGATGCAATCGGGTCTTCTTATGGATATGCTTATTTGAAACGTCAACTTGGTGTTGATGCTGAAGCTGTTGCTTTAGGTACTCCTAACGAAGAAACAGCTTTCGTTCTTGATTATTTTGGTGTTGAGGCACCAAGAGTTGTTGAATCAGCTTTGTCAGAGGGAGTTAATCAAGTAATTCTTACAGACCATAATGAGTTTCAACAATCTATTTCAGATATTAAGGATGTTGAGGTTATTGAGGTAGTAGACCATCACCGTGTGGCTAACTTTGAAACCGCTAATCCATTAATGATGCGATTGGAACCTGTTGGATCAGCTTCTTCAATTGTTTATCGTATGTTCAAAGAAAACAATGTTGAAGTTCCTAAGGAAGTGGCTGGTTTGCTTTTGTCAGGTTTGATTTCGGATACTCTTCTCCTTAAATCTCCAACTACACATGCTTCAGATCCTGCAGTTGCAGCTGAACTTGCAGAAATTGCTGGAGTTAATTTGGAAGAATATGGACTTGCTATGCTTAAAGCTGGTACTAATCTTTCTTCTAAATCTGCTGAAGAACTTATTGATATTGATGCCAAAACTTTCGAATTGAATGGCAATCAAGTTCGTGTTGCACAAGTTAATACAGTTGATATTGCCGATGTTCTTTCTCGTCAAGAGGAAATCGAGGAAGCTATTAATAACTCAATTAAAAGCAATGGATACTCTGACTTTGTCTTAATGATTACTGATATTCTTAATTCAAATTCAGAGATTCTTGCACTTGGTTCAAACACTGATAAAGTTGAAAATGCTTTTGATTTTGTTTTAGAAAATAATCATGCTTTCCTTGAAGGAGCTGTTTCTCGTAAGAAACAAGTAGTACCACAGTTGACTGAAAGCTTTAATGCATAAAATTAGGCCGTCAGGACTTTTTTTAGTTGTCTGATTAATGGTATAATACTTCTTATGATAATACAATTTAACCCAAACAAACTATGTAAGCAAGCTTTTTTTATGGAAATAGTGAATTATCTATATCTTAATCAGCCTGTGACCCTGAGAGCAATAAAAAGGGAGTTTCCTTTTCAAAAGAATATAGATAAATTAATTGAGGAGTTTGTAAAAGCAGGCTATATTGAACGATTTGAGAAACGTTACCGTTTATTAATTAGTCTTGTGTCGGATTCTTCTAAAATTGACTTAGACCAGCATTTTTTTATTAATGATAATTCTTCTTGTTATTTAGAACTATTAAATCGTAGTTTTGTTACTAAGATATCTAATTCTACTAATGATGTTGTTATTATCGAACAAACGGGTATCACGAGAGACGAACTTACGATTTCAAATTATTTCTATAAATTAAGAGAAAATCTACCATTATCTGAAGAGCAGAATAGATTATATGACATATTAGGGGATGTTAATCCTGAATACTTTTTGAAACATGTAACGACTTTTCTATTAAAATACATAAGGAAGCAATATGTACTTCAAAAGAGGAGGAATATTTTTGTCGATGCTTTAGTATTATTAGGGTATCTTGTTCAAGTAGAAGAAGGGCGTTATCTTTTGAATATGGACTTAGATTCCGAAGCATTCGTTTTTAGTGCAAAAAAAGACTAGTATTATTACTAGTCTTTTTTATGACAACTTTAACGATTCCTTAGTTCAAGATAACGTTTGTACCAGATGTTAACATAAGATTGTGAAAATGGCCCCTTACCATTGTTAATCCAATCTACCAAGATTTTAACATGTTCCTTTAAGATATAGTCAATATCAGGAGAGTAATGCATTTCTTTTTTATGTGTTTCATACTCATCTACATCTAGCAATTTTTTTTCACCATCAGCGAAGACTTTGACATCTAGGTCGTAGTCAATATATTTTAGTGCTTCTTGGTCCAAAATATATGGACTAGCTAAATTGCAGTAGTAGGAAATGCCGTTATCCCTAATCATGGCTATAATATTAAACCAGTATTTTTTGTGGAAATAAACAATAGCAGGTTCACGTGTTACCCATCGTCTTCCGTCTGCTTCAGTAACGAGGGTGTGGTCGTTAACGCCAATAACAGCATTCTCAGTTGTCTTTAGTACCATAGTATCGCGCCAAGTACGGTGCAAACTACCATCATGCTTATAACTTTGAATTGTGATAAAGTCGCCTTCTTTTGGTAATTTCATGGCGTCCTCTTTCTACAATAAGGGTTATCCCCACTATTGTATCATAATTTTGTGAAAAGAGGGGGGAATTCCTATAAATATTCTCTTAGAGCGGATGCTATGGCATCAAAGTCATAACCTTTTCTGGCTAAAGATTGTGTCAAGCGCTGTTTAAGTTCATAACCGTCGTATTTTTTACTAAATTTTTGATATTGCTTATCTATTTCTTTATAAAGGAGAGCTTGTTCAATTTCTTCATCTGCTTCAAGTTCTAGATGATCGATTGCTAGTTTACTTTCTTGAAATGAAAAACCTTTATTGATAAGGCTTTGAGTTAATTTATCTTTTAGGGCTTTAGATGGTAGTTTTCCCTGATATTTTCGTAACAGTTTTGAAGCTACTCTAATGGCTATTTCTGAGAAATCAAATTGACTTAAAACATCGTCAATGATCTGTTTGTTACAACCTTTTTGAAGCCATTTTTGCTTCAGCACATAGGCTCCTTTATCGCCTGAATTCAGATTTTGTTGAGCTAGACTTTCTAGGAGTTTGTAATCATCAATCCAGTGATCTCTTTTTAGATTATCAATAATTTTTGGAATTATATGAGGGTTTATTTCATGTTTAAAAAGGTAATCTTTTACCTCTTTCTCAGTACGTTGTTTAAATGAAATAAAATAGAGGGCTAAGTTTTTACCATGCGAGAACTGGGCAAAGGATTTAATATTCTCTAGTTGATCTTTGTCCAGTATCATTTCTTTTGTCAACATGTATTTAACGATGGTATCTTCTGTAACGTAGAGACTCTCTTTTTTGTCTATCTCAAGGAGATAAAGTCTCTTTTTCTTCTCGATTTTTGTGATTTTCATAGTTATTATTATATCAAAATGTTAGAATGGTAGTATGAATTTACAAGTGAAACAGCGTATCCCGCTTAAGATAAAACGCATGGGAATCAATGGCGAAGGCATTGGTTTTTATAAGAAAACTCTAGTTTTTGTGCCAGGGGCTTTGAAGGGTGAAGAAGTATTCTGTCAGGTTGTTTCTGTTAAGAGAAACTTTGTTCAGGCAAAATTATTAAAGATTAATAAGCCTTCTAAGTTTCGTGTTGAACCTGCATGTAGTATTTATGAAGACTGTGGCGGTTGCCAGTTAATGCATCTTCGTTATGATAAGCAATTAGAGTTTAAAACTGACTTATTAGGACAAGCCTTGAAGAAGTTTAAACCGGCTAATTTTGAGTCATATGACATTCGTCCAACAATAGGGATGGAGCAACCACAACATTACCGAGCTAAACTACAATTTCAAACCCGTTCTTTTGGTGGTTCAGTCAAAGCTGGTTTATTTGCGGAAGGGAGTCATCGCCTCATTAATATTGATGATTGCCTAGTTCAGGATGAGCTAACTCAAGTCATCATGAATAAGGTGACAAATTTGTTAGATAAATACAGGTTGCCAATTTATAATGAGCGTAAAATTGCTGGAATTCGTACTGTTATGATACGACGTGCTTTGGGTTCAAATCAGGTCCAGTTGATTTTTGTAACCTCTAAATCAGTTTCTTTCACTAAATTAGTTAAGGAATTGACGGAAAGTTTTCCAGAAATTGTAACAATTGCTGTCAATTATAATTATTCGAAGTCCAGTGAGATTTATGGTCAAGAGACGGAAATTCTTTGGGGGCAAGACACTATTCAAGAAGAGGTACTGGACTATAACTTTGCTCTCTCTCCTCGTGCATTTTACCAGTTGAATCCTCAACAAACAGAGGTACTCTATGGTCAGGCCGTTGAAGCTTTGGATGTAGGTAAGGCTGAACACCTTATTGATGCTTATTGTGGGGTTGGTACTATTGGACTTGCTTTTGCAAATAAGGTAAAGAGTATTCGAGGTATGGATATTATTCCAGAGTCTATTGAGGATGCTAGAAAGAATGCTAAATCACTTGGGTTGGAGAATGCTCACTATGAGGTGGGTAAGGCTGAGGATATTATTCCTCGTTGGTACAAGGAAGGCTATCGAACAGATGCTCTTATTGTGGATCCACCTAGAACTGGTTTAGATGATAAGCTACTTAAAACGATACTGGCCTACACTCCTGAAAAAATGGTTTATGTTTCATGTAATGTATCTACTTTGGCTAGAGACCTAGTTTCTTTGGCTAAAGTTTATGATGTTAATTATATTCAGTCAGTAGACATGTTTCCTCATACAGCTCGAACAGAAGCAGTTGTGAAGCTGACTAAGAAAATGTGATAAAACCTAACATAAAAAACAAGAAATTTTCCAAATTGTTGGAAAATTTCTTTATTTTTCTGAAAAATAGGAGTATAATAGGCTTATCGATTTTTTAAAGGAGGAGCGTATGAAAAAGAGCTTCATTCATCAACAAGAGGAAATTTCTTTTGTGAAGAATACTTTTACACAGTATTTGATTGATAAACTTGACGTCGTTGAAGTGCAAGGGCCTATTTTGAGTAAGGTCGGGGATGGTATGCAGGATAATTTGAGCGGTATTGAGAATCCTGTAACTGTTAATGTGCTTCAGATTCCAGACGCGACATACGAAGTTGTTCACTCATTAGCAAAATGGAAACGCCATACTTTGGCTCGTTTTGGCTTCAATGAAGGTGAAGGGCTCGTGGTTAATATGAAGGCTCTTCGTCCAGATGAAGATTCATTGGATGCAACGCACTCTGTTTACGTTGACCAATGGGACTGGGAAAAAGTTATTCCTGACGGACATCGTAATATCGCTTACTTGAAAGAAACTGTTGAAACCATTTATAAGGTTATTCGTTTGACTGAGCTAGCAGTTGAAGCACGTTACGATATTGAAGCTATTTTACCTAAGAAAATTACCTTCATCCATTCAGAAGAACTTGTTGAGAAGTACCCTGATTTGACACCAAAAGAGCGTGAAGATGCTATTACTAAGGAATATGGTGCTGTATTCTTGATTGGTATCGGTGGTGTTCTTCCTGATGGAAAACCACATGATGGTCGTGCACCTGACTATGATGACTGGACAACTGAGTCTGAGAATGGTTACCATGGTTTGAATGGGGATATTTTGGTTTGGAATGAACAATTAGGACATGCTTTTGAATTGTCATCAATGGGTATTCGTGTTGATGAAGATGCCCTTAAACGTCAGGTTGAAATTACTGGCGACCAAGATCGTTTGAAATTAGATTGGCACCAAGCCTTGTTACATGGCCTTTTCCCACTAACAATTGGTGGGGGTATTGGTCAATCACGTATGGCTATGTTCTTGCTTCGTAAGAAACATATTGGTGAGGTTCAAACTTCAGTTTGGCCAGATGCCGTTCGTGAAACTTACGAAAACATCTTGTAAAAAAAGCACTAACGAAAGTTAGTGTTTTTTGGTTTGCAATAGCTATGCATAATTGATCAATGAATTTGCTATTTGTTAGACTTAGTATTTCTCATAAAGAAAAAACCTATCCCTTGAAGGAAATCGGTTTTTAGATTAGCCGTCACTACGGAAAAAAGCATCGTAAAGAGCTCTGACAGCTGCTTTTTCTTGCTCAGTTTCAATTACAAACATAACAGAAACCTCACTAGAACCTTGAGAAATCATTTCTAGGTTAATATGTTTTTCAGAGAGCGCTTTAGCCGCTGTCGCTGTAACACCGATGTGGTCTTTCATATTTTCACCAACAATCATGAGGATTGAAAGGCCATGTTCAATTTCAACTTCATCAACACCGAGTTCACGAGTCAAGTATGAAAGAATTTCTTGTTCTTTGATTGGGGTAAGTTCACGTTCTCGAATAATGATTGAGAGGTCATCGATTCCAGAGGGCATGTGTTCCCAACGGATGTTTAAATCTTCCAAAATTTGGAGGACCTTACGTCCAAAACCAACTTCACGGTTCATGAGGTATTTGGTCATATTGATGCTGACGAATTTATCATCACTCGCGATACCAACGACAGGAACAGTTGCACCCTTGTGTTCAAGAATAATGCGTGTGCCTGGGTGGTCTGGGTTATTTGTATTTTTAATAACGAGTGGAATTTTACCACGGTAGGCAGGGAGAAGGGCTTCGTCATGAAGAACTGAGAAGCCAGCATATGCCAATTCACGCATTTCCTTGTAAGTCAACTCTGGAATTGAATGTGGTTCATGAACGACACCAGGATGGGCTGCGAAAATACCATCTACATCTGTGAAGTTTTCATATAAATCTGCCTTAACTCCAGCTGCAACGATAGAACCAGTGATATCAGAGCCTCCACGTGAGAAAGTACAAATTTGATTATCAGGGGTAACACCGAAGAAACCAGGGATAACAAGAACCTCATCTGATTCACGAAGCTCTTCCAACTTGTCATAAGCTCCTGGAAGGATACGAGCATTTCCAGGTTCGCTTGAGACAAAAATACCAGCTTGGCGAGGGTGAACGTAACGTGCTTCAATACCGTTATTACGGAAATATTCTGCGATTAATTTTGCGTTATTATCTTCCCCTGCAGCTAGGAAAGTATCATAAAGGAAATCATTGTCTTCAATAGGAAGAGTGGCAAGATCGTTGATAGATTTAGCAATCTTCGCCATTTCTGTTGATTTGAAGCCTAGCTCATCGACCATAGCTTGGTAGCGGTTAATAATCCATTCTTGGTCAGCTTTGACATCAGCACCTTTTGTGTAGTGTTTATAGTATTTAATCAAGGCGTCTGTGACTTTGGTATCTTCATCGTTACGTTTACCAGGGGCTGATACTACGACAAAGCGACGTTCAGGGTCAGATTTTACAATGTTTAAGACTTTTTCTAATTGTGTGGCTGAAGCAAGTGAGCTTCCACCGAATTTGATGACTTTCATAGTTACTCCAAAAATTTTAAATTACTCTACAATTATAGCAAAATTCTGACAATTTGTCACATTGTTTTTAAAAGCGAGTAAGATTTAGTCTGATTATGGTACAATAAGGAAAGAAAAGGAGGATATCCCGTGGTAGAGGCAATTATTTTTGATATGGATGGTGTCCTTTTTGACACTGAAAAATATTATTATGATCGACGTGCAAATTTCTTAGCTCAAAAGGGAATTTCAATAGACCATTTACCCCCGTCTTTCTTTATAGGTGGAAATACCAAGCAAGTTTGGGAAAATATTCTCAGAGATGACTATGATAACTGGGATGTGCCAACTTTACAAGAAGAGTATAATGCCTATAAACAAGACAACCCCTTACCCTATAAAGAATTAATTTTTCCTGATGTTTTCAAGGTCTTGAATGAAGTGAATTCTCGAGGGTTGAAAATAGGTTTAGCTTCTAGCTCAGTAAAGGCAGATATCCTTAGAGCTTTGGAGGAAAATCATTTGAATGGTTTCTTTGATGTGGTTCTCTCAGGAGAAGAATTTAAGGAGAGTAAACCCAATCCAGAGATTTATCTGACAGCATTACAGCATTTGAACGTGGAAGCAAATCAGGCGCTGATTATCGAAGATAGCGAAAAGGGGATTGCTGCTGGAGTCGCTGCAGGTGTTGAGGTTTGGGCCATTAAAGATAATCGTTTTGGCATGGATCAAGGTGCAGCCAAAGGCTTGTTGGATAACCTTATGGATGTTTTAGATTTATTAAAATAGAAGAGACACCGAGTTGTAGAACTCGGTGTTTTGATGTATCAAATTAAAAAACTCTAAGTTTTTGTTGACCTTTAGATGGACTATGGTATACTAGAAAATAACGATGAATGATTTGATAATCAAATTATCTATTCATCAAATAAAATTGTGATAAAAATATAAAGAACATACGGTTTTCATATAGGAACTAGTTATCGGAGGAATGCAAAAAATGGCTTACGAAACAATTCTTTATAGTGTTGAAGATGGAGTAGCAACTTTAACACTTAATCGTCCAGAAGTGCAAAATGGATTTAATATTCCAGTTTGTGATGAGATTATGGCTGCAATTGAGCAAGCTAAACAAGATGCGTCAGTAAAATTCTTGGTAATCAATGCTAATGGAAAAGTCTTTTCTGTTGGTGGCGACCTTGATCAAATGCAAAAAGCGGTTGCTGTAGATGATGTACAGTCTTTGGTTCGTATTGCTGAGCAGGTAAATGAAATTTCTTTTGCTCTTAAAAAATTGCCTAAGCCAGTCATCATGGTAGTTGATGGACCATGTGCAGGTGCTGCAGCTAATTTAGCTGTTGCAGCAGACTTTACGATTGCATCTGATAAAGCTAAATTCATCCAAGCTTTTGTAGGTGTTGGTTTGGCACCTGACGCTGGAGGTCTTTACCTTTTGACACGTTCAATCGGTATTAACCGTGCGACTCAAATTACCATGACAGGAGAGCCAGTATCAGCTGAAAAAGCCTTGGACTGGGGAATTGCCTACAAAGTTGTTGAGTCAGAAAAACTTGAAAAAACTGTGAGTCAATTGATTAAAAAATTGAACCGCTCTTCAGTGAATTCCTTTAAAGCCATTAAAGAAATGGTTTGGGAATCTGAATTTGCAGGATGGGAAAATTACGCTAAGTTGGAACTTGACTTGCAAAAATCTCTTGCCTTCACAGAAGACTTCAAAGAAGGGGTACGTGCTTATAGTGAGCGTCGTCGACCTAAATTCCAAGGGAAATAGCCACATTTTCTAAAAGAAAAACTAAAGTTTTTTAATCGGGCTTGCGAAATTAGTTTGAGTCTGATATAATTTGAAAGTCAAAGTTTTATTGAAAGGAGTCTGGTGTGAATTACGACAAAATTGATGGCTATCTTGTTGATATTTTTAATAACGTAGTTATTATCGAAGAAGCAAGTTTAAAGAATTCAAAGTTTAACGATGTTTCCCTCAAGGAAATGCATACCATTGATGTGATCGGTACACATCCAGATACGACACCAAGTGCAGTAGCTAAAGAACTCATGCTAACTCTTGGTACTGTAACAACATCTCTCAATAAACTTGAAAAGAAAGGTTATATTGTCCGTACGCGTTCATCAGTTGACCGTCGTGTGGTCCATCTTTCGCTTTCTAAAAAGGGTCGTTTGGTATATCGTCTTCACCGTCGTTTTCATAAATCAATGGTGATGAGGATTACAGAAGGCTTTAACGACGAGGAATTGAAGGTTATGAGCAAGGGATTGGAAAATCTCCACGCCTTTCTTGAGGAGTTGAAATAATGGCATTTGCAAAAATTAGTCAGGTTGCCCATTATGCACCTGCTCAGGTCGTGACTAATGATGACCTATCAAAAATCATGGATACTAGCGATGAGTGGATTCGCTCACGTACCGGTATTCAGGAACGTCGCATCTCATTGAATGAGAATACGAGTGATTTAGCTACCAATGTTGCTCATCAGCTATTAGAAAAATCAGGATTAGCTCCTGAGGAGCTAGATTTTGTTTTAGTTGCAACGATTTCTCCTGATAGCTCGATGCCGTCAGTGGCAGCGCGTGTTCAAGGAACAATTGGAGCAGTCAACGCCTTTGCTTTTGATATTACTGCGGCATGTAGTGGGTTTGTCTTTGCCTTGGCAACCGCAGAAAAATTGATTAAATCAGGTGTCTACAAAAGAGGTCTAGTTATTGGTGCTGAAGTCCTTTCTAAAACGTTAGACTGGTCTGACCGTACAACAGCTGTCCTCTTTGGAGATGGTGCTGGCGGAGTCCTCTTGGAAGAAACTGAAGAAGAACATTTCTTTGGAGAATCTTTAAATACCGATGGTAGCAAGGGTGGTCTTGAGTCAGGAGCCTCTGCAGTTATCTCGCCTTATTCAGATGAGTCTGATCAGCCTAATCCCTATATGCAAATGGATGGGAAAGCAATCTTTGATTTTGCCGTTAAGACGGTTTCAAAGAGTATTAAGGCCTTGGTTGAAGAAAAAGGTGAGCCTGATTACTTCCTTCTTCATCAAGCTAATGTTCGTATTTTGGATATTATGGCTAAGAAAATTGATGTCAGTCGTGACAAATTCTTGGCAAACATGATGTCTTATGGTAATACCAGTGCGGCAAGTATCCCAATTCTGCTTTCTGAAAACGTGGCGAATGGGACCTTAAAATTAGACAGCGGTCAAACAATTCTCTTATCAGGTTTTGGTGGGGGTTTGACATGGGGCAGTCTTATTGTTAAAATCTAGTTATATAAATTATGCACCAGCATAGATTATAAGAAATATATTTATCTTAAAGGAGAAATTAAAATGGCAGTATTTGAAAAAGTACAAGAAATCATCGTTGAAGAACTTGGGAAAGATGCAGAAGAAGTAAAAGTAGAAACTACTTTTGACGAACTTGACGCTGACTCACTTGACGTGTTCCAAGTTATCTCAGAAATCGAAGATGAGTTCGATATCCAAATCGAAACTGAAGAAGGTCTTAACACTGTTGGTGACCTTGTTGCTTACGTAGAAGAAAAAACTAAATAAGCAGGGCATAGAGAATATTCTTATTTGGGATATTCTCCTTTGTTTATACAATTACTTTGATTATTAAACTATTTATTTGATTAGAAAATCGAAAAAAGGTGCAAAATGAAATCTCGTATTACAGAACTGTTAGGAATTAAATATCCAATCTTCCAAGGTGGTATGGCCTGGGTTGCTGATGGCGACTTGGCAGGAGCCGTTTCAAATGCTGGTGGACTCGGAATTATTGGTGGTGGTAATGCCCCTAAAGAAGTGGTAAAAGCTAATATTGATAGAGTAAAACAAATCACTGATAAACCTTTCGGTGTTAATATCATGCTTTTGTCACCATTTGCAGATGACATCGTCGACCTCGTTATCGAAGAGGGCGTTAAGGTTGTTACAACAGGAGCCGGAAATCCAGGTAAATATATGGAGCGTTTCCACGAAGCTGGAATTACAGTAATCCCAGTTATTCCATCGGTAGCACTTGCTAAACGTATGGAAAAACTTGGAGCAGATGCTGTTGTCGCAGAAGGTATGGAAGCTGGTGGTCACATCGGTAAATTGACAACTATGGCACTTGTTCGCCAAGTTGCTGATGCGGTATCTATCCCAGTTATTGGAGCTGGTGGTGTTGCTGATGGACGTGGTATGGCTGCTGTTCTTATGCTTGGAGCAGATGCTGTTCAGGTTGGTACGCGTTTCGCTGTTGCTAAAGAATCTAATGCACACCAAAATTTCAAAGATAAGATTTTGAAGGCTAAAGATATTGATACTGTTATTTCAGCCTCAGTTGTTGGACACCCAGTTCGTGCGATTAAGAATAAATTGGCTACTGAATATAACCAAGCTGAAAAAGATTTCTTGGCTGGTAAGAAGACTCAAGAGGAAATTGAAGAGCTTGGTGCAGGTGCCCTTCGTAACGCGGTTGTTGATGGAGATGTGGAATATGGTTCAGTTATGGCTGGACAAATTGCAGGTCTTGTTCGTAAAGAAGAAACATGTGCAGAAATCTTGGAAGACCTATACACAGGTGCTGCCAAGGTGATTAAAGAAGAAGCTGCTCGTTGGGCAGATGTAAACGTCTAAAAACGTCGAAAGGATTAGGATAGTGACAAAACGTGCGTTCTTATTTGCTGGTCAAGGGGCTCAGAAATTGGGCATGGCGAGCGATTTGTATGCGACTTATCCCGTTGTCAAAGAGACATTTGATACGGCTAGTCGTATTCTAGGTTATGATTTGCGTGAATTGATTGATTCTAACGAAGGAAAACTAAATCAGACACGCTATACTCAACCAGCTATTTTGACAACGTCAGTAGCCATTTATCGCCTTTTGGCAGAAAATGGTATCACTCCTGATATTGTTGCCGGTCTCTCTTTGGGTGAATATTCTGCCCTAGTTGCTGCTGGAGCACTCTCATTTGAGGATGCGGTAGCCTTGGTTGCTAAACGTGGAGAATTCATGGAAACAGCTGCTCCTGCTGGGAGTGGGAAAATGGTTGCTGTCATGAATACAGATCCAAGTTTGATTGAAGAAATCTGTCAAAAAGCATCTGAAAAGGGTGTAGTAACGCCTGCTAACTATAATACTCCAGCACAAATTGTTATTGGTGGTGAAGTTGAGGCTGTTGATTATGCTGTGGAATTGCTTAAAGAAGCTGGTGCTAAACGTCTGATTCCTCTTAATGTTTCAGGGCCGTTCCATACAGCTTTACTTGAATTAGCTAGTCAAAAATTGGCAGCAGAACTTGAGAAAGTGTCATTCAAGGACTTTACGCTTCCTTTAGTAGGTAATACTGAGGCTCAAATCATGAAGTCAGAAGACGTCAAAGCACTTTTGGCTCGTCAGGTGATGGAACCTGTACGTTTTTATGATTCGATTGCCACTATCCAAGAATTTGGTGTAGATGAAGTAATTGAGATTGGTCCAGGAAAAGTCTTGTCAGGCTTCTTGAAGAAAATTGATAAAACCTTACCAACTCATAATGTTGAAGATCAAGCTAGTCTTGATGCCCTTCTTAATGCTTAAAACGAGGTAAACATGGAACTTAAGAATAAAAATGTTTTTGTAACAGGTTCAACACGTGGAATTGGATTAGCTGTGGCACACAAATTTGCTAGTCTTGGTGCCAATGTTGTTTTAAATGGACGTTCTGAAATCTCTGAGGACTTGCTTGCACAGTTTGCAGATTATGGTGTAACTGTTGTAGGTATCTCAGGTGATATTTCTAACGGTGAAGATGCTAAACGTATGGTAGCTGAAGCTATTGAAAAGCTTGGTAGTGTTGATGTTTTGGTCAATAATGCTGGTATCACTAACGATAAGTTGATGTTGAAAATGAGTGAAGAAGATTTTGAACGTGTCTTGAAAATCAACTTGACTGGTGCTTTCAATATGACACAGGCTGTCTTAAAACCAATGTCTAAGGCTCGTCAAGGTGCCATCATCAATATGTCATCTGTTGTAGGTCTCATGGGGAATATTGGTCAAGCTAACTATGCGGCTTCAAAAGCTGGTTTGATTGGTTTTACAAAATCAGTTGCGCGTGAAGTTGCGGCTCGTGGTGTCCGTGTCAATGCTATTGCTCCTGGTTTCATTGAATCAGATATGACTGACGCTATTCCAGAGAAAATGAAAGATGCTATGATTGCTCAAGTGCCAATGAAACGTATTGGTCAAGCAGAAGAAGTGGCTGAAGTTGCAGCATTCTTGGCTAGTCAAGAATATCTCACAGGTCAAACCATCGCTATTGATGGTGGTATGACCATGCAATAATTGAATATCAATATCAAAAAAATCATTTATTAGAATATCCATACGACAAAAGGAGAATATATATGTCTACAAATCGTGTTGTTGTTACAGGTTACGGCGTAACCTCACCAATCGGTAATACACCAGAAGAATTTTGGAACAGTCTTCATGACGGTAAAATTGGTATCAAACCAATTACGAAGTTCGATGCTTCTGAAATTCCAGTCTTTAACGCTGGTGAAATCCAAGATTTCCCGTTCGATAAGTACTTTGTGAAAAAAGATACTAACCGTATGGACACTTACTCACTTTATGCGATTTATGCTGCTATGGAAGCTCTTGAAAATTCAGGACTTAACATGGAAGAAGAAGATCGTGATCGTGTTGGTGTCATCGTGTCATCTGGTATCGGTGGTCTTCAAGAACTTGAAGATCAAATCATTCGTATGCACGAACGTGGGATGAAACGTATCAAACCAATGTTTATCCCTAAAGCACTTTCAAACATGGGTGCTGGTAACATTGCTCTTAAAATTGGTGCTCAAGGGGTATGTAAATCAGTGACGACTGCTTGTGCCTCTGCCAATGATGCAATCGGTGAAGCCTTCCGTGAAATTAAATTCGGTTTGCATGATGTTGTCTTGGCTGGTGGTGCTGAAGCTTCAATCACTAAGATTGGTATTGGTGGTTTCAATGCTCTTACAGCACTTTCAACAACAGAGGATCCAGAACGTTCATCAATTCCATTTGATAAAGACCGTAATGGTTTTGTTATGGGGGAAGGTGCAGGGGTTCTCGTTATCGAAAGCTTGGAACATGCCCAAAAACGTGGTGCTAACATCTTGGCTGAGATTGTTGGTTACGGATCAAACTGTGATGCCTACCACATGACAACACCAACTCCAGACGGTTCAGGTGCTGCTAAAGCAATTAAATTGGCTATTAATGAAGCTGGTATCAAACCTGAAGATGTTGATTATGTCAATGCTCACGGGACATCAACACCTGCTAATGAAAAGGGTGAAAGTGGTGCCATTGTTTCTGTACTTGGTAAAGATGTTCCAGTTTCATCTACTAAATCATTTACAGGTCACTTGCTAGGTGCTGCTGGTGCAGTTGAGGCTATTGCAACAATCGAAGCTATTCGTCATAGCTATGTACCGAAAACTGCTGGTACAAAAGAATTGTCTGACTACATCGAAGCTAATGTTGTTTATGGTGAAGGTCTAGAAGCTGATATTGAGTACGCAATTTCAAATACCTTCGGTTTTGGTGGACACAATGCTGTTCTTGCCTTTAAACGTTGGGAGGCTTAATTCATGAATATTTCTGAAATCAAAGATTTATTGGCTCAATTTGATGCTTCAACTTTACGTGAATTTTCATACAAAAATAATGGTGAAGAATTGAACTTGAGCAAAAATCAAACAAGTTCAGTAACAGCTGCCCCAGTAGCTCCTACAGTTGAAGTAGTTGCGCCAGCTCCTCAAGCTCCAGTTGCTCCAGTAGCAGCACCTGCCGCTGTTGAAACTCCAGCAACACCAGTTGAAGAAGCTTCTGCTCCTGCTCAAGCTGCTGAAGGTGAAGTGGTTGAAAGTCCACTTGTTGGTGTGGCTTACTTGTCTCCATCACCTGAAAAACCAGCCTTTGTTTCTATTGGTGATACTGTTAAGAAAGGTCAAACGCTTCTTATCGTTGAAGCAATGAAGGTGATGAATGAAGTGCCAGCACCTAAAGATGGTGTTATTACTGAAATCTTGGTAGCGAATGAAGAAGTTGTTGACTACGGAAAAGGATTGGTACGCATCAAATGACAATTGATATTAATGCTATTCGTGAAGCTTTACCACACCGTTATCCAATGCTTTTGGTTGACCGCGTGCTAGAAGTTTCAGAAGACGAAATCACAGCTATTAAAAATGTAACGATCAATGAACCTTTCTTTAATGGACATTTTCCTCAATACCCAGTTATGCCTGGCGTTCTTATCATGGAAGCTCTTGCGCAAACAGCTGGTGTTCTTGAATTGTCTAAACCTGAAAACAAGGGCAAATTAGTTTTTTATGCAGGTATGGATAAGGTTAAATTTAAAAAACAAGTGGTTCCTGGTGACCAACTTGTTATGACAGCTAAGTTTGTTAAACGTCGTGGAACAATTGCTGTTGTTGAAGCTAAGGCTGAAGTCGATGGTAAACTTGCCGCATCAGGTACTTTGACTTTTGCTATTGGAAGCTAATGTTTTGTGAAAATCCTTCTGGCGACAGTCGGAAAGGATTTTTCTTTAGACATTGGTCTATCACATAGAAAGGAAATCAACACAGACTATCAAAAAATGTCTGATGTTATCTTGTTTTATGTTTAAAAAATTATTGATTGCCAATCGTGGTGAAATTGCAGTGCGTATTATCCGTGCAGCGCGTGAATTGGGTATCCAAACGGTTGCTATTTATTCTGAAGCGGATAAGGATTCTCTCCATACTATGCTTGCTGATGAAGCTATTTGTATCGGGCCTGCAAAATCAACGGATTCTTATTTGAATATGAATCGTGTCCTATCAGCTGCTATTGTGACTGAGGCTCAAGCTATTCATCCAGGGTTTGGTTTCTTGAGTGAAAACTCTAAATTTGCCACTCTCTGTGAAGAAATGAACATCAAATTTATTGGTCCTTCAGGCGAAGTCATGGACAAGATGGGTGATAAAATCAATGCCCGTGCTGAAATGATTAAGGCTAATGTCCCTGTAATTCCTGGTTCAGATGGTGAAGTCTTTACAGCTGAGGAGGCTTTAGAGGTTGCCAACCGTCTTGGTTACCCAGTAATGCTTAAGGCTTCTGCTGGTGGTGGCGGTAAGGGGATTCGTAAGGTTAACACTGAAGAAGAGTTAGCTCCTGCCTTCGAATCTGCGTCACAAGAAGCTAAAGCAGCCTTTGGTAATGGGGCGATGTATATTGAAAAAGTTATTTACCCAGCTCGTCATATCGAGGTTCAAATTTTGGGAGATAGCTATGGTAATATTGTTCACCTAGGTGAGCGTGATTGCTCTCTTCAACGTAATAACCAAAAGGTTTTGGAAGAATCACCGTCAGTTGCTATTGGTAAGACACTTCGTCACGAAATTGGTTCAGCGGCTGTCCGTGCCGCTAAGGCTGTTAATTATGAAAATGCGGGTACTATCGAGTTCCTTCTTGATGAGAAAACAGGTCAGTTCTACTTTATGGAAATGAACACCCGTGTTCAAGTTGAGCACCCAGTTACAGAATTTGTAAGTGGTGTGGATATTGTTAAAGAACAAATCCGTATTGCCGCAGGTGAAAAACTCTCTGTGACCCAAGATGATATTGAAATCAAGGGACATGCTATTGAGTGTCGTATCAATGCAGAAAATCCTAAGTTCAACTTTGCACCTAGTCCAGGGAAAATTAGCAATCTCTACCTACCTAGTGGAGGTGTTGGTCTCCGTGTAGACAGTGCAGTCTATCCTGGCTATACTATTCCACCTTACTATGATTCAATGATTGCCAAAATCATTGTTCATGGAGAAAATCGATTTGAGGCACTCATGAAGATGCAACGTGCTCTTTACGAGCTCGAAATCGATGGTGTTGTGACTAATGCTGACTTCCAGTTGGATTTGATTTCAGATCGTAGCGTTATCGCTGGGGATTATGATACTTCCTTCTTGATGGAGACCTTCCTACCAGCTTATCAGAATCGTGAGGAATAGAGTTTATGGGATTATTTGATCGAAAAGAAAAGTATATCCGTATCAATCCTAACCGTTCTGTACGTAATGGGATTGATCACCAAGTGCCAGAAGTTCCAGATGAACTTTTTGCAAAATGTCCTGGTTGTAAACAAGCTATTTATCAAAAGGACTTGGGACAAGCTAAAATTTGTCCAAATTGTTCTTATACCTTCCGTATTTCCGCTAAAGAACGTCTCGATTTAACAGTTGATGAGGGATCTTTCCAAGAACTGTTTACAGGCATTAAAACTGAAAATCCATTGAATTTTCCAGGTTATATGGAGAAACTAGCAACGACTAAGGAAAAAACTGGTCTTGATGAAGCTGTCGTGACTGGTGTTGCAACTATAAAGGGGCAAAAAACAGCCTTGGCCATTATGGATTCTAACTTTATTATGGCTTCAATGGGAACTGTTGTTGGTGAGAAAATCACTAAACTCTTTGAACATGCGATTGAGGAAAAACTTCCAGTTGTTATTTTTACAGCATCTGGTGGGGCCCGTATGCAAGAAGGAATCATGAGTTTGATGCAAATGGCTAAGATTTCAGCTGCTGTAAAACGTCATTCGAATGCTGGCTTGTTGTATTTGACTGTATTGACAGATCCAACAACTGGTGGGGTTACAGCAAGTTTCGCCATGGAAGGTGATATCATCTTAGCTGAGCCACAAACCTTGATTGGTTTTGCAGGTCGTCGTGTCATTGAAAACACAGTTCGCGAAACTTTGCCAGATGATTTTCAAAAGGCTGAGTTCCTTCAAGAACATGGTTTTGTTGATGCCATTGTTAAACGTACAGAGTTGGCTGATACCATTGCCACACTCTTATCATTCCATGGAGGTGTTCAATGAGCGACGTAGCACGTATTTTAAAAGAAGCGCGTGATCAAGGCCGTTTAACTGCTTTGGACTTTGCCCAAGGAATCTTCGATGACTTTATCGAACTTCATGGCGATCGTAATTTCCGTGACGATGGTGCCGTTATCGGTGGTATTGGTCGCTTAAATGGCCAAGCCGTTACAGTAGTGGGTATCCAAAAAGGTAAAAACCTACAAGATAATCTCAATCGTAACTTTGGGCAACCTCATCCAGAGGGTTATCGGAAGGCTCTTCGCCTCATGAAACAGGCTGAAAAGTTTGGTCGTCCAGTCGTTACCTTTATCAATACTGCAGGTGCTTATCCTGGTGTTGGGGCAGAGGAACGCGGACAAGGTGAGGCAATTGCGCGTAACCTTATGGAAATGAGCGACCTTAAGGTGCCAATTATTGCCATTATCATTGGTGAAGGTGGTTCGGGAGGAGCTCTTGCCTTGGCAGTAGCCGATAAGGTTTGGATGCTTGAAAATACTATCTATTCTATCTTGAGTCCTGAAGGATTTGCAACTATCCTCTGGAAAGATGGCTCACGTTCAGAAGAGGCGGCAGAGTTGATGAAGATTACATCAGGCGAGTTGCTTAACATGGGAATCGTTGATAAGGTTATCCCAGAACGTGGTTACTTTACAAGTGAAATTATTGAAGCAATTAAGACAGCAATTGTAGATGAGTTGGCTGAATTAGGTCAATTATCAACAGAAGACTTACTTGAAGCGCGTTATCAACGTTTTAGAAAATATTAAAAAACATTGGGATATACCCCAATGTTTTTTAAACGGTATGGCGTTCGAAGGCTTGGTCTGAGATACCTTGTTCAAGGATAAGTTTAGCCCATTCCTTAGCTGAATGAAGACTGTGATCCTTGTAGTTACCACAAGATTCAATGGTAGTCCCTGGAACATCTTCCCATGTAATCTCGTTAGCAATAGCTTCAAGACTAGATTTGATAACTTTGGCAATTTCTGTAGAATCTTGTTTACCCCACATAATCATATGGAAACCTGTACGGCAACCAAATGGTGAGCAATCAATAAGTCCATCGATACGTTGACGGATCAGTTTAGCGAGTAGGTGTTCGATAGTATGAAGACCACCTGTATCAATACTATTTTCATTGGGTTGGATCAAACGGATATCAAAGTTTGTGATGATATCTCCTTTAGGTCCAACTTCCTCTGAAATAAGACGGACATAAGGTGCTTTTACAATAGTGTGATCAAGTTCAAAACTTTCAACAGTAACGTCTTTTGGCATGGTAATACCTCCCTATTCTAATAGAGTTATGATACCACAAAATCAGTTTAAAGTTCTAGTATTTATTTGAGAAAAAGCTATAAATATGATACACTAGAAGACGGTTTTCTTTTGGGAAACCTTAGAAAAGTTGAGGTAAAGACATGATAAACATGATAATTTTAGTTGTCTTTGCACTCATTGGTTTAGTCGTTGGATATTTAGCAATTTCTATTAAACTTAGCAAAGCTAAGGAACAAGCAGAAACTACCTTGCTAAAGGCAGAACAAGACGCTGTGAATCTTCGCAGTCAGGCGGAACATGATGCAGATCATCTGCGTGTGACTGCTGAACGCGAAAGTAAGGCTCAACGTAAAGAGTTCTTGTTAGAAGCAAAAGAGGAAGCTAGAAAATATCGAGAAGATATTGAAAAAGAATTCAAATCTGAACGTCAAGAGCTTAAACAAATGGAAAATCGTTTAACAGAACGTGCAACCAGCCTTGATCGTAAGGATGAAAATCTATCAAGTAAAGAACTTGCCCTCGAGAAGAAAGAGCAGAGTCTTGCTGACAAATCTAAACATCTTAATGAGCGTGAAGAGAATGTGACTCAGTTGGAGGCTGAGAAGCAAGCTGAACTTGAACGTGTTGGTCAGATGACCATTGCAGAGGCGCGTGAGGTAATCTTAACGGAGACTGAGAATAATCTGACTCATGAGATTGCAACACGTATCAAAGATGCAGAAGCACAGGTTAAAGATACTGTTGATAAGAAGGCCAAAAATTTGTTGGTGCAAGCTATGCAACGCTTGGCTGGAGATTATGTTACTGAACAAACAGTAACCACTGTTCACCTTCCAGATGACAATATGAAAGGTCGTATCATTGGACGTGAGGGGCGTAACATCCGTACGCTTGAAAGTCTAACAGGTATTGACGTTATTATTGACGACACTCCAGAAGTGGTTGTCCTTTCTGGTTTTGATCCAGTTCGTCGTGAAATTGCACGTATGACTCTCGAGGCCTTGATTAAGGATGGTCGTATCCATCCGGCTCGTATTGAAGAGTTGGTTGAGAAGAGCCGTCAGGAAATGGATAACCGTATCCGTGAATATGGTGAAGAGGCAGCCTACGAAATTGGCGCTATGAATCTTCATCCTGATTTGATTAAGATTATGGGACGCTTGCAGTTCCGTACGTCGTATGGTCAAAACGTCCTTCGTCACTCAGTTGAAGTTGGTAAACTAGCAGGCATCATGGCTGGTGAATTGGGTGAAAATGTTGCCCTTGCTCGTCGTGCTGGATTCCTTCACGATATGGGGAAAGCCATTGACAAAGAAGTCGAAGGTAGCCACGTAGAGATTGGTGCAGAGTTTGCACGTAAGTACAAAGAACATCCAGTTGTGGTCAATGCCATTGCCAGCCACCATGGCGATGTAGAACCTGAGAGCGTTATTGCAGTTATTGTAGCTGCAGCAGATGCTTTGAGTTCGGCTCGTCCAGGGGCTCGTAATGAATCTGTTGAGAATTATGTCAAACGCCTTCGTGATTTGGAAGAAATTGCATCAAGCTTTGACGGTGTTCAAACAAGCTTCGCCCTTCAAGCTGGTCGTGAAATTCGTATTATGGTTCATCCAAACAAAATCTCAGATGATGAAGTTACGATCTTGTCTCACAAGGTACGTGAACAAATTGAGAAGAATTTGGATTACCCAGGAAATATTAAGGTTACAGTCATTCGTGAATTCCGTGCGGTTGACTATGCCAAATAAGATAAGAGAGCCGAAAGGCTTTTTTATTTTGCCCTTCATACTGAAAGGGTGTATTCTTTTTGAAAATGTAAGAACTTTCTTATCAAATTGCGTCATTTTGGTAGATAAGTATTTTATAATGAAATATTTTGATTTTTTTTGACTGTTTCTAGTTGACAGTTATTAAAAATTTAGTATAATAGATTTTGTAAACGATTACAGAAGGAGAGATTATGCTAAAGTCTGAACGTAAGCAGATTATCTTGTCTCAGTTGAAACAAGATGGTTTTGTCACTTTGGAAAACCTAACTGTTTTGTTAAGTGATACTTCCGAGTCGACGATTCGTCGCGACTTGGATGAGTTAGCGGCAGATGGCCAACTTAAACGTGTTC
This sequence comes from Streptococcus sp. 21.1, assembly GCF_016648635.1. Lineage (NCBI taxonomy): Bacteria > Bacillati > Bacillota > Bacilli > Lactobacillales > Streptococcaceae > Streptococcus > Streptococcus sp. 21.1. Next base: position 344,246 of record NZ_JACLQL010000001.1, on the reverse strand, counting down.
ATGGCGGTGCTGAAGGCATTCATGGTCTAAAGGAAGAAATTGCCAATAGTCAAAAAGCTATTAGAAACGTTCAAGAAAAGGCTCAGTTAGCTGGTTATGCTGCCGATTTGATTAAGGAAGGTGATGTCGTCTTTCTTGAGGCTAGTACAACAAATGAACTTTTGATTCCACATTTGGCCAATCGTCAGGTAACGGTTGTGACTAATTCTATCCATCATGCGGTTAAGCTGGTAGATCTCGGTGTTAGCACTAGGATTGTTGGAGGAAAGGTTAAACATTCAACGGATGCGTCTATTGGAAGTACTGCTCAAGAGCAAATTAGACAACTGAATTTTGATTGTGCTTTCATTGGTGCTAATGGCGTTGATGCTAATTATTTCACCACCCCAGACATGGAAGAGGCAGTTATTAAACGGACGGTTATAGCTAATGCGCAAAAAGCCTATGTTCTAGCGGATGCCTCTAAACTTGGTCAGATTACCTATGCTAAGGTAGCCGAGGTCGAGAAAGTAACCATAATTACAAATGCTTCGGAAGAAGAGCTCCTAAAAGAATTAAAAGAGAAAACGAGGGTTATTGAAGTATGATTTATACTGTAACGCTGAATCCATCAATCGACTTCATTGTTCGAATCGACAAAGTAGAGATTGGTGAAGTTAACCGCATGGAGAGTGATGATAAGTTCGCTGGCGGTAAGGGGATTAATGTTAGTCGTATTTTGCAACGTTTAGGTGTTGATAATACTGCAACGGGCTTCATCGGTGGTTTTACAGGACGTTTTGTGACAGATGGTTTGGATGCAGAAGGTATTAAAACCAAGTTTGTAGCTGTGGATCAAGACACACGAATTAATGTTAAAATCAAGGCTGACCAAGAAACTGAAATTAACGGTGCAGGACCTGTCATTAATGAGTATCAATTGGCTGAATTGGAAGCAGTTCTTTCAAGTGTAGGTGCTGATGATGTGGTTGTTTTTGCTGGATCAGCACCAAGCAATCTTGGAAATAAGGTCTATAACAAATTGATTCCACTAGTGCGTGAAACTGGTGCACAGGTTGTCTGTGACTTTGAGGGTCAAACCTTGCTTGATTCCTTGGCTTACCAACCACTCTTGGTAAAACCAAATAACCATGAGTTAGAAGCTATTTTCAATGTCAAACTTAATGGTTTGGCTGATGTTGAAAAATATGCGCGTGAAATCCTTGCTAAGGGTGCACAGAACGTTATCATCTCAATGGCAGGTGATGGAGCTCTGCTGGTCACACCAGAGGCTGCTTACTTTGCCAAACCAATTAAGGGAACAGTTAAAAACTCTGTTGGTGCGGGTGACTCAATGGTTGCTGGTTTCACTGGTGAGTTTGTTAAATCAGGTGATCCAATTGAGGCTCTCAAGTGGGGAGTAGCATGTGGAACATCTACGGCTTTCTCAGATGACTTAGCGACAATTGAATTTATTAAAGAAACATACAATAAAGTAGAGGTAGAAAAACTATGAAAATTCAGGATTTACTGAACAAAAAAGTAATGTTGCTTGACCTTCAAGCAACTACAAAAGAAGCTGCTATCGATGAAATGATTAACAGCATGGTTGACAACGGTGTTGTGACTGACTTTGATGTTTTCAAAGCAGGTATTATGGCTCGTGAAGCACAAACATCAACTGGTTTGGGTGATGGAATCGCTATGCCACACAGTAAAAATGCTGCAGTAAAAGAAGCAACAGTACTTTTTGCTAAATCTAATAAAGGTGTAGATTACGAATCACTTGATGGTCAACCTACAGACCTCTTCTTTATGATTGCTGCTCCAGAGGGAGCAAATGACACTCACTTGGCAGCCCTTGCTGAGTTGTCAAAATATCTTATGCAAGATGGTTTTGCAGATCGTTTGCGTAAGGTGACTTCTCCAGATGAAGTGATTGCTGCTTTCAATACGGGTGAAGAAGAAGCACAGGCTGAGGAAGCTAAGAAAGCACAAGCTGTTAAAGAAGCAGCTTCAAGCGATAAACCACTTATCGTAGCTGTAACAGCTTGTACAACTGGTATTGCTCACACTTACATGGCTGAAGAATCACTGATTAAAACAGGTGAAGAAATGGGAGTCAATGTTCGTGTTGAAACTAACGGTGCGTCAGGTGTCGGAACACCATTGACTGCTGAAGAAATCAGAAAGGCTGTAGGTGTTATCGTAGCAGCAGACAAGGCAGTTGAAACAGCACGCTTTGATGGTAAAAAATTGCTTTCTAAACCAGTTGCAGCAGGTATCCGTCAACCTCAAGAATTAATCCAAAACATCTTGGATGGAAAAGCTGAAGTTTTCCATGCTGAAAATGCTGGAGCTGCTCAAGAATCAAGTGAGAAATTGAGCCTTGGTGGTGCCTTCTATAAACACTTGATGAGTGGGGTATCACAAATGCTTCCATTCGTTATCGGTGGTGGTATCATGATTGCGCTTGCCTTCTTACTTGACCAAATCATGGGTGTCCCTAAAGATCAATTGTCACAACTTGGTTCTTACCATGAAATTGCTGCTCAATTCAAGGCAATTGGTGGCGCTGCCTTTGGCTTCATGCTTCCAGTACTTGCAGGTTACATTGCTTACTCTATCGCTGAAAAACCAGGTTTGGTATCAGGTTTCGTAGCTGGTGCTATTGCTTCAAGTGGTGCAGCCTTTGGTGGTGTTCCATTTGCTTCAGGTGGTAAAGCAACCCTTGCCCTTGCTGGCGTATCTTCAGGTTTCCTTGGAGCTCTTGTTGGTGGTTTCCTTGCAGGTGGTGTTATCCTTGTTCTTCGTAAACTCTTGGCAGGTATTCCACGTGCCCTTGAAGGAATACGTTCTATCTTGCTCTTGCCACTTCTTGGTGTATTTGCTACTGGTTTCTTGATGTTGGCAGTAAATATCCCAATGGCAGCAATTAATACTGGTCTTAATAACTTCTTGTCAAGCTTGTCAGGAAGCTCAGCCGTACTACTTGGTCTCCTTGTTGGTGGTATGATGGCAGTGGATATGGGTGGACCAGTCAACAAAGCAGCTTATGTCTTTGGTACAGGTACTCTCGCAGCAACAGTAACTTCAGGCGGTTCAGTTGTTATGGCAGCAGTTATGGCGGCTGGTATGGTTCCTCCGTTGGCAGTATTTGTAGCGACACTCTTATTTAAAGATAAATTCACCGAAGAAGAGCGCAACTCTGGTTTGACAAACATCGTTATGGGACTCTCATTCATCACTGAAGGTGCAATCCCATTTGGTGCAGCTGACCCAGCACGCGCTATCCCTAGCTTTATCGTCGGTTCAGCTCTTACAGGTGCTCTCGTAGGTATGGCAGGAATCAAATTGATGGCACCACACGGAGGTATCTTCGTTATCGCCCTCACATCAAATGCCCTTCTCTACCTTCTCTTCATCTTGATTGGTGCTGTGGTATCAGGTATCCTTTTCGGATTCCTCCGCAAACCACTTGATAAATAAGATATGATTAAACAATCTCGTTGAGTTCGGGGTTGTTTTTTAGTTGGATAAAATTTTGTATAAGTTTTTCTTATATTTTTAGATAATTCAACAAAATGTTTATGCTATAATATATCTTAAAATATAATTTAAGGAGAATGTTTTGAAAAATAATCAGAAACAATCACCTATTTACAAGTTCTTTAGGTCATTTAAAAATGTGTTTGATTCCTTCTGGAGGTTTATGATAAAACCAAATAAAAATAATCAAATAAGTTGGTGGAAGTTTGTTGTCTTGATTTTTGTTATGCTCACGATTTTTGCCAGAATTATTGGTATATTAACAGGACTCTCTGGGGCACGACATGGTGAAGAATCGAGTCTAATATCTGTCAACGATGAGTATTTAGTAGGAAGTGAAAATTCTACTACAGCTCGGAGTTCCTCTTCAGGTTTGATTAGTAGCTCTAGTTCATCCTCAAGTTCGACTAGTAGCTCCAGTTCCTCTTCAATTATGTCATCTAGCTCATCTCTAAATGACATAACCGAGTTGTCTGCTGATGAATTTACTAGCAGTTTTGATATGGGACAATTAGAAACTAATAAGAAATATAAAATTACGGCATCTTTGGTTTCCAAGGATAACTGGGGAATGAATGGTGATAGGACATATTACAATATATTTATAAGTGGGGCAGACCCTGACGGAAAAGTAGGAGATTTTCAATTACGAACAACAAAAAGTGTAGGAGAATCTTTGAAAAATGCAGACAGTGCTACACTAGTGTTGCGTGAGGGGACAGATAGCTTTGTTTATGTAGTATCTGTGGTAGCACAATAATATTAAATTTATGAGAGCGCCTAAAGGTGCTTTTAGTTTACTAAAAGTACTGTCGTAGCAGATTTTTGTCAGGGTACCTATTTTATGATAAAGTATAGGCAGAAATGGCTTATCTAGTAGCTAATACGCTGTATAAAGAAACATAAGAGGTAAAATATGGTAAAAGAATACGATTATATTGTCATTGGTGGTGGCTCTGGCGGGATTGCCAGTGCTAATCGTGCTGCTATGCACGGCGCTAAGGTTATTCTCTTTGAAGGAAAAGAGGTCGGCGGTACCTGTGTCAATGTGGGTTGTGTGCCTAAAAAGGTCATGTGGTATGGTGCTCAGGTTGCTGAGACTCTTCACCGCTATGCGGGCGAGTATGGCTTTGATGTGACGGTTAATAAGTTTGATTTTGCAAGGCTTAAGGCCAATCGTCAGGCTTATATCGACCGTATCCATGGTTCTTATGAGCGTGGTTTTGACAGCAATGGCGTTGAACGTGTCTACGAGTATGCAAGATTTGTTGACCCTCATACGGTTGAAGTGGCGGGGGAGCTTTATACAGCACCCCATATCCTTATTGCGACAGGTGGTCATGCTCTTTATCCAAATATTCCAGGTAGTGAATATGGGATTACTTCTGATGGTTTCTTTGAGTTAGATGAGGTACCAAAACGTACAGCTGTTATCGGTGCTGGCTATATCGCCGTTGAGGTTGCTGGTGTTCTCAATGCTCTTGGAAGTGACACGCATCTCTTTGTTCGTAAGGATCGCCCATTACGTACCTTTGACAAGGATATTATCGATGTCTTAGTCGATGAGATGGCTAAATCAGGTCCGACCCTTCACACGCATGCTAATGCTACAGAAGTAGTGAAAAATGATGACGATTCTTTGACCATTAGCTTTGACAATGGAGAAACGATCACTGTTGATTGCCTCATTTGGGCCATTGGACGTGTAGCCAATACTTCTGGTTTTGGTCTTGAAAAGACAGGCGTTGAGTTGACTGAACGAGGTAACATTTATTCAGACGCCTTTGAAAATACATCTGTTCCTGGTATATATGCTCTGGGAGATGTGACTGGTAAACTAGATTTGACGCCAGTTGCAGTCAAGGCGGGACGTCAATTATCAGAGCGACTCTTCAACAATAAAGCCGATGCTAAGCTTGATTACACTGATGTAGCCACTGTGGTCTTTAGCCACCCAGTTATTGGTTCTGTTGGTTTGACTGAGGAAAAAGCAATTGCTAAATATGGTGCGGAGAATATCAAGGTCTATAAATCTAGTTTCACTCCAATGTATACAGCTCTTGCAAACAATCGTCAGCCTTCAACTATGAAATTAGTAACACTTGGTGAGGATGAAAAAATCATCGGTCTTCATGGCATTGGCTACGGTGTCGATGAGATGATTCAAGGCTTCTCTGTGGCTATTAAGATGGGAGCAACTAAGGCTGATTTTGATAATACGGTTGCCATTCATCCAACCGGTTCAGAAGAATTTGTAACGATGAGATAAAAAGGTGAAGTCTGTCTACCTAAATGGATAGACTTTTCTTTATGTCTGAATGGCCTCAATTGAAAGTGATCGCAAGGAAGTCCCTTGCGAATTTCCATAGCCTTTTTGGCTATGGAAACCATTCATCCAACCGGTTCAGAAGAATTTGTAACGATGAGGTAAAAAGGTGAAGTCTGTCTAGCCAAATAGATAGACTTTTCTTTATGTTCAAATAACAACCTATATTTTGTGTGTAACTGTATATTGTCTAAATAAAAAAGACCTTTAGGCCTTTCTTTCGTTTAATAAGTAGTTTCTTACTTCTGAGATAAAGTAAAGGGATCCTGTGACAACAAATAGGTCATCAGAATCTGCTGATTCAGCTTTTGCTAGCCATTCTCTATAGTCGGCCGCACATTTGAAGTTTTGAGGATAGTCATCCAAGGGCAGTGCTTCAAAAAAGTCAAAGCTGGTTACCGTAATATCATAATCTTTCAATTCTTCTAGTAAGTTTGCTAAAGGTTTTCGTCTCAGTCCTGCAAAGAGGATGTGGATTTTACGATTGGTAAAGTTATCTTTTAGTACCTGTTTTAAGCTGGCAATTCCTTGAGGGTTATGGGCACCGTCTAGATAAATATTGTTTCCTATCCACTCACTACGACCAGGCCAGTGTGTGTCACAAATACCATCTTGAATGCTCTTATTAGTAATCTTAGGAAATGTTGGAGTCAAGAGATGGGCAGCAGTGACAGCTAACCCAGCATTGTTTTCTTGATGTCGTCCTAGCATTGGTAGCTTAAGATCTGGACTTTCCCAATGGTCATAAGAAACTTGGATCGTTTGGTTGTCTTTCGGAAGCAGCTGAATTTCCCTATCAATGACGGCTAAAGGAGCTTGTAGGTCATGTGATTTTTGGTTGAATAAATGTTCAACTTCTGCAGAGACACGACCAAGTAAGATAGGTGTGTTTTCTCGCATGACGCCTGCTTTATGATTGGAGATGTCCAAAAGGCAATTGCCCAAGGTTTCAGTGTGATCAAAGCCAATTGAAGTACAGATGACAAGCTCTGGCGAAAGGACATTGGTCGAATCAAGACGTCCACCAATACCTGCTTCAATGATAGCCATATCAACCTGTTTAAGGTCGAAGTAGAGGAACATGAGTAAGGTGACCAACTCGAATTCCGTTGGTCGGTCAAAAGCAGTGTGTTCTTCTAAATCATCAAGAAGAACCTGAGCTTTCTCGACAAGGCTAATCAAATCCTTGTCAGGGATTTCTGTACCGTTTATACTAATACGTTCGTTGAAACGAGTAATATAAGGTGAGGTAAAGGTCCCGACCTGATAGCCTGACTTTGTTAGGATATTTTGTAGGTAGCTTGTTGTTGATCCCTTACCGTTGGTCCCGACAATGTGCACCGTTGGAAAGTGAGTCTGGGGATTTCCGGCTTGTTTCAAAAGCCAACGCATACGTTCGAGTTGAGGGCGACGGCCATTGCCCTTGAAAGAATGGATAAAATTTAGAGTTTCTGTATAGTTCATAGAATTATAGAAAAAAGGCAGGGTTTCCTAGCCTTTTACATGTCTTAGTTAGAAGCGGCGTCACCAGTTGTTGCGCCACCAGTAGTCGCATTGCCAGATGTTGTGTCTGCAGTAGTTGCTGATGAAGAGGTAGTCGTATTGCCACCCGTTGTTGTGTCTGCAGATGACGAATAGGCGTTAGTTCCTGCTTGGCTACTTGTTTGTGTTTCTGAATCAGTCGCATTGCCATAACTAGATGAAGCGGCGCTTGATTCTTGAGTCTTATTATTGCCTTCTTTGATGACTACAGTTGATTGATTGGCTGATGAATCAGAAGTGTCCTTATTTTTAGAGGCTGTGAAATTCATGATGGTGATTGAAGCCACGATGATTGACAAAATTGTCCCGACGGCAGTAAGGACTTTTTGGAAGGCAGTGAAGCCTTTTGTAACGTGTTCAGTCACCTTTGGGGCAGATTTTTTTTCTTCTTTTGATGAATGATTACGGCGTGAGTAATTTTCAGACATGATGCTCTCCTTAAAAATATTTCGTACTTTCTATTATATGATTTTCTCGCAAAAATTGCTAAAAAAATTATGCTATAATAAATAGTAAATAAAAATCGAGGAAAAATCATGATTTATTTTGATAATTCAGCCACTACGGTGCCTTATCCAGAGGCACTTAGAACCTATCAAGAAGTGGCTACTAAAATTTTTGGGAACCCATCCAGCCTGCACCAATTAGGAACATCTGCGACACGTATTTTGGAGGCTTCTCGTAAGCAAGTTGCGGACCTCATTGGAAAATCAGCCGATGAGATTTTCTTTACGTCTGGAGGAACCGAAGGAGACAACTGGGTCATTAAAGGAGTTGCTTTTGAAAAAGAGCCTTACGGCAAACACATTATTGTTTCTGATATTGAGCACCCTGCGGTGAAAGAGTCTGCCAAATGGCTTTCAGAGCATGGTTTCGAAGTGTCCTATGCACCAGTTAATGAGCAAGGATTTGTGGATGTTGAAGCTCTTGCTGGATTATTACGCCCCGACACGATCTTGGTTTCGGTTATGGCCGTTAATAACGAAATCGGATCAATCCAACCTATTCAAGCTATCTCGGATATATTGGCTGATGAGCCGACGATATCTTTCCATGTGGATGCTGTTCAGGCCATTGGGAAGATTCCTGTATCAGCTTATTTAACAGACCGTGTTGACTTTGCAACTTTTTCTGGTCACAAGTTCCATGCTGTTCGAGGTGTCGGTTTTGTCTACAAAAAGGCAGGGAAAAAGATTACGCCGCTCCTAACAGGTGGTGGTCAAGAAAAAGACTTTCGTTCAACGACTGAGAATGTTGCTGGCATTGCGAGTATGGCTAAGGCCTTGCGCTTAGTTACTGACAAAGAGGCGTTTTCTCTTCCGAAAATTGCCAAGATGAAAAAAATTATCTTTGACGAATTGGCTAAGTATGAGGACATTACTATTTTCTCAGGTGAGGGTGAAGACTTTGCGCCCAATATTTTGACCTTTGGAATCAAGGGTGTTCGTGGTGAAGTTATTGTCCATGCTTTTGAAGAGCATCAAATCTATATTTCAACGACATCTGCATGTTCATCTAAGGCGGGAAAACCAGCAGGGACTCTCATTTCTATGGGTGTTCCGACTAAATTAGCTCAAACGGCTGTACGTATCAGTCTTGATGATGACAATGATATGGGACAGGTAGAACAGTTTCTCACGATTTTCAAGCAGGTCTACGCCAAGACACAAAAAGTGAGATAGCAAGATTTAAGCAATTAAACAATAAAACTAAATTCAAATTTAAAAGGAAAAGGAATGACACTAACATATTCAGAAATTATGGTTCGCTATGGTGAATTGTCTACCAAGGGCAAAAACCGTATGCGCTTTATCAATAAACTTAGAAATAACATCAAGGATGTTCTATCCGTCTATCCAGATGTTAAAGTGACTTTTGACCGAGACCGTGGTCACATCTACCTCAACGGTACAGACTATGAGCCAGTAGCAGAGTCTTTGAAGCAAATTTTTGGTATTCAAGCCTTTAGTCCTGTTTACAAGTTTGAAAAAGATGTCGAGGTCTTGAAAAAGGCTGTTCAAGACATTATGACCGGGCTCTATCGTGACGGTCTTACCTTTAAAGTGACTGCTAAACGTAGTGACCATGATTTTGTTCTCGATACTCGTGAGCTCAATCTTACTTTAGGAAATGCAGTTTTTGATGTATTGCCTGACATTAAGGCTCAGATGAAGGGCCCAGATGTCAACCTTAAGGTAGAAATTCGTGCCGAGGCGGCTTATATTTCTCACGAGGAAATCAAAGGAGCAGGTGGACTACCTGTAGGGACTGCCGGTAAAGGAATGCTCATGCTTTCAGGTGGGATTGATTCGCCAGTGGCAGGTTATCTTGCACTTAAACGTGGTGTGGATATTGAAGCTGTCCACTTTGCAAGCCCTCCTTATACCAGTCCTGGTGCACTGAAAAAGGCTCAAGATTTGACCCGTAAGTTGACCAAGTTTGGAGGTAATATCCAGTTCATCGAAGTACCATTTACTGAAATCCAAGAGGAAATCAAAGAAAAAGCGCCTGAGGCTTATTTGATGACCTTGACGCGTCGTTTTATGATGCGTATTACTGACCGCATTCGAGAAGAACGTCGAGGTCTTGTGATTATCAATGGTGAGAGTCTTGGTCAGGTTGCTAGTCAGACTATGGAGTCTATGCAGGCGATTAATGCTGTTACATGTACGCCAGTGATTCGTCCAGTTGTCACTATGGATAAGTTGGAAATCATTGATTTGGCACAAAAAATTGATACCTTTGACATTTCCATCCAACCTTTTGAGGATTGCTGTACTATCTTTGCACCTGACCGTCCAAAGACTAATCCAAAAATCAAAAACGTTGAACAATATGAACGTCGTATGGATGTTGAAGCCTTGGTTGAACGTGCGGTTGCGGGAATCATGGTGACTGAAATCACACCTATTGAAGAAGCGCAAGACGAAGTGGATACACTTATTGAAGACTTGCTCTAGTCTAGGAGGATATAGTACTAACATAGCAGTATTTAGGTGCTACTAGAGTTAGGTATGTCCAAAAAGAAATGTCGATGTTGAGCTTTTACCCAGAAAGGAAAATACATGACTGTTTATAACATCAATTTAGGAATCGGTTGGGCATCAAGTGGTGTTGAGTACGCCCAGGCCTATCGTTCTACAATTTTCAAAAACACAGGTATTAAGGCCAAATTTGTCTTTATGGATATGTTCCTGCAGGACAATCTTTCTGATTTGACCCGTAACATGGGGTTTGAAGATGAAGACGTCATCTGGCTATACAGCTATTTTACAGACCTGAAAATTGCTCCAACGACCTATACTGTCAAGGATTTGGAAAAGGAAATCCCTTATGACATCACGCGTCGTGAGATTAATGGCAAGGTGGTTAAGCTCTTTTGTGCCAAGGAAGATATTTTTTATGCAGCCTACTTGCGTAAAGAGGGTGAAGATATCGTTCACCGTGTGGAAAAAGTATCGCGTGGTTGCTTAATTCGTAAAGACTTTTACTCTTACACCAAGATGTTCACGGAGTACTACACCCCTGTAGATAACAAGGCACACCTCTATCAACGTCGTTTCTTCAATGAAGATGGCAGTGTTGCTTATGATGAAATTGTTGATGGTAAGGATAGTGTCTTCCGTTTCCCAGATAAGATTTTGTCTTCTAAGCATGAGTTTATTGCCTACTTCATGTCTCAACTAGGTCTAACTGACCAGGATATCGTTATCTTGGACCGTGCAACTGGCACAGGGGAGGCTGTTTTCCGTAATACTAAACCTGCTAAGCTTGGAGTTGTTGTCCATGCAGAGCACTTTAGTGAAAATGCTGTGACAGACAAGACTATTCTTTGGAATAACTTCTATGAGTACCAATTCAGCAATGCAGATAAGGTTGATTTCTTCATCACAGCGACAGAACGTCAACGCAGCATTATGCTAGATCAGTTCAATAAATACACACCATTTACGCCTCATATCGTAACAATCCCTGTGGGAAGTTTGGATAAACTGAGAGAGCCTGAGGGAGAGCGTAAACCATTCTCAATCATCACAGCTTCACGTTTGGCTAATGAAAAACACGTAGACTGGTTGGTCAAGGCTGTTGTTAAGGCTAAAGAAAGTCTGCCACAAGTGAACTTTGATATCTTTGGTACAGGTGCTGAAGAAGCTAAGCTTAAGGCAATTATCGAGGAAAATCACGCTCAGGATTACATCCATCTTAAGGGTCACCAAGATTTAACAGAAGTCTACAAGGATTACGAACTTTACCTATCAGGTTCTAAGAGTGAAGGTTTTGGCTTGACACTTCTAGAAGCTGTTGGATCGGGCCTTGGTATGATTGGTTTTGATGTCCGTTATGGGAACCAAACTTTTATCAAGGATAATGAAAATGGTTACCTCATCCCTCGATTTGAAAAAGATGACGAGCTTGCTATTGTGGCCGCCTTGGCAGAGAAAATTGTAGCTTTCTTCAATCGTTCAGATTTAGATCATGTTCATCAAGTCTCTTATGATATCGCCAAAGGCTTTTTGACAGAGGAAATCGAGCAGAAGTGGCTTAACTTAGTAAAGGAGATGACTAATCATGATTAATTTATTTGAGAACTATAGTCAAGGTAGTTGGGATCTCCATTACTCGCTGATTGTTGCTGGCTATGTAAATACAACAGTTTGTCTTTCAGATGATGGCTTTCTGCCTAGTGATGTGACCTCACCTTACCTTTATTTCACTGGTTTTGACAAGGTTCAAGGTTCTGCACTTTACTTTAATCAGGTTCCTGTGCCTGATTACTGGGAAATTTTAGGAACAAATAGCAACGCGGAAATCTTCCGTTTTGATAAGAAACGTGGTCATATTCACTATGCGCATCCTGCTCATCAGCGTCTAGTTAAAGCTGTGGATTGGTATGATGAATCAGGTCGCCTGCGTGTGACTGATCGCTACAATAATAAGGGGTACCGTTTCTCACAAACAACTTACAATGTTAAGCAAGAAGCGACCATTACTAGTTATTTCACTCCAGACAACAAGGAAGTTATCGTCATTAACCATTTGACCAAAGACGTTATCTTGAATTGGAAAGACAAGGTCTACATTTTCAAAAACAAATCGGAGTTTGTAGTCTTTTATCTTAAAGAAGCTGGCTATGATTTGCGACGTATCCTTTATAACTCCTTGTCAACGCCTTTCTTGACAGCTATGAATCTTCCGAATTCTGGTCAAGATGTCCTCTTCTGGCAAGAGCCTATCACTGATTCAGTCCCTGGGAATATGCGCCTCCTTCTTGATAGCAATCACCGTCAAACTAAGATTGTAGTGCAAGAATACACGGCATATACGAATCTTCTAAAGTTGGTTAGTCCAGAGCAGGCTTCTCGCGTGGCCTTTCTCGGATTCATGTATCCATTTGCTCGTCAGAATAATTTCCAAAATCAAGCACTGATCTTGACCAACTCAGATCAGATTGAACACTTGGAAAACATTGTTAGTGAAGTGCCTACCATGCACTACCATATTGGTGCAATCACTGAAATGTCAAGTCGTTTGATGGATTTAGCTAAATATAGTAATGTTAGCCTTTATCCGAATATTACAACAGAACAGGTTAAGCGTCTCTATCAAGAGGCTGATTTCTATTTAGATATTAACCACCAAAATGAAATCCTGTCAGCGACACGTGCTGCCTTTGAAAATAACCTGCTTATCCTGGCTTTCACGAACACAAGCCATGGTCCAGATTATACTGCACCAAGCAATATTTTCTCAGCTATGAATGCTGGGCAATTTAAACAAACCCTTAAAGAAGCCTTGGGCAACCGTGACTTCCTTAGTCACTTGCTTGATCGTCAACGTGAGCATGCTCATGTGGCGACACTAGAAGATTATAAGAAGGTTATTGGTTAGGGAAATGACACTAGAGGTTCGTAATATTTATCCTCTGACACCAACATTCAAGATGGTCGCTTCGCTTTATGAAGCGGCTTTTCCTGTGGAGGAGAGACTCCCACTTTGGCAATTGTCTTGGAACAGTTTGAAAAATGGACAATCTTTCTTGGCTTATTTTGATCAGGGAGTTTTTATTGGTTTTACCTATGCAATCTGTACTGATAACCTGGTCTACCTACTCTTTCTCGCGGTTAAAGAAAGTAAACAGTCTCAGGGATATGGCAGTCAGATTTTGGCACAAGTTAAGAAAAAAGCAGGGGTACGACCGTGTGTGCTTACGATTGAACCTATGGATGAGGAGCAAGTCTCTAATCGGGCTCAACGTTTAAAACGTTTAGCATTTTATGAACGAAATGGCTATCAGGCATTGAATCACTTCTATTTTGAAGGAAGTGAACGTTATCAAATTTTGACAACGGATAAGAGCCTTTCCTTAGTTGATCTGGAGCGGGCTTTAGCTAAGACTTTCTTAGGAAGATATGGAATAAGAGTTGATTAGGGTAATCGTTACTTTGATAAATTTCAATGAGCAGAATAAGAATAATCAAAATAACTTTTTCTCTTGTCATTAGAGGGAAAAAATGATAGAATTGTAACGTTGACTAAATGCACGTCCTGTGCAACCGCACGACTACTGTTTGCAAGTGGGTTCGTCCCCGCAGTACTAGGCGAGTCTTCACAGAGGGAAACCTCAGACACATTAAAAATTTTAATAGGAGGTGCATCATGAGCACATACGCAATCATCAAAACTGGTGGAAAACAAGTTAAAGTTGAAGTAGGTCAAGCGATCTACGTTGAAAAAATCAACGCTGAAGCTGGATCAGAAGTAACTTTTAACGAAGTTGTTCTTGTCGGTGGTGATAAAACTGTAGTAGGTACTCCAGTTGTTGAGGGAGCTACTGTTGTCGGAACTATCGAAAAACAAGGTAAACAAAAGAAAGTTGTTACTTTCAAATACAAACCTAAAAAAGGTAGCCACCGTAAACAAGGTCACCGTCAACCTTATACAAAAGTTGTTATCAACGCTATCAACGCGTAAGTTAGCGACTAATCACTAAGAAAGGACACAATCTTATGTTGAAAACTCTTGAAAACTTGCAACTTTTCGCCCACAAAAAAGGTGGGGGTTCTACTTCCAATGGTCGTGATTCACAAGCTAAACGTCTTGGTGCTAAAGCAGCTGATGGACAAACTGTATCAGGTGGATCAATCCTTTACCGTCAACGCGGTACACACATCTACCCAGGTGTAAACGTAGGCCGTGGTGGTGATGATACACTCTTCGCTAAAGTTGAAGGTGTTGTACGTTTCGAACGTAAAGGTCGCGACAAAAAACAAGTATCTGTATACCCAGTTGCTAAATAATTAAGCTAAAGTCTGCACTTTTGTGTAGGCTTTTCTTTATGAAAAAAGGAGAATCCTATGCCTTTAAATCACTACCAACAAGAAGTAGGGCCAAGTCTAGTAGATGCCAGTCCGGGTAAGATGCCAGATGTTGCTCTATTAGAAGGTCGTTATTGTAGCGTTGAACATTTGACGGTGGCAGAGCATTATGAGGACATTTTAGACTTTTACTTTACTAATCAGATTCTTTCTGATTGGACCTATATGTATGCGGATCCTTTTGAATCTGAAGAAGCTGTCCGTCAGTGTTTGGAGGATTATGAGCGATCCAAGAATCCTTATTTCTTTGCCATTAGGGATAAGGCTTCAGGTAAGGTTCTGGGAACCTTTTCACTTATGGCTATTACACCAAAAAATCGTAGTGTCGAGATGGGACGAGTGATTTTAGCACCTGCTTTACAAAAGACTCGAGCAGCCACAGAAGCTCAATACCTGCTTATGAAATATGTTTTTGAAGATCTTAACTATCGTCGTTATGAGTGGAAATGTGATAGTCTTAACCGTCCTTCTGCCAATGCTGCCATGCGTTTAGGGTTCACCTATGAGGGGCGTTTTCGTAACCATGCTATCTATAAGGGACGTAGCCGTGATACGGACTGGTTCTCGATTATTGATAGTGAGTGGCCAGTACTTAAGAAACGATTTGAGAATTGGTTGTCTCCTGAGAATTTTGATGAACAGGGACAGCAGAAACGTTCTCTGAGGGACTGTTAGCTGTCAATGTAAGGCTCTTTTCTGATGAAGGAGCCTTATTTTAGTGTTCTTAGACCTAAATCAAAGCTCCTACTTTTCTAGTGATTATTATTACTGTCAAACTCAGTCTAAATACTCATTTTTCTGTCAATAATATTCCCATAATAAAGCATATTTATGCTATAATAAAGAGTAATTGTATCAAGGAGAATATGACTAATGGATTTAATTCGCGAAAAAGTATTTGTTAACCGTTACCACTATGATGTTCGTAACCATGAGTGGGAAAAAGAGAATGGTGTGCCTAAAACAAATGTTGAAGTAACTTTCCAGTTGCACAATAAAGATGAAGAAGCTAACAATACGTCTGTTGTAGCTGTTTTGCAATTTATGATTGTCCGTGATGAGTTTGTTATCTCAGGGATTGTTTCTCAAATGGACCATATTCAAAACCGTATCGTCAATGAACCAAAAGACTTCTCACAAGAAGAAGCAGAAGCCTTGGCTGCACCGCTCTTGGATACGCTTCAACGTTTGACTTATGAAGTAACTGAAATTGCCTTGGATCGCCCAGGTATCAACTTGGAGTTCTAAGATGTCTCTTGCAGTTATTACGGATTCATCGGTTAATCTCCCTGCTGAGATTTAGGGCCATGCTGATGTTTATGTTTTAGATATTCCAGTCATCATTGAGGGGCAGCCTTTTGTTGAAGGAAAAAACTTGGATGTCAATCAGTTTTATGAACAAATGGCAAACTCTGAGGAACTGCTCAAGACATCACAACCAAATCTAGCTGACTTGGATAACTTGCTTATGGAGTTGGAGGCGGAAGGTTATACCCATGTCATTGGGCTTTTCCTTTCTTCAGGAATCTCTGGTTTTTGGGCTAATAGTCAGTTTTTGATTGAGGACCATGCCAAGTTGAAGATTGCTTTTCCTGATACAAAAATCACAGCAGCTCCTATGGGAGCTATGGTGAGAAACGTTTTGCATTGGTCAGCCCAAGGAATGTCTTTTGAGAACATTTTGAAGAAGCTTGAGGAGCAAGTTGACCAAACGACGGCCTATATTCTTGTGGATGATCTTAATCATCTGGTTAAGGGTGGTCGTTTGTCGAATGGTTCGGCGATTTTAGGAAATCTTTTGTCTATCAAACCTATTTTGAATTTTAATGACGAAGGAAAAATCGTTGTTTTTGAAAAGGTGCGTACAGAGAAGAAGGCTGTGAAACGTTTGGTTGCCCTAGCTGAGGAAAATCGTGAAATGGAGCTTAGTATCCTTCACACTAATGCTCCTGCAAAAGCTGAGGAATTTAAAAGACAGCTAGAAGCACAGGGAATTAGCGTTTCAACAGTGGTATCCTTATGTGCCGTAATTGCGACACACTTGGGTGAAGGAGCACTAGTGTTAGGTCTAACACCTAAATTTACCAAATAAGTACTATCCATGTGGGATGGGGCTTGTCTATGATTAAGATCAATAGAGAGGAAAAATGACATGTCTATTAAAGTTATTGTTGCTGGATTTAAAGGAAGAATGGGTTCAACTGCGGTTGAGATGGTCAAGGGAGATGACGAATTGACTTTGGCTGCCTTGCTTGACCCATTTGCGACAGAAAAAGAAGTGGACGGTATTCCTGTCTTCACAGATAAAGCGGATTTGGTTGGCTTTGATGCAGATGTCTGGGTGGATTTCACTATGCCTGCTGTTGCCTATGAAAATACTCGTTTTGCTTTGGAGAATGGTTTTGCACCAGTTGTGGGTACAACAGGATTTACTGAAGCACAAATTCAGGAATTAACAGACCTTTCTAAAGACAAGTCTATTGGTGGTTTGATTGCGCCTAACTTTGCTATTGGTGCTATCCTTCTTATGAAGTTTGCGGCAGAAGCCAGCAAATATTTCCCAGATCTTGAAATCATTGAGCTTCACCATGACAAGAAAAAAGATGCGCCTTCAGGTACAGCAGTGAAAACGGCTGAACTTATTCGTGAGGTTCGCGAGACTAAACGTCAGGGAGCTGAGGATGAGGTGGAAACACTTGCTGGGGCACGTGGTGCGGAGTTTGATGGTTTCCGTATTCACAGTGTGCGTTTGCCAGGTCTTGTGGCTCACCAAGAGGTTATCTTTGGTGCCCAAGGAGAAGGATTGACCTTGCGTCACGACTCTTACGACCGCATTTCCTTTATGGGTGGTGTTAATCTTGGGATTAAAGAAGTTGTTAAACGTAATCAGCTTGTTTATGGTTTGGAACATTTACTATGAGATTAAGTTATTTGCCTTCTGAATTTCAGAAGGCTTTACCAATATTAGAGAAAATTAAGGCTGCAGGGTTTGAGGCTTACTTTGTTGGTGGATCGGTCCGCGATGCCCTTCTCAACCGTCCTATTCACGATGTTGATATTGCTTCGTCTTCTTATCCTGAGGAGACTAAACAGATTTTTGAGCGTACGGTAGACATTGGTATTGAGCATGGGACCGTTTTGGTCTTGGAAAATGGCGGTGAGTATGAGGTAACGACCTTCCGAACAGAGGACGTCTATGTGGATTACCGTCGTCCGTCTAGCGTGTCCTTTGTGCGTTCATTGGAAGAGGATCTTAAGCGTCGTGATTTTACAGTCAATGCTTTTGCTCTTAATGAAAATGCTGAGATTATTGATAAGTTCAATGGTCTTGCTGATTTGGACAACCGTGTTTTAAGGGCTGTTGGTAAGGCTGAGGAACGCTTTAACGAGGATGCTCTTCGTATCATGCGTGGCCTACGTTTTGCAGCGAGCTTAGATTTCGATATTGAAGAAAAGACTTTTGAGGCTATGACCAGCCATGCTCCTCTTTTGGAAAAGATTTCGATTGAGCGAAGTTTCATCGAGTTCGATAAGTTGCTTTTGGCACCACATTGGAAAAAAGGAATCAAGGCACTTCTAGCAACTAAGGCTTATCAGTATCTTCCAGATTTTCAAGAAACTGCTGAAGAATGGCAGTCTTTTGTGTCAGATTATGCTGATGACTTTAGATTTACAAGTTCTGAGCAGGCCTGGGCGGCAACTCTTCTGGCTCTCAAGCACGATAATCCACGCTCTTTTCTTAAAAAATGGAAGACATCTGTTAATTTCCAAAAGACAGTTCAGTCCCTGGTTGACATTTTCAATTTCCGTTTGGAGAGAGCTGTGACTAAGCAAGATGTTTATCAGTATGGTAAGGAACTCTTAGAGGAGGCTGAAACCTTGAGACGGGCTCAGGGCTTGGACGTCGATTATGAGCGTATTGCCGAGTTGGATGGTCAGTTGCTCATCCATGATAAGCACGAAATCGTTGTGAATGGTGGCACACTGATGAAGGAGCTAGGATTCAAACCTGGTCCAGATCTTGGTCGTGCACTTAAAGTCATCGAAAATACCATCGTTGATGGGAAGCTAGCTAATGACAAGGAAGCCATTATAGCCTTTGTTCAAGCTATGAAATAAGTCTAGAGACGTGATAAAAATGACACACCGCTACAGAGCATGCGTAGGATCCGTAGCGGTGTTATTTGTAAGAAGGAAGTAAGATGTCAGATTTTATTGTTGATAAATTAACCAAGTCCGTTGGAGATAAGACGGTTTTTAAAGAGATTTCATTCATTATCCATGATTTGGATCGTATTGGGATTATTGGTGTCAATGGGACAGGTAAGACAACCTTGCTAGATGTTGTATCTGAGCGTATTGGTTTTGATGGTGATGTGTCACCTTTCACCAAGGCTAATGGCTATAAGATTGCTTATTTGACTCAAGAGCCAGAATTTGATGATAGCAAGACGGTTCTTGAAACTGTCTTGTCATCAGACCTTCGTGAGATGGCTTTGATTCGAGAATATGAAACCCTTATGGCAGAATATTCTGAGGAGAATCAGGCTCGCTTGGAGAAGGTTATGGCAGAGATGGATAGTCTAGATGCTTGGTCCATTGAGAGCGAGGTTAAGACAGTCTTGTCTAAGTTGGGATTGTCAGACCTCTCGCAAAAGGTCGGGGACCTCTCAGGTGGTCTTCGTCGCCGTGTGCAGTTGGCTCAGGTTCTCTTGAATGATGCAGATCTCTTGCTCTTGGATGAGCCAACTAACCATTTGGATATTGATACTATTGCTTGGTTGACTAATTTTCTCAAGTCTTCTAAAAAAACGGTCCTCTTTATTACCCACGACCGTTATTTCTTGGACAATGTGGCCACACGTATCTTTGAGCTAGACCAGGCTAATCTGATTGAATACCAGGGAAATTATCAAGACTATGTGCGTCTAAAGGCTGAACAAGATGAACGAGATGCAGCGGCTCTTCACAAGAAAAAGCAACTCTATAAGCAGGAGTTGGCATGGATGCGAACGCAACCACAGGCACGCGCGACCAAGCAACAAGCTCGTATTAATCGCTTTAAGGAGCTTAAGGGTGAAGTTCACCAAACAGTCAATAATGACAATCTTGAAATTAACTTTGAGACCAGCCGTATTGGTAAGAAGGTAGTGAACTTCGAGCATGTCGATTTCGCTTATGAAGATGGCAAGCAAATTCTCAGTGATTTCAATCTTATCATGCAAAATCGTGATCGTATCGGTATTGTTGGGGATAATGGTGTCGGAAAATCGACCCTGCTCAATCTGATTAATGGTGACCTTGTGCCTACAGCTGGTGTCTTAGATATTGGTGAGACGGTACGTATTGGTTATTTCTCACAGCAAATTAAAGATATGGATGAGAGTAAGCGTGTCATTAACTACTTGCAAGAAGTTGCAGATGAAGTTAAGACAACGGTTGGAACAACTAGTATCACAGAGCTCTTAGAGCAATTCCTTTTCCCTCGTTCTACCCATGGGACACAGATTACCAAGCTCTCTGGTGGGGAAAAGAAACGTCTTTATCTACTTAAGATTCTGATTGAAAAGCCTAACGTTCTGCTCTTGGATGAGCCGACAAATGATTTAGACATTGCGACTTTGACAGTTTTGGAAAACTTCCTCAATGGTTTTGGCGGCCCTGTCGTTACCGTAAGTCACGACCGATATTTCTTGGACAAGGTGGCTAACAAGATTCTAGCCTTTGAAGAGGGTGGTGTGCGAGAGTTCTTTGGTAACTACACTGACTACCTTGATGAAAAAGCCTTCTTCCAAGA
Source organism: Streptococcus sp. 21.1 (assembly GCF_016648635.1). Lineage (NCBI taxonomy): Bacteria > Bacillati > Bacillota > Bacilli > Lactobacillales > Streptococcaceae > Streptococcus > Streptococcus sp. 21.1. Next base: position 323,677 of record NZ_JACLQL010000001.1, on the reverse strand, counting down.
GCAAGCAGCCCTCTTAGAGAAGGAAAAAGAGCAAGCTAGCGTTAAAGTTGAGAAAGTCAAAGAAGACAAAAAACGCATGAGCTACTTTGAAAAACAAGAGTGGGCGACCATCGAGGATGAGATTGCTGACCTTGAAGCCAAAATCGAAGAGATTGAAGCAGCCATGCTTGAAAATGCTAGCGATTATGGACAGTTAGCCACCCTTCAACGAGACTTGGATGCTGCTAACGAAACCTTACTTGAAAAGTATGAACGCTATGAGTATTTAAGTGAGCTAGAAGGATAAGCTCTTTAGTAATCAAAGTATGACAAAAGCCCTGCAGATGTGAACTGCAAGGCTTTTTATGTTTATGTAGTGACTGCTTTCTTCCTACCACAAGCGGAATGAGAAGGAGAGGACTGAAACACCCGCAAAGATAATTAAGGAAGCTACCAAGCGCCCAATAAGAAATGCTGAGAAAAACGGAGCACTAAAGAGCAAGAGTCCAAATACCAAACAAATCAAGGCGACTGACAGGGCAGGTTGTCCTGAGAAACCGAATTGACGTTGGCGATAAGCTTGAAAGCCTTGTGTAAAAGCTGAGACAAGAAGCCACCAAGCGATAATGGTTACAGCTACACCTGAGAGTACCCATGCTGATGTTGATAGCAGGATAATACCAAAAACGATGGAAATGATACTCTGAAGCAGTTGGAAGAAGGAGCGGTTTTCGTTATCTCGTTTAAAATAAACCATGAGACTTGAAACACCAGATACCAGCATCACTAGGGCAAACAGCCAACCAACGATGGCAAGAAGATTTGTAGGATTAGCGAAGAAAAAGACACCCAAGAGAGTAATGAGAATTCCGCTAATCAATGTAAAACTTTTCATAGGATACCTCTTATTAATTTTTCTTAATACTACTATGTAAGTATCAAATTGTCAAACAAAGACCCAGTTTAGAGTGGCTTGATGTGATAAGTGTAGGTGGCAGCCTTTCTGGTTCTCGTAGCTACCTGACGACCTGTTTTTTGGAAGAGGTGTTTAAAGCGTCGCAAGAAATTTGTCGAATCCATCTTGAGGTAGTCCTCATTAAAGGTACCAAAAAGTTGACGGTAGGTGGTCAAAGTGTTTTCCTCGGGCATAATGGAAAGGATAGTTGGATAGTATTCGAGTCGTCCCTTGATACGTTCCATAGCTGTTAAGAGAATTTCCCAATGGTCAAAGGCAAGGTCATCATGTGACAGTGTCTTATCACCATCAACAAGTTGCAGTTGACCGTCTACCATGGCGATGTCTAACCAATGTGTAGACACTGCATCGTCGGCAGCCTTTTCCACTTGAATGTCATTGAAGGTCATGAAGCAGAGGTAAGCCACTGTAATGGTCCACATTCGAGGATCCCGATAAGGTGTTCCCACTGTAATGAGTTGCTCAATATGATTAGGATTGAGTTTAATGGATGTTTCCTCCTGTACCTCGCGACAAACAGCTAGATTGAGATCTTCTTGCTCCTGAACGAAGCCACCACTGAGGGCGTATTTCCCCATGAAGGGATGGTTTTTTCGCTTGATAAGTAAGGTTTGAACTCTTCCTTCATAATAGCGGAAGATGACCGAGTCAACGGTCACTGAGGGCTTAACGTACTTATCCATTTCCTCTCGCTGATAGATGTCCAAAAATTCTTTTTCGCTACCAGAGTTTTCGAAGGTTCTAGTCATAGGTTTCCTCCATGTTTGTATTGTAAGTTTTAAGTGATGATTACGTTGGATTGGTCTTTTAAATCTCGATGTGTAGACGTTCTTTGATTGCTTTTTTGGCATTGTGGTAGTTGTCCGCAAAGAAGCTTTCACTATTACTATTTTCCCCTAAAATAACAATTTTATCTTTGAATGGTGATAGGAGGTCTAAGAGATGTTTGGTAAACCAGTCACGTGTTTGGTTATCAGCCATAGTCATGTCACGGAAACCATCATCCACATAGTTTGATTTTGGCAGAATCACAAAAATCAAATCCCATTTCTCACGGGCTTGAGTTACCTGATAGAGGCGATCCAGCATATCAAATTCTTCTTGGGAGATATTTTCTTTCAAATAGTAGTCGATATAGACTTTTGTGACTGTTGAGTTGGTATCGGCAAAGATAAGTCCTGAGTGTTGCCCTTTATCAATGATATCAGAGGTCTGGGCATATTGATCTGTTAGGAGGTGAATATAGTCGTTGGTATCTAACTCATCATCTCGTACATTGTACTTTTCTTGATATTCCCTAGCATATTCCAGAGAGCAGGGAGCATTGTAAGTGCGGGCCAAATCCTTAACAAGAGTAGTTTTCCCACCGCTAGCAGAGCCTACAACAAGGACCTTACGAGTAAAGTGACGACGGAAAGGCTTGGTAATAAAACGCCAATTTTCCATCGGATTGTCGCGAATCTCAGTAGCAGAGATATTGATAATAGAACGTTCGATGAGTTCTACATGAGCTTGAGGGTAATAACGATTAAGTTCGGTCACGTACTCTGGCTCTCCCACATAGAAGGTAATTTTTTCAAGATCATCCGTATTTTTAGAGATAAGCTCTTTGACACGATTAACCCAAGGTACCCATCCCTCGGGATAGGCTGGCATCCCAGCCTCATCCAGTTTATCCACAACGACTAATTCATCATCATAGAAAACTTCTCGAACATAACGGAAACGGCGGTTGAGTGATAGGCCTGCGCGTGTCCCTCGATCTTCTTGTGTGTTGCTGCCACTTACGATGACGAGCACATTGTCATTAGCGCGTTTTGCCTTGGTAATAAGGTCAACGTGCCCAACATGCATTGGAGCGAAAGTTCCAAAAACAATGCCGATGTGCTTTCCTGATAATTGCTTTCTTTTCATAAAAAATGACCCTTTCCAAGATTTAGTAAAATTACTAAATTCATAATAACATAGTTGAGGATCTTTGTAAATGTAAAAATAGTAAAATTACTAAATTGTTTTTTAGGCTATTTTAGCTTTAAAGTTCAAAAAAAGTTGAAAAAATTTTGGAGAAAAACTAGAAAAATAGAATTCGCTTACATTGTTGAATTGATAACTTTTTAGGAGTAGCTTAAAAAAGATAGATCACTTGCTATGTCATAAAACCTAACATAAAAATCAAAAAAATAGCAGAAAATACTTGACAAGAAGATTCTGAAAATTTATACTATTCATGTAATTAAATTACTAAGGTAATTATTTGAAAGGAAACATTGATATGACAACAGGTAAAGAGTACGTTGCTAGCGTTTTTGAAAAAGTGAAAGCTCAAAATGGCCATGAGGCTGAGTTCCTTCAAGCAGTTGAAGAAGTTTTCGATTCACTTGTTCCTGTCTTCGACAAATATCCTAAATATATTGAAGAAAACCTTTTGGAACGTTTGGTTGAACCAGAACGTATCGTTTCATTCCGTGTGCCATGGGTTGACGATAAAGGACAAGTACAAGTAAACCGTGGTTTCCGTGTACAATTCTCATCAGCTATTGGTCCTTACAAAGGTGGTCTTCGTTTCCACCCATCAGTAAACCAATCAATCATTAAATTCCTTGGTTTCGAACAAATCTTTAAAAACTCATTGACTGGTCAACCAATCGGTGGTGGTAAAGGTGGATCAAACTTCGATCCTAAAGGTAAATCAGATAACGAAATCATGCGTTTCTGCCAAAGCTTCATGACTGAATTGAGCAAACACATTGGTGCAGATACAGACGTACCTGCAGGTGATATCGGTGTTGGTGGACGTGAAATTGGTTACCTCTATGGCCAATACAAACGTCTTCGTAATGAGTACACAGGTGTTCTTACTGGTAAAGGTTTGAACTGGGGTGGATCACTTGCTCGTACAGAAGCAACTGGTTACGGTGCTGTTTACTTTGCAGAACAAATGCTTAATGCACGTGGTGAAAACTTTAACGGTAAAACAGCAGTTGTTTCAGGTGCTGGTAACGTTGCCATCTACGCTATTGAAAAATTGCAAAGCCTTGGTGCTAAAGCGGTAACATGTTCTGACTCATCTGGTTTTGTTTATGATCCAGACGGAATCGACGTTGACTTGTTGAAAGAAATCAAAGAAGTTAAACGTGAACGTATCGTTAAATATGCAGAAGCTCGTCCAAATGCAACCTTCACACCTGCTGGTGGTGAAAAGACAGTTTGGTCAGTTAAAGCTGACTTGGCATTCCCATGTGCAACTCAAAATGAATTGGATGAAACAGATGCAGAAACACTTGTAGCAAATGGTGTATTGGCTGTTTCAGAAGGTGCTAACATGCCTTCAACTTTGGGAGCTATTGATGTCTTCCTTAAAGCTGGTGTATCATTTGGTCCTGCCAAAGCTGCTAACGCTGGTGGTGTTGCTGTATCAGCTCTTGAAATGGCACAAAACAGCGGACGTACACAATGGACATTCGAAGAAGTTGATGCTAAACTTTACGATATCATGAAAGGTATCTACGAAAATGCTGCAGCAGCTGCTAAAGAATTTGGTCATGAAGGTAACCTTGTTGTGGGTGCCAACATCGCTGGATTCCTTAAAGTTGCAGACGCTATGTCAGCTCAAGGTATTGTTTAATTAACAGCCTTGACCTGATTGATAAGCCTCTCGATAAAATAAGAAAAGAAGCCTGCGGGTTTCTTTTTTTGTTTAGACAGACTTAGGAGGAAGAGGAGTTCTGTACTTTTTTTGGTATAATACCTTGTAAGAAATCTCTTTCTAGAGCAGATTTTGATGAATTAGAATACGAGAGGAATAATTTTGAGTGTTGGAAAGGATCCCTGTGGGGCAAAAGAAAAGAAGTATACTAATCAGATAATCATTCTAATAAGTTTCTTAATCAGTATGGTGTCAATACTGCCTATGTTCTTTTTTAGGGACAAGCTTTATGGTGATGATATTGTCTTTCACATTAACCGACTGTTATCTTTGGATACTGTCTGGAAGAGTCCTATCAATTTTACGACTAACGGAGGGACCGGACAATTAATCAATACCTTTTATCCCTGGTTAACTTATTATCCTATTTTCATAATCTATAAGCTGACTCAGTCGGTCTTTGTAGCCTGGATGAGTTTTCAGTTGCTTGTTCGCTTTGTAACTTGTTTGCTTAGTTTTTACGGATTACGTTTATTGAACTATTCTGATAAACAGGTGATGATATTTGCTACCTTTTATCTCTTTTCGGGGTATTTCTTGCACAATTCTTATTACCGGGCAGCCGTTGGCGAAACGCTAGCGATGATTTTTCTACCTCTAGTTTTCGTTGGCATTCGTTTGATAACTTTTGGAGATTACAAGAAATGGTGGATCTTGACTCTTGGGATGCTTGGTTTAGTATATTCCCATGTCTTATCGGTCCTTTTGGCTTCTGTTGGGATTTTCTTTGCGGTGGTAATTAGTTTTTGGATTTGGGATAATAAAAAAGAACGTGTCCTAGGATTTCTTAAGGCCACCCTTGTCACTCTTAGTATGTCTCTAGCTTTCTTTGTTCCTATGATAGAGCAATTCAAGTATGTCACTCTACGAACGACTTTTAAACCGCTCCTATCAAAGACAGCTTTAAGTCTGGCAGACAACTGGGAGTTGATTCTAAAAAGTGATTTAAGGACTCCATCAGTTAATCTTCTCTACCTTCTGGGCCTAGTGCTAAGCCTGATTTTTACTAAGCGTTTTGTGAAGGATAAGGAAGCTAGAGTTTACCTTTTTATTTCTCTTGTTTTGGCCTTTTTAACTTTGAATAGTTTTCCTTGGCAGTTATTACAGGAGAGTCCAGTGTCCAATCTTCAATTTCCTTGGAGATTATGGAGTTTTGCCTTGCTTTTCTTCAGCTTAGCCTTAGCGAATATCTTGAAAAATATGTCTATGAAGGCAGCGACGATACTTGTCTTGTTTGGTCTTTGTCTGAATATGTTTCAGATTGTTACTGTCCAAGATAAGATGACTAAAGCCAAGAATATATTGCCAAGCGATACAAAAGTTATGAGAGAAATGCTGGCCAAGGGAACTTATAAAAATATAAATGGGGATTATACCAATAAAGAAGTGCCTTTTGGCTTTGTCTTTGACAAACACCTCTTCTTGGATAATCAGGAAATCAAGCCATTCATCAGCCGTTCTCCCAACGAGCTAGCACTTACGGTGACCAACGAGTCTAAAGAATCTAAGGTCTTGTCGTTGCCAGTTTTCTACTACAAAGGACAAGAAGCAAGGATTGATGGGAAGCGAGTAACCACTTACTTAGCTAAGGAAAAGAATCCAACTAATCTAGTCTTACCACCAGGTAAACATGGTGTTGTTTTGACCTATAGCTATACTACAGTTGCTAAAGTGGCAATGAGTGTTTCAACTATTAGTCTTTTGGTTTTTATTGGTTATTTGTATAGAGTGAAGAAAGATGACTAAAAAGGAGCCTGCGGGTTTCTTTTTTTGTCTGTTTTACTAGAGGGTGGGCCTTTTGATATAATAGGTCAAGGTGATTTATTTGGAATGAAGACCTTCGTCTCTGATAAAAGAAGGAGATATGATTTCATAGTTTAGATAAGAAAAGGGAGTAAATAGATGATAAAAACTATCGTAAAGGATGTCTTTTTCCTTGGACAAAAATCGACAGAAGCGACTAAAGAAGACCTCTATTTGGCTAAAGATTTACGTGATACACTGGAGTTTCATAAGGATGCCTGTGTGGGTATGGCTGCCAATATGATTGGAGTTAAAAAGCGTGTCATTATCGTAAATATCGGTTTTGTTAATCTAGTCATGTTTAATCCTGTTTTAGTCAGCAAATCCTCACCTTTTCAAACAGAGGAGTCTTGTTTATCTTTAGAAGGAAGTCGTCCAACCAGACGTTATGAGTCGATTGAGGTAGCTTATTTAGATGAACAATGGATGCCTAAACAGTTAAGTTTTTCTGGCATGCCAGCTCAAATTATTCAACATGAATTGGACCATTTGGAGGGTATTATTATTTAGATAGCCTAGCTCAAGCGTTGTTAGGTTTTAGAGTCCAAAGCCTTAATAATCACAGTTACGTGAGTGAGAGTGGAAAAAAATATTCTTTTTCACTCTTTTTTAGTTCTCATAGGAACTTTTTTCTTGACAATAGTTCTCATAGAAACTAAAATAGTTTTCATGAGAATTATTTAAGGAGGAGCTTGCAATGCATGGAAAAGATCCTTTTAGTGACTTCAGAGAATTCATCAATACCATGGAATCTCGCGTGCAAGAGTTAGGTAAAGCGTATGGCGTTGAGCATTTAGCTGGCCCGCAAGGATTTGCTGTGAAGTATTTGTCTGACAACCAAGATAAGGAAATTTTTATCAAAGATATCGAGAAAAGACTATCTATTTCCAAGTCAGTGGCTAGTAATTTGGTTAAACGTATGGAGAAAAATGGTTTTGTTGAATTGGTGACATCTGACAAGGACAAACGCTACAAGTATGTTCATCTGACAGATTTGGGTAAAAAGAAGGCCCAAGATGTCGGACATTTCCGAGAGGCTATCCATGAACAGTTGTTAGATGGTATTTCGAAAGAAGATGCTGAAACAGCTTTTCGAGTCTTTCACCAAATTCGCAAGAATTTAGAGAAAAATAAGGAGTAACTTATGTTTAAAATTTTTAAACGTTTGACGGCAAAAGAGTTAAGTATGATTGTCTTAGCTGTGATATTTGTTTGTTTGAACGTCTATCTAAACTTGAAAATTCCAGACTATATGTCTGACATTACAACCCTCTTATCAACCAAGGGGACTAAGGCGTCGGATATTTTTGCTTGGAATACGGATGCCCCAGGGATGCGAATGCTTTTAATGTCCTTTGCGGGTTTTATGGCCTCTGTAGTGGTTGGTTTTCTAGCTGCCAGAACAGCAGCTAGTTTTACCACTCGTCTTCGTGATGATATCTTCCATCAGGTTCTAGATTTTTCGGATGCCGAGATTAAGAAATTCTCTATTCCTAGTCTTTTAACCCGTACGACAAACGATATTACACAATTACAGATGGTACTGACCATGGGGTTACAGGTTATTACACAGGGACCTATTATGGCAATCTGGGCTATTACAAAGATTGCTGATAAAAATGGGAATTGGCTTCTTGCCTTGCTTGTCGCTGTGGCCGTAATTGCCATTCTCATGCTCTTCCTCTTGATTATGGTCATGCCTAAGCAACGCTTGATTCAAACGTTGACAGATAAACTCAATAGTGTGACGCGTGAATCTCTTACTGGAATTCGTGTGGTGCGTGCCTATAACGCTGAGAGTTATCAAGAGGATAAATTTGAAAAGGCCAATACTGATTTGACCCAAAACAATCTTTTCATCGGTCGTTCTTTTGCCTTACTGACGCCGGTGATGACTGCTGTATCAAGTGGTTTGACGCTAGCTATTTATTGGATTGGTGCGCATCTGATTGAAGATGTTAAGATTCCAACAGATCCAACTAAGATTGCTGCTGCCATGGAAAATAAAATCCATCTCTTCTCAGATATGGTGGTTTACTCATCTTATGCTATGCAGGTTGTTATGGGATTCATGATGATGATTGTTGTCTTCTTCCTTCTTCCACGAGCAGTTGTAGCAGCTGGACGTATCAATGAAGTTCTAGATACCCAATCTTCAGTCTCTTACCTTGAAAATAGTTCTGAAAAACCTAAAGACGTGGGCACTGTCGAATTCGATGATGTTTCCTTCCGTTATTCTGAAACTTCAGAGCCTGTTTTGGAGCATGTTAGCTTCAAAGCTAAAAAGGGTGACACGGTTGCCTTTATTGGTTCGACTGGATCTGGTAAATCAACGCTTGTCAACCTTATCCCACGATTTTATGATGCTACGCAAGGAACTATCAAGGTTGACGGTGTGGATGTACGACATTATGATCACGAAACCTTGCACAATATAGTCGGTTATATTCCACAAAAGGCTGTGCTTTTCTCAGGTAATATCACGTCAAATATGACAATGGGAATGAGCAATAATAGTCCTCTAGATGACGCTAAAATTTGGGAAGCTCTCGAATTGGCTCAAGGAAAAGACTTTGTTGAAAATAAAGAAGGCCAACTTAAGGCAGAAGTGGCTCAAGCGGGGTCTAACTTCTCAGGTGGCCAGAAGCAACGTTTGGCTATTGCGCGTGCACTTGCCCGTAAGCCTGAAATCTTGATTTTTGACGATTCCTTCTCAGCTTTGGACTATAAGACCGATCGTAAACTGCGTCAAGAATTGTCTGAAAAAACACAAGATATGACCAAGTTGATTGTTGCTCAACGTATCTCTACTATTATGGATGCTGATCAAATCTTGGTACTTGATCAAGGTAAAGTAGTCGGGCAAGGAACCCACAAGGAACTCTTGGCTAACAATGAGGTTTACCAAGAAATTGCTTATTCACAATTGTCTAAGGAGGAGTTAGAAAATGGAAAATAAGCCAAAAACATCGTCCTATAAACGCTTAAAACCCTATATTAAAGGTTTCCCAATTCCTTTTGTCCTTGCGATTGTTGGAGCAATTATTTCAGCAGTCATTACAGTTATTGGACCAGATAAGCTTAAAGAAATTACCAATACTATTACTGAAGGTATTACACCTACCAAAATGGGGACGATTCCAGGTATTGATTTGGATAAGGTGACAAGTATTGCTATGACCTTGGCTGTTCTCTATACCATTTCAGCGATTGTGGGTTACTTACAAAGCTTTACGGTTGCAACGGTTACACAACGCTTTTCACAACGTTTCCGTACAGCTATCCAAAAGAAAATCAACAGTGTTCCCCTTAATTATTTTGACAGTCATTCTCAAGGGGACACCCTCTCTCGTGTGACTAATGATGTTGACCTTTTGGGACAATCTCTTAGTCAAGGTCTGGGTACCCTAATTACTTCAAGTGTTCTCTTGGTCGCAGCCATTATTATGATGTTTTACTCAAATGTCACTATGGCTTTCACTGCGATTGGTTCTGTCTTGATAGGATTTGTTCTAGTAGCCTTCATCATGGGTTTCTCACAACCCCTTTTCAAACGTCAACAAGAAAATTTGGCTAACATTAATGGATATATTGAAGAAATCTACACAGGTCAAGCAGTTGTAACGAGTTACAATGCATCTGAAGAAAGTAGTCAAGCTTTCAAGGGACTTAATGATAAGCTCTATAAATCGATGTGGCAATCTCAGTTTATCTCAGGTATTATGATGCCACTTATGATTTTCATTGGGAACTTTGGTTACGTCATGGTCTGTCTTGTGGGAGCTATTAAGGTTATTGATGGTAGCTTGACTATTGGTGATGTGGTAGCCTTCATGACTTATGTTCGTATTTTCTCACAACCTCTTTCTCAAATTGCACAAGGGATTACACAACTCCAGTCAGCTACTGCAGCTATTGGTCGTATCTTTGAATTTTTGGAAGAAAAAGATATGGATGACGAATCAAGTAAGACAGCTGAATTGACAGATACTAAAGGTCAAGTTGTCTTTGATCATGTTTCCTTTGGTTATACTCCTGAAAAGACTATTATTCATGATTTTTCAGCTCTTGCTAAGCCAGGTCAAAAGATTGCGATTGTTGGTCCAACAGGTGCTGGTAAGACGACTATTGTTAACTTGCTTATGAAGTTCTATAACATCGATCAAGGCCATATCACCATTGACGGTGTGGATACTGGCGATATGAAACGTGAAACTGTCCATGACCAATTCTCTATGGTGCTTCAGGACACTTGGCTCTTTGAAGGTACTATTCGTGATAATTTAATTTACAACCAAGAAAATATCTCTGACGAGCAAGTTATTGCTGCAGCCAAGGCTGTCGGTGTTCACCACTTTATCACCACACTTCCAAAAGGTTATGACACTTATTTGGATGATTCTGTGACATTATCAGTTGGTCAGAAACAGCTCTTGACCATTGCACGTGCCCTTCTGAAGGATGCCCCTCTTCTTATCTTGGATGAAGCGACATCATCTGTTGACACCAGAACAGAAGAATTAATTCAAAAAGCCATGGACAAACTTATGGAAGGTCGGACTTCCTTTGTTATTGCCCACCGCTTATCAACCATTCGAAATGCTGACCTTATCCTTGTGATGAAAGATGGTAACATTATTGAACAGGGCAATCATGATGAGCTCATGGCAGCAGATGGTTTCTATGCTGATCTTTATAATAGTCAATTTACAGAAGAAGTTGCCTAAACTTTTCTTATAAAATTATAAGATTTTACAAAAAAACATAGAACGTATGACTGTCAGTCATACGTTTTGTGTTATACTGAAAAAAACAGACAGATTAGGAGATTATGATGCAATATCGCAAAGCAAGACTAGACGAAGTTCAGGAAGTTGCACAAGTATGTGCAGATGCCTTTGAAGATTATCCCTATCTTTCAATGATTGCCACTAATTTAAAGAAGCCTGAACAGTATAAGGAATTTGTCTTAGCCTTGCAGGAAATATTGGTGCGTTTGGCGATTAAACAGGACTCATGTTTGGTGGCTGAAAAGGACGGTCGCATTGTTGCGGCGGCCATTTTACAGCATCAGACGATTTCTATGCTTAACTATCTTCAGAACGGAGCGACCAAGCTTTTCCGTTTTATAAGTATCACCAAGTTGTTCAAGTATTTTAACTTTGTTGAAGAGTCCGAAAGACATCTGGAAGATTCTGCAGAATACGACTGGTACTTGATGATGTTGGCGGTGACTCCAGATTATCAAAGAAAAGGGATAGGGAGTCGTTTCTTGCTTGAAGGGGTTGAACCTTTTGTGCGTAGTACAGGAGGTCACAGTCTTGGTTTGATTACCAATCGCGATTACAATGTACCTTTCTATGAGAAAAATGGCTACAAGCAATGTGGTTATAAGGCTTTGACTTATGAAACACACAAACTAGGTAACTGGCCTTTTGTCAAATCGCTTGATGAATAGCCTTGTGCTATTTAATTAAGATAAGCAAAATGAATCTGGCTTCGGCTGGATTTTTTTCTTAGCCTTAGAGTCCTTCTTGTCTGGCTCATTCCTTATTTTTAAGCCTAACTATGCTATAATTAGGAAACGCTATTAGAGGAGGTTTATATGTCAACTCCAAGTATTTATGGGGAATATGCTCAGTATCTCCCCAAGATTCTACAAGAAATAACAGACCCGATTATTGCGGCTAATATAACTAGCAAAAAAGAAACAGGCTTTAAACTCTATGAACATTTTATTTCACGAATCAAAGAAAGCGATTCTATGCGTGAAAAGTGTCGTAGGAAAAATTTACCTGAAACCAGCCAATCTGCTCTCAAGGAAATTCGTGACAGTATTGGGATTCGAATCGTTTGTGGCTTTGTCGATGATATTTACAAAACTATTGATGTTATCAAGGCTATCCCTGGCGTTTCTATCTATAACGAGAAAGATTACATTTTAAATGCTAAGCCCAATGGCTATCGTTCTTATCACCTCATTTTGGAAATCGAAACCGAGTTTCCAGATGTGCTAGGAAATGAGAGAGGAACCTATTTTGTCGAGGTCCAGCTTCGGACCATCGCTCAGGATTCCTGGGCCAGTTTGGAGCATCAGATGAAGTACAAGCACGATATCAAGAATCCAGAAATGATTACTCGTGAGCTTAAGCGCTGTGCGGATGAATTAGCTTCATGTGATTTGACCATGCAGACCATCCGTAACTTAATTCAAGAAGGAGGGGACTAGAATGGCTTTGAAAATTCTACTAGCTGAGGATGAAGAGGCTCTTTCTCGAGTTTACAAGGCAGCACTAGAGCATCAGGGTTATGAGGTGGATCAAGCATTCAATGGGCAAGAGGCTGTTGATTTAGCTGCACAAAATGCCTATCAAGTAATGATTATGGATATTATGATGCCCATTAAAACAGGTATTGAGGCCCTGAAAGAGATTCGCTCCTCTGGGGATAGAACCCACGTCATTATGTTGACAGCTATGGCTGAAATTGATGATCGCGTGACTGGGCTTGATGCTGGGGCAGACGATTACTTGACCAAGCCTATTTCCCTTAAGGAGCTTTTGGCGCGTCTGCGCTCATTAGAGCGTCGTGTGAGTGAGAGCTTCACAGCCAAAATTTTGACTCTTGGTTCTGTTCGTTTGGACCAAGAGGAGCAAGAGTTAGTTGCTGGGAATTCTATTCGACTTTCAAGTCGTGAGACCAAGTTATTGGCTCACTTTATGCTCAATCCTGCTAAAAAACTAACGACGGAACATCTTTTTAAGACCATCTGGGATGATGAGGAAGATGTAGATGAGTCAATTGTCTGGGTCTATATTTCCTATCTGCGTCAAAAATTGCAAGCCATCCAGGCTGATATTAGCATTCTTGGTGAGAAGGGTGGCGACTTTTGCCTCCGTACCAATTAGAGAGGAGCAGCCTATGTTTAGACGTTTGCGACTTCAATTTATTACGATTGCTTCCTTGGCTATCCTTTTTATCTTGGTCTTTACGGTGGGAATCATCAATACGGTGAGGTCCTTTCAGACAGAGCAGGAAATTAGTAAGGTTCTTAACACGCTTACAGAAAATAATGGTAGTTTTGGAAAAACAAAAAAAATTGAGACCAACCAAGGGCGTGAAATTCCATCGGATAGCTTTAGCTTTTTCAGTGTAATCTTGTCCGGTGACGAAGTGGTTAGTCAGGATGTCAGTCATACTTCTTTAGTAGATGATGAATCAGCTGCTGATTACGCCCTTGCAGCTAGCCGTATGTCATCTAGTATTGGGACAATTAGAGAAAAAAACATCAATCTGAGCTATCAGGTTAGTAAGGTTAGCCAAGGTAGGATTCTGGTAGTCTTTCTAGACACTACCTCTTATTATAATTCTTCTCAAGCCTTGCTTAGTATTTCTATCCTCTTATCCATGTTTGGCTTTATCTTTTTTGTTGTCATTGTCAGTGCCTTATCAGGAATCGTCATTCGTCCCTTCATTCGAAACTACGAAAAGCAGCGACGTTTTATTACTAATGCTAGCCATGAATTGAAGACCCCGTTAGCCATTATTTCTGCCAATACAGAGCTACAGGAGCTTATGACTGGAGAGAATGAATGGACCAAGTCAACAAATGACCAAGTGGCACGTTTGACCAATCTAATCAATTCTCTTGTGGCTCTATCCCGTCTGGAGGAGCAGCCGGACATTGTTCTTCAAGATGTGGATTTTTCCTATATTACTGAGGATGCTGCAGAGGACTTTAAAGGTCCCGTTATCCGAGACGGTAAATCTTTTGTCATGGACATCACACCGGATATTCATGTAAAGGCAGAGGAGAAGTCTCTCTTTGAACTTGTGACTCTCCTTGTGGATAATGCTAACAAGTATTGTGATCCAGAAGGGACAGTTACGGTAAGACTTCGTCAGATTGGAAGAACGCGAAAACGGGCTCGTTTAGAAGTGTCAAACACCTATAAAGAAGGTAAGGCTGTTGACTATAGCAAGTTTTTTGAGCGTTTTTATCGTATTGAAGAATCCCATAATAACAAAGAACACAAAGGTTTTGGCATTGGCCTGTCCATGGCTCAAAGTATGGTCAAATTATTTAAGGGGCGTATCTTTGCCTCTTATAAAAATGACACTATCACCTTTACAGTTATCTTGTAAGGATATTTTTTAAATATTTGACTAGGTGAAAACCCTAATTTATGATAGAATAGTAAGGATGAAGATTTAGTGTTTTCTTTGCAAAAAAAGAAAATATTTTCCTATCCTAATCATAAAAAGGAGTTGCTCGAATAAGCCCCTTAACCACCCTAAAGGGATGGTAATTGACGACTTAGGAAAGATGAATCTCAGCTAAGAATTAAATCATAAAACAAAATAGTTAATAGGGAGAAATCATGGCAGAACCAAAATACAAACGTGTCCTCATTAAGCTTTCAGGTGAAGCTCTAGCTGGTGAACGAGGTGTTGGGATTGATCTTCCAACTGTCCAAGCTATGGCTAAAGAAATTGCTGAGGTAGCGGATTCAGGTATTCAAATTGCTCTAGTTATCGGTGGTGGTAACCTTTGGCGTGGGGAACCTGCAGCTGAAGCAGGAATGGATCGTGTTCAAGCGGACTATACTGGAATGCTTGGAACAACTATGAATGCCCTTGTTATGGCAGATAGTTTGAAACAACTCGGTGTTGATACACGTGTTCAGACAGCGATTGATATGAAATCTGTGGCAGAGCCTTATATTCGTGGTCGTGCCCTTCGTCACCTTGAAAAAGGTCGTATTGTTATCTTTGCAGCAGGTATTGGTTCACCGTACTTCTCAACAGATACAACAGCGGCTCTTCGTGCAGCTGAAATTGAAGCTGATGCTATTCTTATGGCTAAAAACGGCGTTGATGGTGTCTACAATGACGATCCTCGTAAAAACGCTGATGCTGTCAAATTTGATGAATTGACACACGTGGAAGTTATCAAACGTGGTTTGAAAATTATGGATGCCACAGCTTCTACCCTTTCAATGGATAATGACATTGACCTTGTTGTCTTCAACATGAACGAACCAGGAAACATCAAACGTGTTATCTTTGGTGAGCAAATTGGAACAACCGTATCTAACAAAGCAGAATCACACAAGTAAGAAAGAGAGAATTTATGACAAACGCAATTATTGAAAAAGCAAAAGAACGTTTCGCCCACTCACACGAGTCATTGGCCCGTGAATTTGGCTCTATCCGTGCAGGTCGTGCCAATGCCTCACTTCTTGACCGTATCACTGTAGAATACTATGGTGCTCCAACACCACTTAACCAATTGGCTTCAATCACGGTTCCTGAAGCACGTGTCCTTTTGATTTCACCATTTGATAAAGGTTCAATTGCTGATATCGAACGTGCGATCAATGAATCTGACCTTGGAATCAACCCAGCTAATGATGGTTCTGTTGTGCGCTTGGTTATCCCAGCACTTACAGAAGAAACACGTAAAGAGTTGGCTAAAGAAGTGAAAAAAGTCGGCGAAAATGCTAAAATCGCTATCCGTAACATCCGCCGTGACGCTATGGATGAAGCTAAGAAGCAAGAAAAAGACAAAGAAATCACAGAAGATCAATTAAAAGCTTTGGAAAAAGATATCCAAAAAGCAACTGATGACGCTGTTAAGAAGATTGACAGCATGACAGCAGAAAAGGAAAAAGAACTCCTTACTGTTTAATCAATAGAAAAATAAGGAGAGTGGGACAGAAGCAAAAGAGCATGGACTATGTTAGCTTCCTTGTCCGACTCTCTTTTTAGAGGAAAAAGATGAATACATTACTTGGAACGATCATTACTGCCCTAGTAACTGATGAAAATGATAAATTTTACTTTGTACAAAAGGACGGTGTGACTTTTGCTTTATCTAAAGAAGAAGGAGAACACGCTATTGGTGACATGGTGACAGGCTTCGCCTATACAGATAGCAAGCAAAAATCACGTCTAACACAAAAGGAAATCAAGGCAACTCGTGATTCTTATGATTGGGGAGAGGTCACTGAAGTCCGTAAGGATTTGGGTGTCTTTGTAGACGTAGGAATTCCAGATAAGGAGATTGTTGTCTCTCTCGATGTTTTGCCAGAACTCAAAGAGCTTTGGCCTAAGAAGGGGGATAAACTCTTCATCAAACTCGATGTTGACAAAAAAGACCGTATTTGGGGACTTCCTGCCGAACCTGAGGTCTTTCAACGTATGGCTGGACCTGCTTATGATAATATGCAAAACCAAAAATGGCCAGCTATTGCCTACCGTCTCAAATTGTCAGGAACTTTTGTTTATTTGCCAGAGAATAACATGCTTGGTTTCATCCATCCATCAGAACGTTATGCAGAGCCACGTTTAGGTCAGGTCCTTGAAGCGCGTGTGATTGGGTTCAGAGAAGTTGACCGAACCCTCAATCTTTCTCTTAAGCCACGTTCTTTTGAAATGCTTGAAAATGATGCTCAGATGATTTTGACCTATTTAGAGAGCAATGGTGGCTTTATGACACTTAATGACAAGTCATCACCAGCAGATATCAAGGCAACCTTCGGTATTTCTAAGGGTCAATTTAAGAAGGCTCTAGGTGGTCTAATGAAGGCAAAAAAAATCAAACAAGATCAGTTTGGAACAGAATTAATCGGTTAGGAGAAGGCATGAGAAAATCCTTTTATACTTGGCTGATGGCCCAGCGTAATCCCAAATCCAATGAACCAGTAGCAATCTTGGCTGATTTGGCTTTTGAAGATTCAACCTTCCCGAAGCATACTGATGACTTTGAAGAAGTCAGTCGTTACTTGGAAGATCAAGCTAGCTTTTCCTTTAATCTAGGGCAGTTTGACCAGATTTGGGAAGATTATCTAGCCCATTAATAGTGACTAAGTTTACGATAAGCATAATGACTTTTAGCATTTTCTTTAAAAAGTAATTACCATTTGAAATGGGATGAATTGTTACATTTTTTTACAAATATATCAGATGTTTTTCAATAAATTAGGCTTGTTACAACTAGTTAGTAATTGCTTTAAAGAGCAGTAAATCATAACTTTTTTGATGGAAAGTGTGGTATTATTGTAGATGTTAAAATTGTTAAAAAGGAATGAATTATACATGTTATCAAAATCTAAAACAACAAAGGCTCTTCTATACTCGACCGCAGCACTTTCACTTTTTGCTGCAAGTCACGTACATGCCGATGAAACTTCAAACTGGGCAGCACGTTCAGTAGATCAAATCAAAGCAGATATCGCTGTAAGTGATAACCAACAAACTTATACAGTTCAATACGGTGATACTTTGGGAAGTATCGCTGAAGCAATGGGTATCAATGTGAACGTTTTGGCTAACATCAATCAAATTACAAACATTGATTTGATTTACCCTGGAACAGTCTTGACAGCAACTTACAATTCTGATAATCAAGCAGTCTCTGTTAAAGTTGAAACTCCAGCTTCAGAAACATCAACCACACCTGTAGTTGCAGAAGCTAATTTGACAACTAACGAAGTGACTGTAAACGGTCAATCTGTAGTTGCGGCGGACTTGACGGCTCCAGTTGAAACAGTAAGCACAACAGCTACTCAAGCACCTGCTACAGAAGAATCAACTCAAGCTGTTTCAGAAGTAACAGAAGCTATCGCATCAGCATCAGAAGCACCAGCATACGCAGAAACTGAACAACCAGTTGCTGATGCTATTGATCATGTAACTGCGTCAGCAGAAGCTACACCTGATGCAGAAACTACTCCAGCTGCTGCAACACCAGAACAACCTGAAGTAAAAGAAGAAGCACCAGCAGCAACATCAGAAGCGTCTTCAGAAGCACCAGCAACTTCAGAGGCACCAGCAGAACAACCAGCTGCAGAGCCAGCAGCAACATCAGAAGCTGCTTCAGAGGCACCAGCGGCTTCAGAGGCGCCAGCAGAACAGCCAGCGGTAGAACCAGCAGCAACATCAGAAGTAGCATCAGAAGCACCAGCGGCTTCAGAGGCACCAGCAGCACAACCTGCATCAACAAATACACTTCCAACGGATCCACACCTTCAACCACAAGCTGAAGCTTTCCGTCAAGATGTAGCAGCACAATTCGGTCTTACTGATATCGGTGGTTACCGTGAAGGTGACCCACAAGACCATGGTCAAGGACTTGCCGTTGACGTTATGGTACCAGTTGGTTCAGAAGTTGGTAATCAAGTCGCACAATATGCTGTAGACAATATCTCAAATGCAGGTATTTCATACATCATCTACAGACAACAATTCTACGCACCAGTAGATAATATCTACGGACCAGCCAACACTTGGAACCAAATGCCTGACCGTGGTAGCGTTACTGAAAACCACTATGACCACGTTCACGTATCATTCAACGCATAATTAAGAATTACAAAAAGTCACGCCTGGCGTGATTTTTTTGATATAATGGAGAAAAAGACGAAAGAAAGAGGAACTCTATTTGCAAGAGTATTCTGTTGAAATTACCCTAAATCACCCAGATGATGTCTTGTCACTTTTTGGGACCAATGAGCGCCATCTAAAACTTATCGAAGAAAACCTAAATGTTATCATTCATGCTCGAACAGAGCGTGTGCAGATTCTTGGAGATGACGAGGAAAGTGTTGAATTGGCTCGCTTGACCATTCAAGCCCTCCTTGTTTTAGTGGAGCGTGGAATGCTAGTCAACACATCAGATGTTGTCGCAGCCTTGACCATGGCTCAAGATGGTTCAATTGATAAGTTTGTTGCTTTATATGAAGAAGAGATTATCAAGGACAATAGTGGTAAGCCTATCCGAGTGAAGACTTTAGGACAAAAGGTCTATGTTGATAGCATTAAAAATCATGATGTGGTCTTTGGGATTGGTCCAGCCGGTACAGGGAAGACCTTTCTAGCGGTTACCCTTGCAGTTACAGCTCTTAAACGTGGCCAGGTTAAACGTATTGTTCTAACGCGTCCGGCGGTTGAGGCAGGTGAAAGTCTTGGCTTTTTGCCTGGCGATCTCAAGGAAAAGGTAGATCCTTACCTTCGTCCAGTTTATGATGCCCTCTATCAAATTCTTGGCAAAGAGCAAACGACTCGCCTAATGGAACGTGAAATTATTGAGATTGCCCCTCTTGCTTATATGCGTGGTCGTACCCTCGAAGATGCCTTTGTTATCCTTGATGAAGCGCAAAATACAACCATCATGCAGATGAAGATGTTCTTGACTCGTCTTGGGTTTAATTCTAAGATGATTGTCAATGGAGATATGAGCCAGATTGACCTTCCACGTCGTGTTAAATCTGGTCTTGTCGATGCCATGGAGAAATTGAAGGGAATCAAGGCTATTGATTTTGTTCACTTTTCTGCTAGCGATGTCGTACGTCACCCAGTTGTAGCTGATATCATTAATGCTTATGAAAAAGATGCACTTAAAGTTGACTTTGAGGAAAAATCAGAGGAAACAAACAAGGTTGAAGAAGAAACAGCGTCAGGATTGACCGAATACCCAGTTATAGGTGCTGAGGATCTTAAAAAGTAAATAGATGAAAAGAGGTTTGAGAGTATGTGTTCTCAACCTCTTTTTCTTTGGTAGTCAAGTCACAGATTTCCTCTCTATTTTTGGTAAAATAGTATTAAAGAGTAGGCTAATATGAAGGGGAGAGGTATGACTAAGGCAAAAAAATGGAAGATTGGGATTATTGTTTTTCTAGGACTTGTTGCGACAGTTTTTATTGCTATAGGAGAGGGAAGATTTTGGAAGTATCAACAGAACTATATTCCAGATGGTACCTATCAGATGGTAAAATATGAGGCTAAATCGGCATATTCCAATGAATTGATAAATTGGACTGAGCGAGGAGAGAATAATGATAGCTTATATGAGGATTTTATAGTTGTTGAGAATATGAAATCTCAATTTTATTATGTTTTTGTGGGGGATGGGGAACCTTTTGTCTCACCATTTGAGCACGATGAAAAGCTTCCACAGACTTTTGACCCACATACTGGGACTTTGAAACAGGATTTAACACCCTCAGAATATGGGAATAAGGTTCATTCTAATCTTCAAAAGTTCAATAAAGACGGTGGTCAATTTAGAAAATGGCGAGAGATTTCTACTAGTGAGTGTGTTGAAGATTATAAAAGAATGTTGAAACGAAAACGTACTTACGAGAAAAGACCTAAAGGCTTCGCAATAAATGTTTATGATACGAACGGAAATATTTCTTCTCGAAGAGTTTTTGAGCGTTTGAGTTCGAGTGAGGCAGAGGACCTTCATTTAGATTACGAAGGTGCATATAAATTTGTAAAAGAGAGTAGATTTGATTGGCAAACGGAAAGTGATTTTCTCATCTGGCGTTGAACTACTTACCGACCAAGCACCTCTTTACTATCGAGAATCATAGCCAAATGTTTTATTAAAAAACCTTACAGTCTTTATGATAATTGTCAAATACTATTTCACCATTTATTTTGGTACAATAGAACAGTAGACCAATAAAAAAGGAGATTATTATGAACCAGCAAGAGTGGATTGAGTACTTTGAATTAGTCAACGGTCGTAAACCAACTCCCGCAGAGTTATCTCAAGCTCAAGCAGCAGGCGAGTTTATCCTTGAACGACCTAATGTCTTTGGAGCAACTGGACAGGCTAATGAGCCAAGAAATATTAAACCAGCTGAACCTGTTATTTCTATGACGCAACAGCCTCAGTTTGCCCAAACAACAGCAACCTTCCAACAAGTCGTACCTGCTAAAAAAGGAATGTCAAAAAAAGCCAAGATTATTCTAGCATCAGTCTTGGGTGCTGTGGCAGTGATTTTACTTTCTGTTGGTGGCTATTCATTATGGCGTTATCAGTCAGGTAAGATTGCGGATGGAACATATGAGGTAGTGGCCTATTCTTATCGTGATGAAGATAAAGATAAGATGGTAAATGCTTTCGATGAATTTGATGATGTCTACTCCTTTGTAGAAGTAAAAAATAATAGATCTAGATACTATTCTTATCTCGAGGACAATAAATCACCTTATGTTAGCTTGTTAGAGTATGAACATGAAATCCCTCAGCAGTTCGATCCATGGAATAAAACTCAGACAGAAGTTTTAACAGTTGAAGAGCTTGAATCTACAGTCAAAGACTTCATGAAAGATATGTCTAAGGATTATTCTTTTTACACTAAAGACGCTACAAAAGAAGCCGTTAAAGAATCTGTAAAATCTTACAAGAAATCTCTCAAAGAAAAACGAACTTACGTCAAAAAAGGTAACGAGTATACGCTATCTACTTATGACAAGGATGGAGAGCTTCAATCCCGTGTTACTTTTAAGCGTATGAGTAAGGGGGATGCTGAAGAGCGTTGGGATGATTATAAGGATGCAATTAAAGATTATAAGAAAGAATTGAAGACTTATAGTGATCAGTACGACGAGTATAAGGATTACTTTAATTATGGTTATGGAGGTGACTACGGTTATGGTTACAGCGATGACTATGGTAGTGGTTCTAAATCAGGCTCTGACGATAGTAAAAGCAGCAAAAAAGGCATTGATAAAATTTAATCAGCCAATGATGTAAATGAGCAAAGTGGTACAAGAAGGAGAGCTAAAACTCCATCTTGGTACCGCTTTTCTTTTTATGAAAATAGTCAAATAGCTTTGGAGTCTTTTTTCTGGTAGAATGGAAATATCAATGAAAAAGGGGACTTTTATGAACGAAAAAGAGTGGTTAGATTATTTCGAAACAATCAATAATCGTAAGCCGACAGAGGAAGAAATCCAACAAGCAAAAGCTAATGGGGAATTTATTTCTCAAGAGTCTAAGGACGAGGGTGTTAATCCTCAACAATCTCAGTTGAGTGATCAAGTGACACAAGCCGTTTCACAAGTTGCTCCTGCTAAGACAGGCTTGTCTAAGAAAGCTAAAATTATTATTGCTTCTGTGGTGGGAGCGATTGTCCTAGTGGCACTTTCATTTGGTAGCTATGCGTTTATGCACCTGCAAGGTGGTAAAATACCTGAAGGAACCTATCTACTTGAAACTTATCGCTTTTACCATAAAGATAAGAAGAAAATGGTTGATGGTATGGAATCTTTCAAGGAAAGTGGCCTAGAGGCTCATGATTTTGTTAAAGTCAAAGGGAACAATGTTAAATTTTATTTTTATACCTTAGCTGGCGGGAACAATCTGGTTGACTATACAGACTATGATACTGACGAAGCATACCGTCCAGATGCTTGGTCTAGAACGCTTAAACCAAACATGTCACTATCTGAATATACGAAAGTCATTGACCAGGCAGTAGATAATCAATACAAAATAAGTGAATATCGAACTAAGGCTGATAACGATGAAAGTAAAAAGATTTACGTTAAATCCTACAAAGAATCTCTCGAAGAGACCGTTCGATACAAGGTTAAGGGTGATAAATTAATCGTCACAACTTATAATAAGAAAGGTAAACTTACAGAAGAAAGAAGCTTCAAACGCCTATCAGAGGATGACGTGAAGAAATTAGATTATGACTATGAACGTGATGTTAGAGCTGATAAAAAGCTCTTTCAAAACTAGTAATGTTTAAAACCAGCCTAGCTGGTTTTTTCTTTGATACCAGATAAAATAAATTTAAGTGGAAAAGAGGAAATTATGACTCAACAAGATTTACAGCTTGACAATCAGGATGGGCTTCAGGGTGTGAAAGGTACTTTGATTACCATCTCAATTATTTGGGGGACTATGGCCCTTATAACTGGTTTTGTATTGTTGGGTGTATATGGTTCTAATCAAATTTCTGATGGAACCTATCAACTTGAATCTATTCATATTTATAGTTCTTCTAGATACGATGAGGAAGCATTTAATAGGGAACATGATACTTACGGAGATGGGATTGCAGACTTTGTTAAGGTTAAGGGGAGAACTTTGAAGTTTTATAGTTATCCTAAAGAAGGAGCGTTAAGTAGTGACTCTCTAGCTGGTTATCAGATAGGAACCGAATTCCATGTTGAAGCTTTTCACCAAACGCTTAAACCGACAAAAACTCTTGCAGAGTATCGTAAAGAAGTAGAATCTTATGTTGACAGCAGATTTGCAGCTGGTAGGCAAATGTCAGCGTCTGATTCTGCGACTCTAAAAAATAAAATCGTTGATGAGTACAGTGAGTCTCTCCAAGGAAGAGTAAACTATCAGCAATTTGGTCCTAAACACTATAAAAAATTGACAATTTATAAATACGATCAACTGGGTAATCTGATGGAGGAACGTATTTATTCACCTGTACTATATAAGGACGCAGAGAAACTAGATACTAGCTATTTTCATGATACCAAACCAGGTAACAAGAAACATTGATTGTAATACTAACCAGCCTAGCTGGTTTTTTCTTTTATGAAAAGCGTTTAAGAAGGTATTTTTCTGGTAAAATGAAAGTAGAAATGGGAAGGGGGTACTATCATGAATGAAAAAGAGTGGTTAGACTATTTCGAAATAATCAATAATCGACAACCGACAGCGGAAGAAATCCAACAGGCTAAAGCTAGTGGCGATTTTATTTCTCAAGGGCCTAAGGTAGAGAAAGTCAAGCCACAAGTTCAACTCAGAGAACAGGTGACACAACCAGTTTCACAAGTTAGGACTCCTAAAACAGGATTGTCTAAGAAGGCAAAAATCATAATAGTTTCTCTAGTTGGGACAATACTTCTATTGGCACTTTCCTTAGGTTCTTACGCCTTTATACACCTGCAAAGAGGTAAAATTCCTGAGGGAACCTATCTAATTGAATCTCACTATTATTATGACAAAGATGAGAAAGAGATGGTTGATGTTTTAGAGTATAATGAATCCATCGATATATATGTTCGAGACTTTGTTAAAGTAAGAGGCAATCATTTAAAAACATGTGATTATTTTTTAAGTAATGGCGAAGGCTATGTTTATAAGATAGATTATATGACTGGTTATAATTTCGACTGTGACGCTTGGTCAAGGAGTCTTAAGCATACTTGGACACTTTCAGAATATGAAGATATGGTTGGTAAGCTTCTAAGAAAATACTATAAGGGTGCTCCTCTTAAAACTGAGTCGGGAATTGAGAGAGACATAAAAGAATATAGAAAAAGGTATAAATCAGAGTTGAAAAGGACTTATCGTTATAAGTTAATAGGAGACAGACTAACAATTATTAGCTATGATGGAGATGGGGAAATTCATTCTGTGCGGACCTTCAAACGCTTGTCCAAAGCAAAAGAGGAAAAATTACAATCTGACTATGATAAATTCTCTAAGAAGGATAGGGAGTTGAAAAGGTTAATATTAAGCTTTTAAGTTGCGAATGTCATTCAAAGTGAATCTTATGTTCCTCGCAAATTAATATTATTTAAAACCAGCTAGTCTGGTTTTTTTAGTGTCCAAAACGTGCTATAATAAGATGTTATATCATCAGTGTTAGCCCATTTGTTAACACATGAAAGGAAATTAAAATGACAAAAACATTCTACATCACAACACCTATCTACTACCCATCTGGTAAATTACATATTGGTTCTGCCTATACAACCATTGCTTGTGACGTTTTGGCACGTTACAAACGTATGATGAACTACGATGTCTTCTATCTTACTGGGCTTGATGAACACGGCCAAAAGATTCAACAAAAAGCTGAAGAAGCAGGAATCACACCACAAGAGTATGTGGATGGTATGGCTGTTGGTGTTAAGGACCTCTGGCAACTTTTGGATATCTCATACGATAAATTCATCCGTACGACTGATGATTACCATGAAAAAGTTGTTGCTCAAGTTTTCGAGCGTCTCTTGGAACAAGGAGATATCTATCTTGGTGAATACTCAGGTTGGTACTCAGTTTCAGACGAAGAATTCTTCACTGAAAGTCAGTTGGAAGAAGTTTACCGTGATGAGCAAGGTAATGTCATTGGTGGGGTAGCTCCATCAGGGCATGAAGTAGAGTTGGTTTCTGAAGAATCATATTTCTTTAAACTCAGCAACTACGCAGACCGTTTGACTGCCTTCTTTAAAGAACACCCAGAATTTATCCAACCTGATGGTCGTATGAATGAAATGCTTAAAAACTTCATCGAGCCAGGCTTGGAAGATTTGGCTGTGTCACGTACAACCTTTACTTGGGGAGTAAAAGTACCGTCAGATCCAAAACACGTGGTTTATGTGTGGATTGATGCCCTTATCAACTATATTACTGCCCTTGGTTATGGTCAGGATGAGCATGGTAACTTTGATTTGTTCTGGCAAAATGATGAAAACCACGAAATTATCCACATGATTGGTAAGGATATTCTTCGTTTCCACTCAATTTACTGGCCAATCATCCTTATGGCTCTTGATTTGCCATTGCCTACACGTCTTGTTGCCCACGGTTGGTTCGTCATGAAAGACGGTAAGATGTCTAAGTCTAAAGGAAACGTGATTTATCCAGAAATGTTGGTAGAGCGTTTTGGTCTTGATCCACTCCGTTACTACCTCATGCGTAGTTTGCCAGTCGGTTCAGATGGGACCTTCACACCAGAAGACTATGTGGCTCGTATCAACTACGAGTTGGCTAATGACCTTGGGAACCTCCTCAACCGTACAGTTGCCATGATTAACAAGTATTTCGGTGGTCAAGTGCCTGCCTATGTTGAGAACGTTACAGACTTTGATGCTGATTTGGCTAAGGTTGTGGCTGAAAATATTGAAGAATTCCATAAACAAATGAATGCTGTAGATTTCCCACGTGCCTTGGACGCCGTTTGGAACATCATTTCACGTACCAATAAGTATATTGATGAAACAGCTCCTTGGGTACTTGCCAAAGAGGATGGTGACAAGGAACAATTGGCAGCGGTTATGGCTCACTTGGCGGCTAGCCTTCGTGTGGTAGCCCACCTCATCCAACCATTCATGATGACAACTTCAAATGCCATTATGGAACAACTTGGATTGCCAGTAGCATTTGACCTTGAAAATCTTGAACTTTCAGGCTTCCCAGAAAATGTGACAGTCGTTTCAAAAGGAACTCCAATCTTCCCACGTCTTGACATGGACGAAGAAATTACCTACATCCAATCTCAAATGAATGCAGGCAAACCTCAAGAGAAAGAATGGAACCCAGAAGAGGTCGAACTTAAGTCTGAAAAAGACCAAATCAAATTTGACGACTTTGACAAGGTTGAAATCCGTGTCGCTGAAGTTAAAGAAGTGGAAAAAGTCGAAGGTTCAGACAAATTGCTTCGCTTCCGTCTTGACGCTGGCGACGGAGAAGACCGTCAAATCCTCTCAGGTATCGCTAAATTCTATCCAAACGAACAAGAATTGGTCGGCAAAAAACTTCAAGTCGTGGCTAACCTTAAACCACGTAAGATGATGAAGAAATATGTCAGCCAAGGTATGATTCTTTCTGCTGAACATAACGGCAAACTCACTGTCTTGACAGTGGATCCATCTGTTCCAAATGGAAGTGTGATTGGGTAAAATATCATATAAAAACAGTTTTCCAATTCGTAGAATTGCTAAACTGTTTTTTTACTAATCTTCGGTTGTGAGTAAAGCTATTGAAACACTTCTAAGTCTAACACTTAGGAGTTCTGATTCCTTAAAACTGAAAATTATCTATTGAAGAATGTCCCCTAAGGTCTGTAACTACTTAAAGAAAGTCCCAAGAGGAGCTAGTGTATAAGAAAACGAGTTCAGTTGAACTCGTTTTTTTATACACTATATTTCAATAAATGTTTAATGCGTTCTACACTTTCATCAGGACCATAAGCATTTGGGTATCGGTCTAGTTTACTAATAGCATCAAGGTCTGCTTGGTCTAGGTGGAAGTCAAAGCTATCAAAGTTTTCCTTCATTCGTTCGATATGGGTACTTTTAGGAATGGTCAGAATGCCTTGTTGGGTTTGCCATCTGAGGATGACCTGAGCGACTGTCTTGCCATGTTTTTCAGCGATAGCAGTCAGAGTTGAGTCCTGAAAAATACCATCCTCTCCTCTGTGAAAAGGAGCCCAGGCTTGTGTTAGGGTACCAAATTCCTTATCAGCTTTCTGGATAAGTTTGTGTTGTTTATAGGGATGCAACTCGATTTGATTGACCGCTGGAATGACAGGTGTCTGCAAGGCAAAATCCGCCAAACGTCCTGTTGAGAAGTTAGAAACACCAATGGCTCTAATAAGTTCTTCATGCTTAAGCTCAATCATAGCACGCCAGGCACCATGTAAGTCGCCAAAAGGTTGATGAATCAAATATAAATCAAGATAGTCAGTATCTAGTTTGCGGAGGGTCTCTTTTAAGGCTAATTTGGTATCTTCGTAGCCGAGCTGGCTAATCCAGGCCTTGCTGGTTAGGAAAATATCTTCACGAGGGATGCCAGAAGTCTTAATGGCACGTCCCACAGCCTCCTCATTACGGTAAAGACTGGCTGTATCAATCAGACGATAGCCGACAGAAAGAGCATCTTCTACGGCTTTTTGACATTCCTTTTGGTCGAAAATTTGCCAGACGCCAAAACCGAGTACGGGTATTTTGATGCCATTGTTAAGTGTTTGAAATTCCATTTTCTTCTCCTTAGTGGTGGGGTAGTAAGCTATCCTGAATTTCCTCGATAAATGCTTGAATAATTGCGGATTGTTTCTGTTTATTATTTGTCACAAACCCCAAGGTGTGCTTTGGACTGTTCTTCAGTGGAAGTAAAACAATTTGGTCCTTAATGAAACTATTAACAATACCGAGGCCAGAAGCGTAACTATCTGAGGCACAGAGCAAATTCATGACACTGCCTCGGTCATTACTGTAGATCACTTGTTGGTCAGGCAGAACCTCGAGAGGATCTTCGTCAAAATGAATTCCAGAGCTTTCTTGACGAAAGCGGACCTGTGAGTATCCCTCTAAATCTTTGAGATTGAGGGATTTTTTGTGAGCTAGGGGATGTTGGCGACCTAAGAAAATCTTGGTTTCAAACTCTCCAAGTGGGGTGAAAGTCAGATCCATGTGTTGGAAACTGCGTTCTAGGATATGGTCGTTATCTTCATCTAGATAAATAATCCCCAGATCACTTTCGAAGCTTTCAACGCTTTTGAGAATCTTCCTAGTTGTTGTTTCAATCAGTTGAAATTCTTGATAATCACTACGAAAACGTTGGGCAATGTGAGCCATGGGAAGTGACAAGAAATCGTAGTGGTGACTGGCAACAGTGAATGATTTCTTAAAGGATTTTCGATAGCGTCCTTCTAGTAGATCTAGCTCTCCAAGAATACGTTTGGCGTATTTGAGAAAATCATGACCGTCATCAGTTAGTTTAGCTCCTGTATTGGAACGTTCAAAGAGTTGGACTCCAAGTTCTTCCTCTAAATCACGGATGGATGCTGAGAGATTAGGTTGAGTCAAAAAGAGTTTTTTAGCAGCCTTACTAAAAGACCCTGTTTCAGCGATAGTCTGAACATAGCGACATTGTTGAAAATTCATAAGCATCCCCTTTAAAAAAATATGATTGTAGGTCATATTATAACAAAATGAGAAGTCTAAAATCAGCAAAATTCTGATAGGAATAGATGAAGACCTGATATGAAATTTCTATGATTAAATCGTTTTTGGAGTAATAATGGAAATTGAGATAAGTTGTAAGAATGTGGTGCTGATAAATGAAAAACTGCATCCCCAGGTTAGACACCAAAAATCTAACTTGTGGGATGCAGTTTGAAATACTAGTCATTAAGATATCTAATGGCTTTCAATTTTTTAGGACGAATAAGGAAGAGTCCTAGGGCAATTAAAGGTAGCCAGAAAATGAAATGCCAGATACTTGTAGCTGGTGCAGCCTGTGTTGATTGCGAGAGAAGGACACTGGCAAAATCAACCAAACAGTGCAGAATAATAGTCCACCAGAGGCTACCAGTACGTAGGTAAATAGCAGCAAAGAATATGCCTATAGCTGTCGCATAATAAACCTGGAACAAGGTAGCGTTCAAGGGCTGGTGAGTGAGGTTTCCAAGATGGGCTAGTCCAAAAATTATGGCAGATAAGAAAACGACTCCTAAAACCTGTTTTGAAGATCTAATACCATCTTGGAAGGCGAGTTTAAGGAAAAGTCCACGAAAAAAATATTCCTCAAAAAACCCGGCTCCTAAGGCAATAACCAAGGCAGTTCCTATCATGTGAGGTGCTTTACTGATCCCAAAAGCAACCGCAGAAACATAGAAGAAATCTGCCAAAAGAAGAAACCAACAAACCCCTAAGGTTTCAGACCAACTTATCTTTTTAGTCGATTTGATCTCTAATCCAAGGCGTCTCTGTACGAGGAAATAGTATAGACACATAAGGCCAAGCGTTTTAATGAGATAACCTATATTCTCAGGCAAAGGCCTAAGAAGCAAACGAAGTACAAGGTTTGCTAATATAAAACTAACCCCAAGAAGAATCAGCAATCTCATTTCTTTTTTTGTCATTGAAAAGTCCCCCAACTTTCTTAACATTTTTTTCAAGCGTACTACGAAAAACGCTTAAAGTCAAGGTCTTGAAGGTGTTTTTTATGTGTTTTTAGTAATGAAGAGGTCACTTCATGATAACCCGAATATAGTAGAAAACATATGCTATCTTAGAAACAGTCCTTTATGAGAAAAAAATGAACGGCTGTAAGAAAGTAATAAGTGAAAACTCTATGAACCCCTTACGAATTACAATTAATTGTAAAGAAATGGTTAAATTATAACAAAAGTGTGTCAAACTTTAAAAACATGTAGCAAATATATAATATTTTTTTCAGAAAACTATTGCCAAATTTTGAAAATCACGGTAGTATATTAAACGGTGAAGAAAATAGGTTAATAAAATGTTAACCAAGAAGGAGAAAGTGTAAATGAAAGTCAATCCATTTAAAACAACATTGTATTCAAGCGTATTGCTTGCAGGACTCGCGGCTACAAGCGTAGCAGCTGCGGATGAAGCTAAAGATGTAACAGCAACTACTGATACTGATGCAACCGTATCAAATACGACTGCAGAATCAAGTGCTAATCTTGTTAAAACAACAGGTGATGCAGCAGTTGTCACTACAGTACCTGGAACAGAAGAAAAAACTACTACTGAAACAGATACTACTGTAAAAACAACAACTAAAGCTATTGCTGAAGTTTCAAATCCTGACTTCAATAACGCTGTTGAAGCTGCAACAACGACTGCAGCAGCATCAAAAGATTCTGCTGATGTTAAAGCTGTTCAAGATCAAGCAGCTAAAGATGCTCAAGAAGCTTCAAATACAATTGTTTCTGAAAATAAATTGACTCGTGAAGAAGCTGATGCAGCTCTTACATCTGCTAAAGCAAATGTTGTTGCAACAGGAGGATTCACAGCTACAGAAGAAGCAGGTGTGAAACACACTAGCGTCGAAGCTGCTAACAATGACAACAAAGTTCAAACAACAGCTTTGACAACTGCGGTTTCAGAATATAATCAAAAACTTGCAGATTACAAAACACAATTGGACAAATACTACCAAGACGTTCTTGCTTATGCTGCTTGGGAAAAATCATACAAGGAATATACTGGTGGAACAACAGCTCGTCTTTTGACAAAGGGCTTGGCTGAAAATGCCACTGGCTTGATTTATAAAACAGAATCTAATTCTACTATGACTGTTGAAAACTCAGCAGGTTCAGTTGACTACTTGGATAAAACAATCCAATCAGGTCACTCAGTAGATGAAATCCTTGAACAGTTCAACACATCTCGTTACATTCCAAGTGACTTCAGTGCAGCTAACGGTACACAGTACACTATCAATGCTGATGGTGAATATACTGAAGATGTATGGTTGAAAATGGCTACAGGTCAAACGTTGACTGTAACATACAACAATCTAAACGGAACATCATTCAATGGTACTCCAGTTAAGAAAATCGTTGCAACTTACACTTTGGTAGAAACACCAAGTACAGATGGTTCAGCCATTGTTAAGTTGTACCACGATCCAACTAAGACACTTTTCATTGGTTCACAAACTGACGACACTAACAAAAAACTTCACGTTAAGATGAACTTGAACTTCTTTGATTCTGAGTCATCAGTGACACCACTTGATTTGTCTAAGAACGGATCAGTTTTGAGTATCTCATCACTTAACCACTGGAACACTGAGCTTGGAAACCACATTGAAAAAGTTGGTTTGAATGGTAATGAATACGTTCAAATTCCTGGTTCATCTATCACTTTACATGAAGATGGTTATGCTTATGCAACAAATGATAACGAATTTGTGGCTAACGGTTCACGCTTTAACAGTGACCCAACAATTGATCCAACAACTGGTGAAGTTACAGATGAAGGTTGGGATGCGATTAACCCAGACGGAACACCTCGTACGAAGAATGCCTACTATGGTGCTGCTGCAACAATCTTCAAGGGTGAACCAATGGACTTCATCGTAAGCGGAAATAACCTTAACGTTCCAACTGCTTACTGGTTCGCAACTAACTCAACAGTAGTTGTTCCTGAATTGCCAGAAGAACCAAACAAACCAGTTCTTCCAAACACTGTTTCAGCAAAAGTTACTTACCACAAAAACTTTGTATCTGTTGAAGAAACAACTGAGAAACCAAAACCTCAAGTACCAACAACTCCAACAGAACCTACACCAGGTAAACCTGTAACACCAACATCAGTACCTGTAAAAGAAGAAGCTCCAGCTCTTCCAGCTACTGGTGAAAAATCAACAGCAGCTTCTGCAGCAGCAGGTGCAGCTATGGTGACATCAGCTTTAGCCTTGTTCGGTATCTCAACTTACAAACGTAAACACTAAGATAATACATAAAAAAGCTAGGAAAATTTCCTAGTTTTTTTAGTTTGGAAAAATCAAGTTAACCAGAAATAATAAAGATGAAATTTTCTGACATTTCCTAAAATTACTTGATTTAGACTGAAAAAAGAAAAATAGACATACATTTTCTAATTTTTCAAAATCGCAACTAAGGCCTATATTATGAGCTTTTCTCTATAGTTAACTATGTGTAAAATAAGGGTGTAAATATTATTTTCAAAAAATATGAAATAAATTAATTGACAAAAAATTATAATACAGTATAATAGATTGTGTTAGGAAGAGTTTGTTTTTTTGGTAGGGTGACTCCCTAGTCAAAAAGGACTAGCTTAGAATCTGGAATTCTAAGTTATCAAATTCCAATGTTTCATTGTGATGATTTAAAAAAGAGAAGATTTAAACAGCAAAAAATTAGATTAATCGATTTTAAACATCAGCATCATCGTAGCGGGAGCTAGCGGCATTTTTAATCCGTGTAGAGCAAACGACAGATTCAAAAACAGCAGAATCGGTAGAGACTAATCGTCAAAAGCGAAGAGGGAAAGAAAATAAAGCAGTAACTGCTAATATACCTATCAGAAGGTGGACTAAACCTAATGACTGATAGGTGGTATGTTTTGAGAGTGGCGTTTTTAGCCAATACTCTTCTAGGAAATAGTATCTTGTAAGCAGTATGACGTGCTGCGTAAAGAAGCTAGAGGGAAAGTTCTTCAGATTGACTGACTATCAATCACAAGATACTCTTAACTAGAAACCATTTTGGACCAACACGGTTTTGCGTTTGTTGGTATTGAACTGCACCTAGGGAAATGGTGGTTCAATGTTAGTAAATAAAGACTTTAACTTGTAAAAGTCTAAAATTGTTTTATCTCATTATCAACTCAAGGATTAAGTTTTTAGTGGGATTGCGGAACAAAAGGGTGATAAGCATATTGGGATGATGCTTCAGTGACGGAATTTGACCAGATGTTTGTGAGAGCATCTGTCTATGCTACAATAGCTATTTTTAATGGTTATGTGGGATAGAAACTGTTTTCAAAATCCTGATTCCTAGGAAAATTGGGGGATTTTCCTTGAAGAATTGAGATTGTTGAAAAGAGATCAAATGGACTGAGCGGCACTTGTATCCCAAGGTAAGCAATACACCTATAAACCTAAGTTTCCATACAGCAGGGAGCAAGTTTCAGTTTGAATGGGGGACGCATCTAGAGTAATCTAGATGTTTTTTTATTTTGTGAATTCTTTTACGAATAAGTAAGAGAGTGCACGAAGGAGAGAGTCATGTTAATTGCAAGAAATCAGGAGGGGAAGCTCGTTTCAGCTCTAGAAACCAGTTTGCAACGTAAGGAATCCTATAGCTGTCCTGGTTGCCAGGGAGTTGTTCTTCTGAGACATGGCCAGGTAATGTGTCCACATTTTGCTCATAAGTCTTTGCAAGATTGTCAGTTCTTCTCGGAGAATGAATCGGCCCAACATTTATCCCTTAAGGCAGCTTTGTATAAATCTTTGGTTAATCATGGTGAAAAAGTAAGTATTGAAAAAGTTTTGTCTGAGATGGGGCAAATTGCAGATTTATTTGTTGGCGATTCCCTGGCTCTAGAAGTTCAGTGTTCTCGGTTATCCCAGCAACGTTTGAGAGAGAGGACATGTGCCTATCACCAAGCAGGTTACGAAGTGCGTTGGCTTTTGGGTGA
This sequence comes from Streptococcus sp. 21.1, assembly GCF_016648635.1. NCBI lineage: Bacteria > Bacillati > Bacillota > Bacilli > Lactobacillales > Streptococcaceae > Streptococcus > Streptococcus sp. 21.1. Next base: position 289,733 of record NZ_JACLQL010000001.1, on the reverse strand, counting down.
GGAACTCTGGTTGAATGGACGTTTAACAGACCTACAGCGGGACTTTCTCTATTTTACGGCTAAGATAGGATTTCACCTATGGGAGCTTGATTGGAAGCGTGAGGAAATTAGACTTAAGTATCTCATCTATGAGGATATTTTTGGGAAAGTCTATTATTTAACTAAGGCTTGGCCGTTAACCGAAAATCTCATGACAGTTTTACGTTTTCCTTATCAAGCAGAGCAGGTTGAGACTTATCAAGTAACTCAGCGAAAGAAGGTCTCACATGTGATTCAACGAGAATTAATTGGGAAAAATCCAAGGTGGATGAGAAGGCAGGAAAAAGCCTATCTTAAGGGAATGAATTTGTTATGCCTGTCTGATCAGGATTTTTTTCCACAAGTGAGATTTCCAGAATCTAAGCAGGGTTTTGTACAAATTAGACAGTCACTTGAAGGTTTTGAAAAGCTTTTTATGCAATATTATCGAAAAAGGCATTTTTCTTATCGACAAACTCTCTACTCTCCCACCTTTTATGCTAAAATAGTAAAGAATAGATACAATTAAGGAGAATATTATGTCAGACAATCGTGCTCATTTAGAAGAGAAATACACATGGGATTTGACGACCATTTTTGCGACAGATGCAGATTGGGAGACTGAATATGAAAGCACTGTTCAGGATTTGAAGAAGGCTAGTGCTTATGCAGGTCATCTCTTAGATTCTGCTAAGAACTTGCTTGAGGCAACAGAACTTTATATGAGCCTTATGCGTCGCTTGGAGAAAATCTATGTCTATGCGTCAATGAAAAATGACCAAGACACAACAGTAGGGCTTTACCAAGAGTACCAAGCTAAGGCCTCAAACCTTTACTCACAGTTGAGTGAAGCCTTTGCATACTTTGAGCCTGAATTTATGGCCTTGGATGATAAGAAATTAGCTGAGTTTAAAGAACAAGAGCCAGGTCTTGGACTTTATGACCACTATTTCGAACGCCTTTTGGCAAACAAGGACCACGTTCTTTCTCAAGAAGCTGAGGAGCTCTTGGCAGCAGCAGGTGATATCTTCAACGGTCCAACGGATACCTTCAATGTCTTGGATAATGCTGATATCCTCTTCCCATGGGTATCAGATGGCCAAGGGGATGTGGTTGAGTTGACGCATGGTAACTTTATCACTCTCATGGAATCTAAGGACCGTGACATTCGTAAGGGAGCTTATGAAGCGATGTATGGGACTTACGAGCAGTTTCAACATACTTATGCACAAACACTACAAGGCGTTGTCAAGGTTCACAATTACCAAGCCAAAGTTCGTCACTATAATTCAGCACGTCATGCAGCACTTGCGGCTAACTTTATTCCAGAGAGTGTTTATGACTCACTCTTGGAATCAGTGAACAAGCATTTGCCACTTTTGCACCGTTACCTTGATTTGCGTAAGAAGGTCTTGGGGCTTGATGAGCTTAAGATGTATGACGTCTATACACCACTTTCTGAGACTGAAACTGCTCTTACTTATGAAGAATCCCTCAAGAAAGCAGAAGAAGTCTTGGCAATCTTTGGTGAAGAGTATAGTAAAGGGGTTCATGCAGCCTTTACGGAACGTTGGATTGACGTTCACCCTAACAAAGGAAAACGTTCAGGTGCCTACTCAGGTGGTGCCTATGATACCAATGCTTTCATGCTTTTGAACTGGCAAGATACTTTGGACAATCTCTTTACCTTGGTTCACGAGACTGGTCATAGTTTGCATTCAACTTTCACACGTCAGACTCAACCATATGTTTACGGAGATTACCCAATCTTCTTGGCGGAAATTGCGTCTACAACCAATGAAAATATCTTGACAGAAACGCTTCTTAAAGAGGTCAAAGATGACAAGACACGTTTTGCTATTCTTAACCACTATTTGGATGGATTCAAAGGAACTGTCTTCCGTCAAACACAATTTGCTGAGTTTGAGCATGCTATCCATGAGGCAGATGCATCTGGTCAAATCTTGACAGCGGACTTCATGAATAAGCTTTACGCAGACCTCAATGAGAAATACTATAACCTCAAAGCTGAAGATAACTACGAAATTCAGTTTGAGTGGGAACGTATTCCGCATTTCTACATGAATTACTATGTCTACCAATATGCTACAGGGTTTGCGGCAGCAAGCTACTTGGCTGAAAAAATTGTTCATGGTACTGAAGAAGATAAGGAAGCTTACCTTACTTACCTTAAGGCGGGAAGCTCAGACTATCCTTTGGAAGTCATCAAGAAAGCTGGTGTTGATATGACCAATACCGACTACTTGGATGCTGCCTTCAAAGTTTTTGAAGACCGTCTCGTTGAATTGGAAGACTTGGTTGAAAAAGGTGTTCACCTTTCTTAAAAAGAAGTCACTATAAGAGAGAATCATTCTGAATCAGGATGATTCTTTTTATGTTTAAAAACGAACATTTACTAGAATATAAGTTCTAATTGATATGGAAATATATGGATGAGCATATTTATAGCCCCTAGTTTATATTCATGATAGACTAAAAACCTAACGTTTTATAGTTGATAAGTGAACAATGTTCAGAAATAGAAAGTAGGTTTTTGTGAAAACAACCAATCGTTATCTTGTAGCAACATGTGGTGTCTTACTCCATCTCATGTTGGGGTCTACCTATGCTTGGAGTATCTATCGTAATCCTATTATGGCCCAGACTGGCTGGGATCAATCTTCAGTTTCTTTTGCCTTTTCGTTGGCCATCTTTTGTCTAGGACTCTCTGCAGCTTTCATGGGGCGTCTGGTTGAAAAATTTGGTCCTAGGGTGACTGGAAGTATGTCGGCTGTTCTCTATGCTGGGGGAAATATTCTGACAGGAGTTGCCATTGCTCATGGAGAGCTGTGGATGCTTTATCTTGGTTATGGTATTCTTGGTGGTCTAGGACTGGGTGTGGGTTATATTACACCTGTTTCAACTATTATTAAGTGGTTTCCTGATAAGCGTGGACTTGCGACTGGCCTTGCCATTATGGGCTTTGGCTTTGCCTCGCTGCTAACTAGTCCCATTGCTCAATATCTGATTCAGGCACGTGGTGTTGAGCAGACCTTTTATATTTTGGGAGTCGTTTATTTTGTTGTTATGCTATTTGTCTCACAATTCATTAAACGACCAAGTGTAGAGGAAGCACAACTGTTGGCTGACAAGAGTCCAAACCGTCAGGCTGCTGATTTGAGCAAGGGAGTTACGGCTAATGAGGCTCTGAAATCATCAACTTTCTACTGGTTATGGCTTATTCTGTTTATCAATATTTCTTGTGGCTTAGCCCTTGTCTCTGCTATTTCTCCAATGGCTCAAGATATGGTTGGGATGTCAGCGGAATCAGCGGCGGTTGTTGTAGGTGTTATGGGAATCTTTAATGGTTTTGGTCGCCTTCTGTGGGCAGGCTTGTCGGATTATATTGGGCGTCCGAAGACCTTTATTCTCCTCTTTGTGGTTAATATTGTTATGGCCGTCCTCCTAATTGTCCTACAAGTGCCACTTGTCTTTGTGGTTGCGATGGCTGTTCTGATGACTTGCTACGGGGCAGGATTCTCCTTGATTCCTCCCTACCTTAGCGATATCTTTGGGGCAAAGGAGTTGGCTACCCTTCATGGTTATATTTTGACTGCCTGGGCGATGGCGGCCTTAGTGGGGCCAATGCTCTTGTCGGTAACCTACGAATTGACAAAATCATACCAGATGACCTTGCTTGTTTTCATCGCTCTTTACGTGGTGGCTTTGGTCATTGCTTACCTCTTGAAAAAGAGGGGGTTACGTCAAGTAGCCTAATGATGACGATTTGATTTATAGATAAGAAAAATCTCTAGCACTCGCTAGGGATTTTTTATATAATAAAACACATGGTTAAATCATATAGTAAAAACGCAAATCACAACATGCGACGTCCTGTAGTCAACAAGGATATTGTGGACTACATGCGAACGCATCTTCAGGAAAATAAAGGGCATTTGGCTGAACTGGAGGCCTTTGCTCGTAAGGAAAATATTCCAATTATCCAGCACGAAGTTGTTGCTTATTTCCGATTTTTGTTACAGACCTTGCAGCCTAAGAAAATACTCGAGGTAGGAACGGCTATTGGTTTTTCAGCCCTTCTTATGGCTGAATATGCGCCTGATGCTCAGATTACGACTGTTGATCGTAATGAAGAAATGATTGGTTTTGCCAAGGAAAATCTAGCCAAGTTTGACAGCCGCAAACAAATCACCTTGGTCGAAGGAGATGCAGCAGAAGTTTTGCAAGATTTGGACACTGATTATGATTTTGTCTTTATGGACTCAGCAAAGTCTAAATATATTGTCTTTCTGCCTGAAATCTTAAAACGTCTTAAGGTTGGTGGTGTCATAGTCTTTGATGATATTTTCCAAGGTGGAGATATTGCCAAAGACATTATGGAGGTTCGTCGTGGTCAGCGTACGATTTACCGTGGTTTGCATCGCCTTTTTGATGCGACCTTAGATAACCCTGGTTTGACTGCTAGTTTGGTACCTATGAGTGACGGACTTCTTATGCTTCGGAAAAATTCTGAAAATATTATCTTGCCAGATTAAGCATTATTTAAGTAAGTGTGGTATAATAACAAAGATATTGACAATTTAAGGAGTAGATAGAATGGCTAAAGAAAATGAAAACCTTGAGTCAACAGAAGAAACTGTTGAAGAGGTTGTAGCAGACAAAGACGCAGAACAAGAGCAACTTGATCGTCAAAAAGAAGAAGAGGAAAGCATCGCCCTCGCTAGTGAAAAGGCGAAAGAAAAAGCTAAACGTGCTAAAACTAAGAAAACACGTGATGCTGGTAAACCAAGTTCAGGTGGTCGCTTCCTCGGAGGTCTTGCCCTTGTAGCTGTTTCAGCCCTTGTTGGTGCTGGTGCTATGTACGTTTCTCTAGGGAACAAAACGACTGAAGAAACAACTTTGGTATCTATGAAAGGTGATACTGTTACTGTCGGTGATGTCTTTGATTCACTTAAAGGTAGCAGCCAAACACAACAAAGTGTTTTGAGTGCAACTTTGCAAAAGGCTCTTGAAAAAGAATATGGTAGCAAAGTCAGCAAAGAAGACGTAGACAAAGCTTATAAGCAAGCTTCAGAACAATACGGAGATCAATTCTCACAAGTACTAGCAGCCTATGGTCAAACAGAAGAGTCATACCGTACTCAAATCCGTACACAAAAATTGGTTGAGTACGCTGTTAACCAAGCCGCACAAAAAGATTTGACGGAAGCAAATTACAAGGCTGCCTATGATAACTACACACCAAATACAGAGGTACAAGTAGTTTCAACTACTGATAAAGCAGTGGCAGATAAGGTAGACTCTGAAGCTAAAGCAGAAGGAGCAGACTTCTCACAAGTTGCTAAAGATAACAGCTTGGAAGTGACTTCTAAGACAGTTAACTCAGCTTCTCAAGACTTCCCGACAGATGTTTTGACAGCAGCCTTCAAACAAGATGCTAATGCCGTTTCTGACGTAGTGACTGTTTCAAATAGTTCAACTGGTGCTGCAACTTACTATATCGTCAAAACTGTTTCAAAATCTGAGAAAAATGCAGATTGGAAAAACTATAAGGATGATTTGACTAAGGTTATCATCAATGGTAAGAAAGCTGATACTAACTTCACTAACTCAGTGATTGCTAAGGTCCTTAAAAAATACAATGTTAAAGTTGTAGACAAGGCCTTCAGCGCAATTCTTGACCAGTATGTGACTGGTTCTGGGGCTTCATCAAGTTCATCATCAAGCTCTAGCAAATAAATCACAAGATAGAGTTGATAATGCTATTATCAGCTTGACCTAAGACCTAAAACACGTTAAAATTAAGAGTGGCTAAAAGTTCTAATATCATGACATTTTTAGCCTTCCCTTTGAGATTGGTAATCATTGCTTCTGATACAGAAAAATGGCGGTCGTTGCGAGCCATGGACGAATCTGGTTACTTGCTACTCAAAGTTCACAATTAAAGACAAATAAGAATGACAAGTTCATTGAATGAAGGTGGTACCGCGGTTCACGTCGCCCTTCGTTTAGTGGTCTTGTCTTTTATTCTTTTAGTATTTTTTGAATGAATGTATGACATTATTGGAGGTGGCGTATGAAAACCTATTTTGTCAAACAGAAGTTTCGATTGGGCGGTGAACGATTTGATATCAAGGATGATCAAGGTCGAGTTGCCTATCAGGTAGAAGGGTCCTTTTTTAAGATTCCAAAGACCTTTACGATTTTTGATGAGGCTGGTCGTGAGGTTAGCCATATCACCAAGGAGCCTATTAGTCTCTTACCTAAATTTACGGTGGATTTACAGGATGGTTCGAGTTTTTACATTCGTAAAAAATTAACCTTTCTTCGTGATAAGTATGATGTCGATAATCTTGGCTTGCGAATAGAGGGGAATATTTGGGACCTGGATTTTCAACTGCTTAATAGTCAAGATCAGGTAGTTGCTAGGATTCAAAAGGAACTCTTCCATCTAACATCGACCTATACTGTTACCGTTTATGAAAATACTTATGCCGATTTAGCCATTTCCCTATGTGTCGCTATTGACTATGTGGAAATGCTCGAGAATAGCTCAAAATAAGAAACAAATGATTAAGGAGAAACAATGAAACAACTTACTTCAGCACAAATTCGTCAAATGTGGCTTGATTTCTGGAAATCAAAAGGTCACGCTGTTGAACCATCAGCTAACTTGGTTCCAGTTAACGACCCAACCCTTCTTTGGATTAACTCAGGGGTTGCCACTTTGAAAAAATACTTTGATGGCTCTGTGATTCCTGAAAATCCACGTATTACCAACTCACAAAAAGCTATCCGTACCAACGATATCGAAAACGTTGGTAAGACAGCTCGTCACCACACTATGTTTGAAATGCTTGGTAACTTTTCAGTTGGTGACTACTTCCGTGATGAAGCTATTGAGTGGGGTTATGAGCTTTTGACAAGCCCAGAGTGGTTTGATTTTCCAAAAGACAAACTTTACATGACTTACTATCCAGATGATAAAGATTCATACAACCGTTGGATTGCCTGCGGTGTTGAACCAAGTCATTTGATTCCAATTGAAGATAACTTCTGGGAAATCGGTGCTGGACCTTCAGGACCAGATACTGAAATCTTCTTTGACCGTGGCGAAGACTTTGACCCTGATAATATTGGTATCCGTTTGCTTGAAGAAGATATTGAAAACGATCGTTACATTGAAATTTGGAACATCGTTTTGTCACAATTCAACGCAGACCCAGCAGTTCCACGTTCAGAATACAAGGAACTTCCTAATAAAAACATTGATACGGGCGCAGGTCTTGAACGTCTTGTAGCCGTAATGCAAGGGGCTAAAACAAACTTTGAAACAGACCTCTTCATGCCTATTATTCGTGAAATCGAAAAAATGTCTGGTAAAACTTACGATCCAGATGGTGACACAATGAGCTTCAAGGTTATTGCTGACCACATTCGTTCATTGGCATTTGCCATCGGTGATGGTGCTCTTCCAGGTAATGAAGGTCGTGGTTATGTCCTTCGTCGTCTTCTCCGTCGTGCTGTAATGCATGGTCGTCGTCTCGGCATTTCTGACGCTTTCTTGTACAAACTTGTTCCAACTGTTGGTCAAATTATGGAAAGCTATTACCCAGAAGTTCTTGAGAAGAAGGATTTTATCGAGAAGATTGTTAAACGTGAAGAAGAAACCTTTGCACGTACCATCGATGCAGGTTCAAGCATGCTTGACGAGCTTCTTGCTAACCTTAAGAAATCTGGTAAAGATACGCTTGAAGGTAAAGACATCTTTAAACTTTACGATACTTATGGATTCCCAGTGGAATTGACAGAAGAGTTGGCTGAAGATGAAGGCTTCAAGATTGACCATGAAGGTTTCAAAGCTGCCATGAAAGAACAACAAGACCGTGCGCGTGCTAGCGTCGTTAAAGGTGGTTCTATGGGTATGCAAAATGAAACCCTCGCTAACATCACTGAACCATCTGAGTTCTTGTATGAAGCGGAAACTGCTGAAAGTCGTTTGAGCGTAATCGTTGCTGATGATGCTCGTCACGATAGTGTTAACTCTGGTCAAACCCTCCTTGTCTTTGAACAAACACCATTCTACGCTGAAATGGGTGGACAAGTAGCGGACCACGGTACAATCTCAGATGCAGCTGGTACAGTCGTTGCGCGTGTTGTTGATGTTCAACGTGCACCAAATGGACAAGCTCTTCACACTGTTGAAGTTGAAGGTGAACTTGTTGTAGGAGCTAACTACAAACTTGAAATTGACCACACACGTCGTCACCGTGTCATGAAGAACCACACAGCGACTCACCTCTTGCACGCTGCCCTTCATAACATCGTCGGTGATCATGCTGTTCAAGCCGGTTCTCTTAACGAACAAGAATTCTTGCGTTTCGACTTCACTCACTTTGAAGCTGTAACTCCAGAAGAATTACGTGCTATCGAAGAACAAGTTAACGAAGAAATCTGGAAAGCTACTCCAGTAACAACTATTGAAACAGACATTGACACTGCTAAATCAATGGGAGCTATGGCCCTCTTTGGTGAAAAATATGGTAAGAATGTTCGTGTCGTTTCAATCGGTGATTACTCTGTTGAGCTTTGTGGTGGTACGCACGTTGCCAACACTGCTGAAATCGGTATGTTCAAGATTGTCAAAGAAGAGGGTATCGGTTCAGGAACACGCCGTATCTTGGCAGTGACATCACGTGAAGCTTACCTTGCTTACCGTGAAGAAGAAGATGCCCTCAAAGCAATCGCAGCAACACTTAAAGCACCACAATTGAAAGAAGTGCCTAACAAGGTTGCTAGCCTTCAAGAGCAATTGCATGCCCTTCAAAAAGAAAATGCTGCGCTTAAAGAAAAAGCAGCAGCTGCAGCAGCTGGTGATGTCTTCAAAGACGTTAAAGAAGCTAACGGTGTTCGTTACATTGCTAGCCAAGTGGAAGTTTCTGACGCAGGTGCTCTTCGTACCTTTGCTGACCAATGGAAACAAGCAGACTACTCTGATGTCCTTGTCCTTGCAGCTCACATTGGCGAAAAAGTTAATGTTCTTGTAGCAAGCAAGTCTAAAGATGTTCACGCAGGTAATGTTATCAAGGTTCTCGCACCAATCGTATCAGGTCGTGGTGGTGGTAAACCAGATATGGCCATGGCCGGTGGTAGCGATGCCAATGGTATCCAAGATCTTCTTTCAGCAGTAGCAGAACAGCTTTAAGATGTGATACAATAAAAGTAACTTGAAAAGATAGGATGAAAATCCTATCTTTTTTAATAGATTCACATTTTTTGGGGGATTATGGAAGATAAAAATGTTAGGGATTTTAACGATGTGCTTATATTCATAATTACAGTCTTTTTCTCGTTTTGTTTTTCACTGATGTATATTGAGTGGCAAAATTCTTATAATCAACAAACTGACCGCTATTTAAATGGTTATGCTTATGTGACAGGTTTCAGTTCGGTTGATGCCTATGTGAAATTAACAGATCCTGATGTTCTAGCTGTCCAATCAACTGGCAATATCCAATATTCCGATAACTATATGATGTCTCAAAACTATCGTTATCATGATTCTTTTAAAAACACAGAGAAAACATCTCAAAAGGATAATCAATATTATCGTCTATCTATATATGATGTTAATGACACTAGTAATCAACCGATTGAGGTAGACCTTTTTAAGTTTGTACCGGAGTTAAAGAAAGGTAAAGAGATTAGAAATCTTAAAGCAAAGCTTTATGAAGAGAATCAGAAAGCCTATGTTCTTGTTACTTTTGAAGGCACAAAGGTAGGGCAAAATCGTGAGCCTGCTTATACTTTTGAGGTTTCAAAAGATGATAAAACATTAAAGCAAGTAAGCAATTTTTCAGACACTAGTCTTTATGATATCGATACTATCCCAAAAGATACTATCCCAAAACAGGAACAAAGTGTAAAAGGCTATTTACCTCAGACTATTGGGATTATCAATAATCTTGGTAATAATCTTTTATCTAATGTTCATACTTTAGATTCGGGACGTGTTGCTATTAGTGTTGGGGCTTTTGATGGTACATCGAGAACGATTTATGACCAAAATTCTAAACTTCTAGAGATGGCTAAAAATGATAGTTATCAATTGGTAGTTACAGATAGTTTTTGTAATGATCAGGCAAAGACCCAAAGTCTTTTGGATTTATACAAAGAAGATGGTAAGACTAGTTTTGTAGACGGCTTGGTAGCTAAAGCAGATACAACAATTGATGGACAAGAACACCTCTTGTCAAATTTTCAGGATTTTGACAGATGGATATATCGAAACGTCAGCTTGACAAGAAAAGAGTTTAAATCTTGAGAGGATGTTCAAGCCATTTTATATGATCCGAATTCAACCTTGCTTCCGATTGGTGTTAACGCCTTAGATAATAGTCTCGTAATTTACGATTTAGCTTCAGGGCCTTTATATAGTTTTTATACTTATAGTATAGGTTCTGAAACAAGTAAACTAAAGAAAAGTATCGAACTAATTCAAAATTGGAGAGCTGGTTTTAAGGAGAATGAGGTCGTTAAGGAATTGTATTATGAGCAATACTATAGGAGTGACTACAGCCCCTATATAGAACGTATTGATACTGCAAATGCGAACCAAGAACCCAAACAAATCTTATTTATGCAAGAGAGTATTTTTGAATTGCTTCAATCAAATCCCTTTGAAAATGCGATGAAAGAGGGTAAAGATGCTTTCAACCGTATTATTAATGAAGGAGCACCTGTTGGTCTGTATTCCATTCTTGATGTACCTAGGGATGCTATTGATAATGAATCGTTTAACATTAGTCCAGATATGGTACAAAGGGGTTATCTTTTAGGTACAACTCCAAGTAATCAAGCGAAAGAAAAATATGGCATTAACGAATTTGAAGGTCCGAGAACACAGGCAGTGTCTAATAGTATGTCTTTTGTTCAAAATGGTAAGGCCATAACAGTAATAATCCCAAGGGAGGAAGAGTAGATGGCTTTAATTAAAGAGCTTTTCAAAGATAAAGTGAGAATCGTGATTATTCTTCTAGGAGCATTACTTGGCTTCTATCTTGCTTATAGGCACAAACCCATAGAGTCATATTCACATAAAATTGAAACCATTAAGAGATCCACTCCTCTTCGAGATATTCGAACGGTTCAGGACAATGTACTGTATCTTCCTGAAAATCAAAATTATGTCGCCTTGACTAAAGATTATCTGATACTATTTGATGAATACTACCATAGGGGTGAAGATATTAGGGATAACTATGACATCACTGATAAGGATTACTACAAGGTGATGATTTATAACCCTTTTAACACCAAGAAGATTTACAAAAAATGGGATGTCTTGAAAATCTTACGAAAGGATTTTCCTGAAGAATATGTTAGTGATCTGGATCTTGACAAGGATATCAGTGGGAAAAGTTATCTTATCGTAACTACTTTGATTACTAATTCTGGTGGAGAACGTGATAGAATTGGCCGACGAAGGGTCTTTGATTTTGAGACTGGCAAGTTCGTGACGGGAGTTGCTATTCAAGGTGGAGTAGATAAAGATGATAAACAGATTTACAAACGAGACTATTTTAGTAAATCGCTAAATGAAAGATTAGATTATTATGGACTTCGTATTCGGAATAGATCTAATGCAGTATTTCTAGAGTTGTCTGACCCAAATACTTTTAGAATTAGGGAATTAAACATCAGTTCCAATAAAGAACTTATGACAATTCTGAACAAGGAAGTTTCTGGAGAGTTGGTCTTCTTTGGAGATGATGCTCTAGAGCAGGTTTCTCATTTGCTAGCTAAGCCAGATCAGACGGATATGCTTAGTGGAACAAAACTTTCAGCTTCTGAGTCAAAGGATGGACAAGAGCATGATATCGCTTCGCTTCAAGACTATAATACCTGGGCAGAGTAAAAACATTATTGAAGAGCTGAACTTTCAGCTCTTTTTTCATGCTTAAAAAAGTTTAGTAATAATATTGAAATAATTGTAAAAAATATTTCAAAGGGGTATAATAGAAATATGAAAACGGTTCCAATTTTTATCAAACAGCCTAGAAAGTGAGAGTGATCAAAATGAGAAAGGCATATGTTTTTAAGGAACGTCAACGTTACTCAATACGTAAATATTCTTTTGGAGCTGCATCAGTCTTGATTGGTGCGAGCTTGATGCTTGGTGGACATGCTTTGGCTCAGGAACAAGCCAATAGCGTAAATTCCAGCAAGGATTATGAAGTTTTTGTAAATAATTCTGAACCACTTCAAATCGACCAGGCAACTTCAGAAGCTGTTACCGATGTCCTCAATCAACCAGTTTCAAGATCTGAAGCACCAAGACCTAAGCTTGCTAGCAGTGAAGTTGCTTCTTCTGAAGCTAGTAGTGTAGTAGCTAGCGAGGCTGCTTCTTTGGAAGTACCGGCAGAGGTTGCTCATTCTGCATCTGCTGTCGCTTCTGTTTCTAAATCAGAAGTGGCTAATCCACGTTCTGAAGTGTCATCAGTAGCTAGCTCTGAAGCAGCAAGTGAGACTAACCGTTCAGCAAGTTCAGAAGTAGCAGAAACTAGAGTTACTGACCGTGAAGCTGTAGATACTCCTCAACCTGGTGTGGATGGTCCTGTGACTGCTGATGGTTCTCTTGATATTCTATCAAACGGTACTTTCTATTTCCGTCGTACAACTGAAATTCGTACAGCGCCTATCATGGATATCAAACCTACCTTTGTCTTTAGTGCAGGCGACCATGTTATATATGATAAGGTCTTGAAGAGAGACAATCATCAATGGATTTCTTACATTGGCTACGACTATGAACGCTACTACGCTGATATCGCAGCATTGAAGGCTGAAAACACTAATAGCACCACTGAAGCAACTAGAGATGAAGTCATCCCTGAACGTGGTACTTATTACTTCACTAAACCTGCAGATGTGAAGAACCAACCTAGCTTGACTGCCAAGACTGAGTTCAATTTTGATCCGGGCATGTCAGTCAACTATGATAGATCTTTGCTTGCGGACAACCACCGTTGGATTTCTTATGTGTCCTACAATGGTACTCGTCGTTACGTTGACCTAGGTGCCGCTGCAGAGGCTGTAGCTAAACCAAGAGGCGATATCGCTATTGAAAGTCATGACAATGGTGACTTTAGTGTAGTTATCAGTAATGTTTCAGACCAAAACGGTATCCTTGGGGTATCTGTACCAATCTGGTCTGAAAAGAATGGTCAAGATGATATCATCTGGTACAATGCGACTCGTCTTAACAATGGTAACTACAAGGTTAACGTCAGTCTAACTGACCACAAGAATGAACGTGGTCTCTACAATGTTCATCTTTACTATGTTGAAACTAATGGTAAATTAGTTGGTGTGGGCGGCACAACTTACACAGTTCCTGCTAAGGTTGAAGAAACTCATACAACTACTAGCTATAGCCTTCCTGATGCAGGAACTTACACCTTCAAAGAACGCTCTAGCATTAAGGCAGAACCTCGTGTGGCAAGTCCAGAGTTAGCCTACTACGATGCTGGTATGTCAGTCAACTACGACAAGATTGTCAGTGGTGATGGTTACCAATGGCTTTCTTACCTCAGCTACAATGGCAACCGACGTTATGTAGCTGTGGCTAAACTTGCTCAACAAGAAAGCAAACCAAGCGGTACTATCAATATTGAAAACCTCTCTAACCTCGGTTTTGACGTTCATATCACTAATGTTTCTGGTGGTGACAAGGCTATCCAAGGCGTAAGTGTTCCAGTTTGGACAGCTAAAGACGGCCAAGACGATCTTGTATGGCACCAAGCTAGCAGACAAAGTGATGGTAGCTACAAGGTTCGTATCAATGTTAGTGACCATAAGGCCGAAGCAGGCGAATACATCGTCCATCTCTACTATGTCCAAGACGGTAAGATGGTAGGTATCGGAGGCACTAGCACAACTGTTCCAGTTCAAAATGCAACCCGCCACAACCTTCCAGCTTCAGGTTCATATACCTTTACCGCTCGTACTGGCATCAAGACTCAACCTTTGGTAGCCAACCCAGATGTTAGCTACTACGATTCAGGCATGTCAGTCAACTATGACAAGGTTGTCAATAATGACGGCTATACATGGCTTTCTTATCTCAGCTATTCAGGACATCGTTTCTATGTGGCTATCGCACCAACGAGTGTGACTAAACCTGTAGAACAACCTGTTCAACCAAGCACACCATCATCTGGTACTTATACTTTCAAGGAACGCTCTAGCATTAAAGCAGAACCAAGTGTAGCGAGTCCAGAGTTGGCTTACTATGATGCTGGTATGTCCGTTAACTATGACAGATTGGTGACTGCAGATGGTCACACATGGCTCTCTTATGTTAGTCATGGAGGCAACCGCCGTTACATTGCCATTGATGGTAAGGCAACAGCAGTTGCTCAACCAGCAAGTCCAAGCCTAGCTGCAACTGGCACTTATACCTTTACCAAACCTAGCTCTATCAAAGCTCAACCAAGTGTTGCTAGTCCAGAGTTAGCCTACTATGATAAAGGCATGTCTGTTCGCTATGACAAGGTCCTTACAGCCGATGGCCATACCTGGTTGTCTTATGTAACCTATAGCGGTGCAAGACGCTATGTGGATATTTCTTAAGAGTTGTAACATCACTCTCTTTTGAGGGTGGTGTTTTTTATATTTTTTCCACTTTTCCTAACAAAATTACGAATAAATAAGTATGGCTTGCTTCGGCTTTCGATTATGACAAAAAATGGACAGTTTATGATTTAGATGTGTACAAGTCAAATAAATTTGGTATACTAATGGACAAGTGAGAAATATTTAGTAATATTCTGTAAAATACTTGTAATATTTGTCACTGAGTGTTACAATCAACCAGTAATATTAATTCGATAGAGAGAAATAATAATATGAAACGAGAAAAATTTTTACACGAACAACAACGTTTTTCAATTCGTAAATATTCTTTTGGGGCTGCGTCAGTTCTTTTAGGAGCTAGTTTGGTCTTTGCGGGTCAAGCTTTGGCTGACGAACACCATGAAGCTGCAACGACCTCAGATGCCACTTTGCGTGCGACTTCAGATAGTGATGCCGTAACAGCGGCTGATATTTTCAGTGGCGTAGCAACTAATGGAGTGGCATCAAGTGAGAAAGCTAGCGAAACCTCAACAACGAGTCAAACAGCCAGTGAAGTTGCTACTAGCGAAGCTAGAAGTGAAATGAGTGCTTCACAAACAGCTGATAAAGCATCTGAAACTGCAGTTGCCCCTTCAGCTGTGGAAAATCGCACAAATTTAGCTGAAAAAGATGCTAATCTTGATGTATCTAGTATGGTGAGAGCAGCTGTCAATACTAGTTTGGTGAGCCAACCAGCTACAACTACAGACAGCGACCTTCCAAGTCAAGGAACTTATGTCTACAAGGAACGTACAGAGATTAAGAATCAACCCAAGGTGTCTGCCAAGGCTGAATTTTATGTAAATCCAGGAGACAGCGTCCTTTACGATCAAGTCGTGACGGCTGACGGCTATCAATGGATTAGCTACAAATCATACTCTGGCGTGCGTCGTTATGCGCCAGTGAAACCAGTGGCAGCTGGTAGTGGTAACGGTAATAGTGGTAATGGGGATGGTAAGCCTTCTAATGGCACTCAAGCCACAACAGGTGCTTTGAACATCCCAGCGACAGGAACTTTCTACTTTACACGTGACACAGATATTAAGAAAGAACCAAAAGCAGACCTCAAATCTACTTTTGTTTTCAGTAAGGGTGACCATGTTATCTATGACAAAGTTTTGACTGCGGATAATCACCAATGGATTTCTTACCTTGGTTATGACTATGTTCGCTATTATGCAGATATTGCGACTTTGACACCTGCCAAAGCTGAAACACCAACTGTTAAACCAACAGAGACTAATCAAGCAAAACCAGAAACTACTGGTGCTGAAAAGCTTCCAGCAAGCGGTACTTATAATGTGACACGTAGCTTGAATGTTAAAAACGAACCTAAGGCTTCTGCAGAAACGCTTTATACCTTGGAAAAAGGCTACAAAGTGAACTATGACAAGGTCTTGACTGCGGATAACCATCAATGGATTTCTTACATCAGTTACAGTGGTACACGTCGTTATGTGGATATTGCGACCTTGAAAGCTACTGAGTCTAAACCACAAGAAAACCGTGTTTCTGGTAACCTTACCATCAATAACCAAACCTCTAATGGCTTTGATGTTGTCGTAACCAATGTTTCAGGTGGTGGCAAGACAGTTCGGGAAGTCCGTGTCCCAATCTGGTCAGATAAAAATGGTCAAGATGACCTCACTTGGTATCATGCCGATAAACAATCAGACGGTAGCTACAAGGTTCATGTAGATAAAGCCAGCCACAAGGGCGATGCTGGTACCTATTCTGTCCATCTTTACTACATGTTGGATGGTAAGCGAACTTATATTACCGAAACTACAGCTACAGTCCCTGAATCTCAAGTAACAGGAAAATTGACGATTACCAACCAAACGTCTAATGGCTTTGATGTTGTCGTAACTAATGTTTCAGGTGGTGGCAAGGCAGTCCAAGAAGTGCGTGTTCCAATTTGGTCAGATAAAGATGGTCAAGATGACCTCACTTGGTATCATGCTGATAAACAATCAGACGGTAGCTACAAGGTTCATGTAGATAAAGCCAGTCACAAGAGCGATGCTGGTACCTATTCTGTCCATCTTTACTATATGTTGGATGGTAAACGAACTTATATTACCGAAACTACAGCTACAGTCCCTGAATCTCAAGTAACAGGAAAATTGACTATCGACAACCAAAC